>NZ_CP027792.1:2362454-2694445 GCF_003013695.1 Pulveribacter suum | reverse complement strand
CGCATGATTCCAGCGTGGGCAGCTCTCATTTTTGCAGGACAATACGCGGGTTTACCCTGACTGCTCGCCATGTCCACCCACCCGCCGCACGCCCCTGACCGCCCGTCCGCCCCCGAACGCAGCGCCTACGGCCCTGCCGTGCTGGCACTGGGCGTGGGCGGCTTCGGCATCGGCACGGGCGAATTCGCCATCATGGGCCTGCTGCCCGAGGTGGCGGCCGACCTGGGCGTGTCCATCCCGCAGGCCGGCCACGTCATCAGTGCGTATGCCCTCGGCGTGGTGGTGGGCGCGCCGGTGTTGGCGGTGCTGGGTGCGCGCCTGGAGCGGCGCGCGCTGCTGATGGCGCTGATGGCCTGCTTCGCGCTGGGCAACTTCGCCAGCGCGCTGGCGCCGGGCTATGTCAGCCTGAGCCTGCTGCGCTTTGCCGCCGGGCTGCCGCACGGCACCTACTTCGGCGTGGCCGCCCTGGTGGCCGCCGGGCTGGCGCCGGCCGGGCGGCGCGCAGCGGCGGTGGGGCACATCATGCTGGGGCTGACGGTGGCCGTGGTGGTGGGCGTGCCGCTGGCCGCCTGGATGGGCGAGGGCCTGGGCTGGCGCGCGGCCTTTGCGCTGGTGGGCGCCATCGGCCTGCTGGCCGTGGCGCTGGTGCACCGCTGGGTGCCACGCACCCCGGCGCCCGCCCAGGCCAGCGCCCGCGGCGAGCTGCGCGCGCTGGCCAGGGCCCAGGTCTGGCTGACGCTGGGCGTGGGTGCGGTGGGCTTTGGCGGGCTGTTTTCCGTCTTCAGCTACATCAAGCCCACGCTGCTGCAGCTGGCACAGCTGCCGCCGCCGGCGCTGCCGTTTGCGCTGGCGCTGCTGGGCCTGGGCATGGTGGCGGGCAACGGGCTGGGGCCGCGCTTCATGGACCGCCACCTGATGGGCACCATTGCCGGCATCTTGCTGTGGGGCGCCGCGGTGCTGGCGCTGTTCGCGCTCACGGCGCCGGTGCTGCCGCTGGCGCTGGCCAGCACCTTCCTGGTCGGCACCCTTGGCGCCCTGGGCCCGGCGCTGCAGGTGCGGCTGATGGACGTGGCGGGCGAGGGGCAGTCGTTGGCCGCGGCGCTGAACCACTCGGCCTTCAATGCGGCCAACGCGCTGGGCGCCTGGCTGGGTGGCCTGGCCATCGCCCTGGGCTGGGGCTGGGCGGCCACCGGCTGGGTGGGCGCTGCGCTGGCGCTGGGCGGGCTGGCGGTGTTCGGGGTGTCGCTGGTGCTGCAGCGGCGCACGCTGGATTGATCGGCCTCCGTACGAACGAAAGGTGTCATTGAGCTGATGCACCAAGGGAGCCCATGAGGCGGCTCCCAGCTCGCTTTATCAGGCACTGACAAGTGGCGCGGATATGCCAGTGAGCCCTGCCTCGTTCCGCAAAATCCCGTTTTGGTGCGCTTGCCGCTCAATAGGGCCGCCAACAAAAAAAAGCCGCTCCCAGGAGCGGCTTTTGCTGGTGGATGCCGGCGCGTCGGGCTTTTAGCCCGCGCGCCGCGCGGCGCTGCTGGCCACGGCCAGGGCCGTCATGTTCAGCACGCGGCGCATGGTGGCGGCGGGCGTGAGGATGTAGGCGGTGGCGGCCGTGCCCATCAGGATGGGGCCCACGGTGACGCCGCCGCTGCTGGTGGTCTTGAGCACGTTGTAGAGGATGTTGGCCGCGTCCAGATTGGGGCAGACCAGCACGTTGGCCGAGCCGTTGAGCGTCGAGTCGCCCAGGTAGCTGGCGCGGATCTTGGGCTCCAGCGCCGCGTCGCCGTGCAGCTCGCCGTCGCACTCGATGTCGGGGTGCTGCTGCACGAACAGGTCGCGCGCGGCGCGCATCTTGCGCGCCGAGCCGCGGCGCGACGAGCCGTAGCTGGAGTGCGACAAAAAGGCCACCTTGGCCGGGATGCCAAAGCGCTGCACCTCCTGCACCGAAGCCCAGGCAATCTCGGCCAGCTCCTCGGCGGTGGGGTCTTCGTTGACATAGGTGTCGGCGATGAACAGCGGGCCGTTGCTGGCCGTCATGACGGCGTTGAGCGCAGCGTACTGGCGCGCGCCGCTGGCGCGGCCCAGGATGTGGTCGATACGCTCCAGGTGCGTCTCGTAGGTGCCCGCCAGGCCGCAGATCATGGCGTCGGCGTCGCCCAGCTTGACCATCAGCGCGGCGATGATGGTGTTGGAGCGGCGCACGGCGGCCTTGGCCACCTCGGGCGTGGCGCCGTCGCGCTTCATCAGCTGGTGGTACAGCTCCCAGTACTGGCGAAAGCGCGGGTCGTCCTCGGGGTTGACGATCTCCACGTCCACGCCCGGCTGCATGCGCAGGCCGGCCTTGGCGATGCGCGCAGCAATCACCGCGGGGCGGCCCACCAGGATGGGCCGGGCGATGTGGTCGTCGATGGCCACCTGCGCGGCGCGCAGCACGCGCTCGTCCTCGCCATCGGAATAGGCCACGCGCTTTTCTTCATGCGGCAGGGCCTTGACTGCGTTGATGACCGGGCGCATCAGCATGCCGGTTTGATAGACGTAGCGCGACAGGTGCTCGCGGTAGGCCTCCATGTCCTCGATGGGGCGTGTGGCCACGCCCGAGTCGAACGCAGCCTGCGCCACGGCCGGGGCGATCTTCAGGATCAGGCGCGAGTCGAACGGCGTGGGAATCAGGTAGTCGGGGCCGAAGGTCAGCTCGGTGCCGGCGTAGGCCGCGGCCACCTCTTCGCTGATGTTCTCCTTGGCCAGCGCGGCAATCTGGCGCACGCAGGCGAGCTTCATGGCCTCGGTGATCTTGCTGGCGCCGCAATCGAGCGCGCCGCGGAAGATGTAGGGGAAGCACAGGACGTTGTTGACCTGGTTGGGGTAGTCCGAGCGGCCGGTGGCGATGATGCAGTCCGGGCGCACGGCGCGCGCCAGCTCGGGGCGGATCTCCGGCTCGGGGTTGGCCAGGGCCAGGATGATGGGGCGCGCCGCCATGGTCTTCACCATCTCGGCCGTCAGCACGCCGGGGGCCGAGCAGCCCAGGAACACGTCGGCCCCATGCACCACGTCGGCCAGCGTGCGGGCGTCGGTTGCCTGCGCATAGCGCGCCTTGGATGCATCCAGCCCCGTGCGGCCGGTGTGGATCACGCCCTTGGAGTCCACCATGAAGATGTGCTCGCGCTTCACGCCCAGCCCCACCATCACGTCCACGCAGGCAATCGCTGCCGCGCCGGCGCCGGAGACGGCGACCTTCACCGCGCCGATGTCCTTGCCCACCAGCTCCAGGCCGTTGAGCAGGGCGGCGCTGCTGATGATGGCCGTGCCGTGCTGGTCGTCGTGGAACACGGGGATGTTCATGCGCCTGGACAGCTCGCGCTCGATGTAGAAGCACTCGGGCGCCTTGATGTCTTCCAGGTTGATGCCGCCCAGCGTGGGCTCCAGCGCCGCGATGATCTCGATCAGCTTGTCCGGGTCGCGCTCGGCCAGCTCGATGTCGAACACGTCCACGCCGGCGAACTTCTTGAACAGGCAGCCCTTGCCTTCCATGACCGGCTTGCCGGCCAGCGGGCCGATGTCGCCCAGGCCCAGCACGGCCGTGCCGTTGGTGATCACGCCGACCAGGTTGCCGCGCGAGGTGTAGTCGAACGCCTTGGATGGATCGGCCTGGATGTCCAGGCAGGGGTAAGCCACGCCCGGCGAGTAAGCCAGCGACAGGTCGCGCTGGTTGGACAGGGGCTTGGTCGGCGTGACGGAAATCTTGCCGCGGGTGGGGCTGCGGTGGTATTCGCGGGCAGCGTCGCGCAGGGCGGATTCGGCGGGGGAGAGGTTCTGTGTCATGGCAGAAACGGAGCGTTGAGCACTCGAAAAACGTTCGAAACGAGCTTACTGCATGCTGACAGCGGCAGGCACTTTCAGCAGGGCCAAAAAAGCCCCGCCAGCCATGCGGCCGACGGGGCGTCGTGTGCGGAGGACTGCCTTCGGGTGGAGGGCATCGATCAGGGGGCGAACGCCCGGGTGTCAGTGGGCGTCTGCCTGCCGGGCGGCCCGCACGGCTGCGCTGGTGTCGCGGCTGGCGCCGTTGAAGAAGACGTTCAGGGCCACGGCGGCAATCGAAGACAGCAGGATACCGGATTCGATCAGCGGGTGGATGGCATGCGGCATCCACTGGCGGAAGTTGGGCGCCACCAGCGGGATCATGCCCACGCCGATGGAGACGGCCACGATCATGGCGTTGTTGCGGTTGTTCTGAAAGTCCACGTTGGACAGGATGCGGATGCCCGTGGCCGCCACCATGCCGAACATGACCAGGCCGGCGCCGCCCAGCACCACGGTGGGCAGCGATTCGATCAGCGCCGCCATCTTGGGCAGCACCCCCAGCACGATCAGCACGAAGCCGCCCGCCACGCAGACCCAGCGGCTCTTGACGCCGGTGACGGCCACCAGGCCCACGTTTTGCGAGAAGCTGGTGTAGGGGAAGGTGTTGAAGATGCCGCCGATCAGCGTGCCCAGGCCGTCCGTGCGCAGGCCGCGCTTGAGGTCTTCGGTGGTGACTTCCTTGCCGGTCATGTCGCCCAGCGCCAGGAACATGCCCACCGACTCGATCATCACCACGATCATCACCAGCGTCATGGTCAGGATCAGCATCGGGTCGAACACGGGCGTGGCGATCTGAAAGGGCAGCACGACGTCGAACCAGCGCGCCTGGCCCACCTTCTGGAAGTTCATCAGGCCCATGGCGGCCGTGATGATGCCGCCCACCAGGATGCCCAGCAGCACCGAGATGTTGGCGACGAAGCCGCGGCCAAAGCGCGCCACCAGCAAGATGGTCAGCAGCACGATGCCGGAGATGCCCACGCCGGTCAGGTCGGCGTACTTGGGGTTGGGGATGGTGGGCACCACGGCAAAGCCCTTGGGCAGGGGCGGCAGGGCCGAGCCGGGGGCGCCGGCGGCGGACTGCGCGCTGGCCAGCCATTTCAGATGCTCGGGGTTGGGCACCGTGGGCGCCGTGGGGCCGACCGGGTTGCCGAAGATCCAGTTGATGCCCACACGCATCAGGCTGATGCCGATCACCGCAATGATGGTGCCGGTGACCACCGGCGGGAAAAAGCGCAGCATGCGGCTCATGAAGGGCGCTATCAGTATGGAGACCACGCCCGCGCCTATCACCGCGCCAAAGATCATCCCGGCGCCCAGCTGGCCGCCCGTGGTCTGGGCCATGGACACCATGGGCGCCACGGCGGCGAACGTCACGCCCATCATCACCGGCAGCTTGATGCCGAACCACTGCGTGCAGCCCCAGGCCTGGATCAGCGTGACCAGGCCGCAGACGAACAGGTCGGCCGAGATCAGGTGCGCCACCTGGTCGGGCGGCAGGTTGAGCGCGCGCCCGACGATCAGCGGCACGGCCACCGCGCCGGCGTACATCACCAGAACGTGCTGCAGGCCCAGGGTGGCCGCGCGGCCCCAGGGTAGTTGTTCGTCAACGGGATGGACGTTCGTGGACATGGGTCTTCCTTGGTTGCTCACGCCGGGGCGGTACGGAGAACGCCGGGCACAACTGCACACAGCGATCCATACAAAAAGTGTATACAAACCAGCCGCTGTGCGGAACAGGGAAAACCGGGGCGCCGAACGCCGTTTGCTAGGGGTTTGCCCGCGGAAAACGAGGCTTTTGAGGCAATGGCCAAGTGCTGGTTTTGCCCAGCAACAGGCCAGTTTGCGATATGAAATTCAGACGCCCGTCCGGGCACGAAAAACCCGGCCGGGGCCGGGTTGGCGTGTCGGGGGCTCCGGGCGTCAGGCCAGCAGGTCCGCCAGGCTGCGCGCCACCACCTTGGTGGCGCGGCGCAGGTCTTCCAGCTCCACGCGCTCGTCGGCGCGCTTGGCGTGGCTGTCCAGCACGGTGCGCGGGCCGGCGCCGTAGATCACGCCGGGAATGCCGCGCTCCACATACAGGCGTACGTCGGTGTACAGCGGCGTGCCCACGGCCGGGGGCTTTTCGCCAAAAATTGCCTCGCCGTGCTTCTGGATGGCGTCCACCAACGGCGCGTTGCCGGCCAGGGGCGTCATGGCGCGGGCCAGCAGCAGGCGGCGGATGTCCACGCGCACGGCGTCCTCGCCCTGGTAGCCACGGCCTTCGTTGAACTGCTGCACGGCGCGCGCAATCACGGCGCGGATGCTGGCCTCCACCTCGGCCGGGTCTTCCTCGGGGATCATGCGGCGGTCCAGCTTGAGCACCACCTTGCCGGGGATGACGTTGGTGTTGGTGCCGCCTTCGATTCGGCCGATGTTCAGATAAGGGTGGTTGATGCCCGCCACCTGCGAGCGCACGCTGCGGTACTTCTCGTTCTCGGCGTACAGCGCGTTCATCAGGGCCACCGCGGCCTGCAGCGCGTCCACGCCGGTGTACGGCACGGCCGCGTGGGCCATCTTGCCGTGCACGGTGACTTCCATCTGCAGGCAGCCGTTGTGCGCCGTCACCACCTCGTAGGAAAAGCCAGCGGCGATCAGCAGGTCGGGCTTCGTCAGGCCTTGCTCCAGCAACCAGCCGGGGCCCAGCAGTCCGCCGAACTCCTCGTCATAAGTGAAGTGCAGCTCCACCGCGCCCTTGGCCGGCCGGGCGACGGCCTCCAGCGCGCGCACGGCGTAGGTGAACGTGGAGAAGTCGCTCTTGCTCACGGCGGTGGCGCGGCCGTACATGCGGCCGTCCGCAACCTCGGCGCCGTAGGGGTCGTGCGTCCAGCCCTCGCCGGGCGGCACCACGTCGCCGTGGGCGTTCAGGGCGATGGTCTTGCCGCCATCGCCGTAGGGGCGGCGCACGATCAGGTTGGTGATGGACTGCATGCCGTAGTCGCGCACTTCAGCCTCGGGCACGACATGGCGCTCGGCCTCGAAGCCGAAGGGCGCGAGCAGCTCGGCCGTGCGTTCGGCGTGCGGCGCGTTGTTGCCCGGCGGCGTGTCGGTGGGCACGCGCACGAGCTGCTGCAGGAACTGCACCTGCTCGTCAAAGTGCTGGTCGATCCACGCATCCAGCGCGGCGTAGGTGGCTTGGGCGTCGGTGTTCATGGCGTTTCGCGTGAAAAAAGGGGTGTCGGGGCGGACGGTTCAGTCCATCTCGGCGGCGAGCTGGCCCAGCAGCTGGGAGAAGGCCTGCACCGCCAGCTCCATGTCGTCGCTGGTGGTGGACTCCAGCGGGTTGTGGCTGATGCCGCTGTTGAGCCCACGCACGAACAGCATGGCCTGGGGCATGATTTCGTGCAGCTTCATGGCGTCGTGGCCGGCCCCGCTGGGCAGGCGAAACAGCGGCACGCCCAGGGCCTGCACGGCGGCCTCCCAGCGCTGCTGCCAGGCGGGGTCGCTGGGGGCGGCGGCGGCCTGCATGGTCAGCTCGGCCGTGTATTGCAGGCCGCGGCGCTGGGCGATGGTTTGCAGCCGGTCCATCACGTCGTTCACCAGCGCGTCGCGCTGCACGTCGGTGGGCGCGCGCAGGTCCAGGCTGAAGGTGCAGCGCCCGGGCACCACGTTGATGGAGCCGCCGGGCACCTGCAGCATGCCCATGGTGGCGACACTGCCCGCGTCCTGGCCGGCGCGCTGCTCCATGTACAGCGCCAGCTCCGCCACGCCCAGGGCGGCGTCGCGGCGGCGGTCCATGGGCGTGGTGCCGGCGTGGCTGGCCATGCCGATCATCTCGCACACGTAGCGCGCGCTGCCGTTGATGCTGGTGACGATGCCCAGGGGCAGGTCCAGCTCGGTCAGCACCGGGCCCTGCTCGATGTGCACCTCGACGAAGCCCAGGTAGCGGGCGGCGTCGCGCCGGAGCTTGCCGATGTCGTCCACGCACAGGCCGGCGTGCTCCATGGCGCGCCGCATGGTGATGCCGTCGGCGTCCTGCTGCTCCAGCCAGGTGGTGTCGAAGTGGCCGGTCAGCGCGCCCGAGCCCAGGAACGTGGCCTTGTAGCGCTGGCCTTCCTCTTCGGCAAAAGCGACGACCTCGATGCCGAACGGCAGGCGCCGGCCGCGCTGGTGCAGCTCGCGCACGGCGGCCATGGGCACGAAGATGCCCAGGCGGCCGTCGTACTTGCCGCCGTTCCTGACGGTGTCGTAGTGGCTGCCCGTCATCAGGTATTTGCCATCTTCTGTGGCGGGCTTGTAGCGCCCCACCACGTTGCCCACGGCGTCGATCTCGACCTCGTCGAAGCCGCTCTCGCGCATCCAGTGGCTGATGCGCTGAGCGCAGGCGCGGTGCGCGTCGGTGAGGTAGGTGACGGTGAGCTGGCCCTGCTCGGCGTAGCCGGGGTCGCTGTGCTGGGCCAGGCGCTCGTGCCAGTCCCACACGTCGTTGCCCAGCGCGGGCTCGTGGCCGAACTTGTCGTTCAGGCGGATCTCGGCGATGCGGTGGATGTTGCGCAGCGCCTCGGCGCGCTCGAAGTCGGGGTGGTTGGCCAGGCGCCGCGCAAAGGTCTCGATGATCTCGCGCCGCGGCAGGCCCGTGCCGCGCGGGCCGCGCACCGCCAGGATGAAGGGAAAGCCGAAGCGCGTGTTGTAGTCCTGGTTGAGCTGCTGGATGCGCGCGAACTCCTCGGGCGTGCAGTCGGTGAGGCCCGCCTTGCTTTGCTCGTGGGTGGACTCGGCCGTCAGCTGCTGGCTGACCGCGGCCTTGCCGGCCAGCTCGGGGTGGGCGCGGATCAGCGCCAGCTGCGCGTCTTCGCCCGCGGCGGCCAGGACCCGCACCATGGCGTGCTTGAGCTGCGCCAGCGACGCGAACGGGCGCTCGGCCAGCGCCGCCTCGGCGATCCAGGGCGAGTGCTCATAGACGCCCTCGAGCATGGCCACGGCACCCTGCAGCGGCGCGGCGTTGAGTTGTTCCAGGGTCAGGGCCACAGTGTCTCCTGCTATTGAAAAGTGAGCTGCCGGCGCTTTGTGGGTAAGCGCTGGAGGCCGATTTGACTCAAATGGCGGGTGCCGGGTGCTGCGCCGCCCAGTGGCGCGCCAGGTCGATGCGCCGGCATACCCAGACGCCTTCGCGCTCCTGGATGTGGTCCAGGAAGCGCTGCAGCGCCGTGATGCGCCCGGGCCGGCCCAGCAGGCGGCAGTGCATGCCGATGCTCATCATCTTCGGGGCGTTGTCGCCGGCCGGGTCGCCCTCGGCGTACAGCACGTCGAAGCTGTCCTTCAGGTACTGAAAGAACGGGTCGGCGTGCGAATAGCCCTGGGGCAGGGCGAAGCGCATGTCGTTGCAGTCCAGCGTATAGGGCACGACGAGCTGGCGGGCGCGGCTGCCGTCGGTGCGCGCCACCTGCATCCACAGCGGCAGGTCATCCCCGTAGTAGTCGCTGTCATAGACGAAACGGCCCGCGTCGGCCACCAGGCGGTGGGTGTTGGGGCTGTCGCGGCCGGTGTACCAGCCCAGGGCATGGTCGGTGCCCTGGCCGTACAGCGCGTCGAAGATCGCCAGGCACTCGTGCATGTGGGCGCGCTCGAGGCCTTCCGGCGCGTCCTGGTAGTGGATCCATTTGAGGCCGTGGCAGGCGACCTCGTGGCCCAGCTCGTCGAAAGCCTGCGCCACCTCGCGATGGCGCTTCAATGCCGTGGCCACGCCGAACACGGTGAGCGGCAGGCCGCGTTTTTCAAACTCGCGCAAGAGGCGCCACACGCCGGCGCGCGAGCCGTATTCGTAAATGCCCTCCATGCTCATGTGCCGCGCGGGGTAGGCCGCGGGGTTGAACATTTCGGACAGGAACTGCTCGCTGGCCGCATCGCCGTGCAGCACGCTGTTCTCGCCGCCTTCCTCGTAGTTCAGCACGAACTGCACGGCCACGCGCGCCTTGCCGGGCCAGTGCGGGTGGGGCGGGCGACGGCCGTAACCGACCAGGTCGCGGGGGTAGGGGGCGCAGGCGTCGTACAGGGCGGTCATGGGTCGCGGCTTTCAGGAAGACAGGGCCATGGACAGGTCGCTGGTGGGCAGCTCGCGGTCGAACTGCAGGCCGGCCTGCACGTTGTCCAGGTGCTCCTGCATCAGGCGCACGGCCGCGTCCTCGTCGCGGCGGGCCAGGGCGTCGACGATGTGGGCGTGCTCCTCGTGCGAATGCTCGGCGGCGCTGGTGGACTGGTACATCAGCGTGATGAGGGCGCAGCGCGAGATCAGCTCGCCCAGCAGCTGGGCCAGCACGTCGTTGCCCATCAGCTCGGCCATGCGCACGTGAAAGTCGCCCAGCAGCTCGGTGCGCTGGCCCACGTCGCCGCCATCCATGACCTTCTTCTCGGCCGCCACGTGGCTTTTCAAGGCGCGGATCTGCGCCGGCGTGCTCTGCGCGATGAAGGCGCGCACCATGGCGCCCTCCAGCATGCGGCGCACGGCGAAGACCTGCTGCGCCTCATCGGCCGAGGGCGTGGCCACGAAGGCGCCGCGCGCCGGCTCCAGGCGGATCAGGCGGTTTTGCGACAGCTGGAACAGCGCCTGGCGAACGAGAGTGCGCGAGACGCCGAAATGGTCCGCCAGCTTCTGCTCGGCCAGTTTGGTGCCGGGCAGCAGGCGGTGGGTGGCGATGGCCCGCGTCAGGTTCTCGACGATCTGGCCGGTGGTGGAGGTGTCCATGCGGCCATCATAGCGGTGGGTCACAAGATTTGTATACAGTTTCTGTGGACTATGCAAAGGTCGTCTGCGCGCGCTGCACTTCCATAATCCGGGCAGCGCCTTCCACCCGTTCTTGCGCCAGCCGCCATGACCCCCTTGCACGACCCCTTCACCCAGCCCCAGGCCTTCCTGCTGGACCTGTTCCACGCCGCCGTGCAGCGCGCGCAGCCGCTGCATACCCTGGACGCCCACCTGCCGCCGCCGCCAAAGGGCCGCACGCTGGTGCTGGGTGCGGGCAAGGCGGGCGGGGCGATGGCGCAGGCGCTCGAAGCGCTGTGGCCGGCCGGCGCGCCCCTGTCCGGCTTGGTGGTCACGCGCTACGGCCATGTGCCGCCGCGCCCGGCGGGGCTGGCGCAGCGCATCGAGGTGGTCGAGGCCGCCCATCCCGTGCCGGATGCCGCAGGCCTGGCCGCCGCCGAGCGCATGCTGGCGCTGACCCAAGGGCTGACCGAGGACGACCTGGTGCTGTGCCTGATCTCGGGCGGCGGCTCGGCGCTGCTCACGCTGCCGGCCGCCGGTCTGTCGCTGGCCGACAAGCAGCACATCAACCGCGCCCTGCTGGACAGCGGCGCCGCCATTGGCGAGATGAACTGCGTGCGCAAGCACCTCTCGTGCATCAAGGGCGGGCGACTGGCTGCTGCCTGCGCCCCGGCGCGCGTGTTGACCCTGGCCATCAGCGACGTGCCGGGCGACGACCCGGCGGTGATCGCCAGCGGCCCCACCGTGCCCGACGCCGGCACCTGCGCCGAGGCGCTGGCGGTTCTTGAGCGCCACCGCATCGACATCCCCGACGCCGTGCGCCAGGCGCTGCAGCGCGGCGAGCTGGAGAGCCCGAAGCCGGGCGACGCGCGGCTCGCGCGCAGCGAGGTGCGCCTGATCGCCACGCCCGCGCAATCGCTGGCGGCGGCGGCCGAGGCGGCGCGCGCCGCGGGCATCGCCGCGCACGTGCTGTCTGACGAGATGGAGGGCGAGTCGCGCGAGGTGGGCAAGGTGCACGCGGCGCTGGCGCGCGCCGTGGCGCGGGGTGGCGAGCCCTTCGCGCGGCCGTGCGTCCTCCTGTCGGGCGGCGAGACCACGGTGACCGTGCGCGCCCAGCCGCCCGGCACGCCGCGCGGCCGCGGCGGGCGGGCGGGCGAGTTCTGCCTGGGCCTGGCCCAGGCGCTGCAGGGCCAGCCGGGCGTGTGGGCACTGGCGGCCGACACCGACGGCATCGACGGCGTGGAGGACAACGCCGGCGCCCGCGTCGCGCCCGACACGCTGGCGCGCGCCGCGCCGCTCGGCCTGTCGCTGCCCGGGCACCTGGACCGCAATGACGCCTACGGCTTTTTCGACGCGCTGGGTGACCTGGTCGTCACCGGGCCCACGCGCACCAATGTGAACGACTTTCGCGCGCTACTGATTTTGTAGCTGCTGGCGCTTGACTGGCAAGCGCTGGAGGCGAAAAATGCTTAAAACCCCAAGGCGTTGCAGCGGTAGCAGCGCCGGGTCTGTCACCAAGGAACCCGCCATGACCACCACCTCCCACGCCTATGGCGCCCAGGGCGCCGACCAGGCGCTCGCGCCGCTGCGCATCACCCGCCGCGCGCCAGGCGCGCACGACGTGCAGATCGCCATCGCCTACTGCGGCGTGTGCCACTCCGACCTGCACCAGGTGCGCGCGGAATGGGCCGGCACGCTGTACCCCTGCGTGCCCGGGCACGAGATCGTCGGCCGCGTCACGGCGGTGGGTGCGCAGGTGAGCGGCTTCGCGCCGGGCGACCTGGTGGGCGTGGGCTGCATCGTCGACAGCTGCCGGCACTGCGCCGAGTGCGAGGACGGGCTGGAAAACTACTGCAACCACATGGTCGGCACCTACAACGGCCCCACGCCCGATGCGCCGGGGCACACGCTGGGCGGCTATTCGCAGCAGATCGTGGTGCACCAGCGCTACGTGCTGCGCGTGCGCCACCCCGAGGCGCAGCTGGCCGCCGTGGCGCCGCTGCTGTGCGCGGGCATCACCACGTACTCGCCGCTGCGCCACTGGAAGGTGGGGCCGGGCCACAAGGTGGGCGTGGTGGGAATCGGCGGGCTGGGGCACATGGGCATCAAGCTGGCTCGCGCCATGGGCGCACAGGTGGTGGCGTTCACCACCTCGCCCTCCAAGCGCGACGCGGCCCTGGCGCTGGGCGCGCACGAAGTGGTGGTCTCGCGCAACCGCGAGGAGATGAAGGCGCACGCCCAGAGCCTGGATTTCATCCTGAACACCGTGGCGGCGCCGCACGAGCTGGACGCCTTTCTCGCCCTGCTCAGGCGCGATGGCACCATGGCGCTGGTGGGCGCGCCGGCCACGCCGCACCCCTCGCCCAACGTGTTCAACCTGATCATGAAGCGCCGCAGCCTGGCCGGCTCGCTGATCGGCGGCATTGCCGAGACGCAGGAGATGCTGGACTTTTGCGCCGAGCGCTCCATCGTGGCCGACATCGAGATGATCCGCGCCGACCAGATCGACGACGCCTACGAGCGCATGCTCACGGGCGACGTGAAATACCGCTTCGTGATCGACTGCGCGAGCCTGGGGCAGTAAGGGGCGCGGCGGAAACGACAAAAGCCGCGCTGGCCAGGCGCGGCTTTTGTCGTGGTGGGCGGGGCGCTCAGTAGCCCAGCGTCTGCCCGTCCGGGTTGCGCGGGTCGGACGCGCCGTACAGCATGCCGTCTCGCAGCTGGATGGTCTGCGTGCGGCCCATCGAGGGCTTCACAGCCACCTTGTGCCCCCACTGGCGCAGCAGGGCCAGAGTGTCGTTGGAGAAGCCCTTTTCGATGCGCAGCTCGTCGGGCGTCCACTGGTGGTGAAAGCGCGGCGTGGCGGCGGCCTCGGCCGGGTTCATGCCGAAGTCGATGGTGTTGACCACCGTCTGCAGCACCGTGGTGATGATGCGCGCGCCACCCGGGCTGCCAGTGACCAGCACCGGCTTGCCGTCCTTGAGCACCATGGTGGGCATCATGGACGACAGCGGGCGCTTGCCGGCGGTCACGGCGTTGGCGTCGCCGCCCACCAGGCCGTAGGCGTTGGCCACGCCGGGCTTGGCCGAGAAGTCGTCCATCTCGTTGTTCAGCATGATGCCGGTGCCGCGGGCGACGATGCCGCTGCCGAAGTTGGTGTTCAGCGTATAGGTCACGCCCACGGCGTTGCCGGCCTTGTCCACCACCGAGAAGTGCGTGGTCTGGTCGCTCTCATACGGCTGCGGCTGGCCCGGCTTGATGGACTTGGCATCCTTCGCCTGCGTGGGCGCGATGCCCGCGGCCAGCTGCTCGGCATAGCGCTTGGAGGTCAGGCCCTTGAGCGGCACCTTCACGAAATCCGGGTCGCCCAGGTATTCGGAGCGATCGGCGTAGGCCAGCTTCATGCTCTCGGCCATGTAGTGCACGCTGCGCGCGCTGTTGGCGCCCCAGTCCTTCATGGGCCAGCGCTCCATCATGTTCAGGATCTGGATCAGGTGCGCGCCACCCGACGATGGCGGCGGCATGCTCACGATCTGGTAGCCGCGGTACGTGCCGCGCACGGGCTCGCGCTCGACTACCTTGTAGCTCTTCAAGTCATCCAGCGTGATCGCGCCGGCGTGCGGCGCCATCTCGGCCGCGATCTTTTGCGCAATGGCGCCCTCGTAGAACGCCTTGGCACCCTGCTGGCCGATCAGGCGCAGCGACTGCGCCAGGTCCTTTTGCACCAGCAGATCACCGCGCTTGAGCGGCGCGCCGCTCTTCCAGAACACGGCCGTGGTGGCGGGCCACTTGCCCATGTTCTTCTTTTCCTGGTCGAGGATCTTGGCCAGCGTCTCGCTGACCGGGTAGCCCCGGTCGGCCAGCGCGGCCGCGGGCGCCACGACCTGGGACAGCGGCAGCGTGCCCCATTTCTTGAGCGCATGCTCCAGCCCCGCCACCGTGCCCGGCACGCCCACGGCGTAGTGGGTGTACAGCGACTTGCCGTCGATCACGTTGCCCTTGGCGTCCAGGTACATGTCGCGCGTGGCACGCGACGGCGCCACCTCGCGGAAGTCCAGGGCGATGTCTTTGCCGGTGCGCGCGTCGTGCACCATCATGAAGCCACCGCCCCCTAAGTTGCCGGCGTTGGGCAGCGCCACGGCCAGCGCAAAGCCCATGGCCACGGCCGCGTCCACCGCGTTGCCGCCGGCCTTGAGGATGTCCAGGCCGATGCGCGAGGCCAGTTCCTGCTCGCTGGCGACCATGCCGTTTTGCGCCACCACCGGGTGGAACACGTCCATGTCGAAGTCATACGCGGCTGCGGCAGCCTGCGCGGCGCTGGTCTGCGTGGCCGGCTGTGCGGCGGCCGGCGCGACCACGGCCGCCTGCGGCGCTGCGCCGGATGCGGACGGCGGGGTGCTGCCGCAGGCCACCAGGCTGGCCAGCGCCAGGGCGACGCTGCCGGCCAGCAAAGAGGTGCGCAAGTTCATGGGAGTCTCCTTCGGTTGTAGTGAACGGGCGAGCGTAAACCCGGCCGTGGGGTGTGACAAGCGAATACAAAAACTGTATACACTTCTGTGAGCCATCCCGGTTCTGATCATCTAGTAGGAGACACCATGGGCCTGAGTACCCACGTCCTGGACACCATGCACGGCTGCCCTGCGGCGGGCATGGCGGTGGCGCTGTACGCCACCGACGGCGAGCAGGCCACGCTGATCAGGCGCCTGACGCTGAACCACGACGGCCGCAGCGACGCGCCGCTGTTCGACAACGCCAGCCTGCGCCCCGGCACCTACCGCCTGACCTTCGACGTCGATGCCTACTTCAAGGCCCGCGGCGTGCAGCTGCCCGACCCCGCCTTCCTGAACCGCGTCAGCCTGGACTTCGGCATTGCCCACGCCGACCAGCATTACCACGTGCCGCTGCTGGTCAGCCCCTGGAGCTACTCGACCTACCGCGGCTCCTGAGCGACAAAGACGCGCGTTGCGTTTCAGTGGACGCGCCCAGGGCGCACCCCTCGAAACCGGCGCGCCACACACCAGCGACCCCCGTGCAAGGGCCGCCCCGCAGCACCGGCGGTGTCCCCCTCCCAGCGCGCAGCGCGCCAGAGAAGGAGGAAGGCGCGCAGCGCCGCAGGGAGTTGCCTCTTCTAGTCCTGCCCTTCAGTGAGCGTATCGAGCTGAAAGCGCCCTGATTTTTCCCACAGCCAAGTGTCCGTCCAGGTCACTTTGCCCATGCGCGCCGGGGCGGGGTAGGGCGCCGCTGCGCGCACGGTGCGCTCGATCTCGGCCATCACCTCGGGCGCATGGCGCGGCGCGCGCATCCAGCGCAGCGCGGTGACGCGGCCTGCGGCATCAATGTCCACCTGCAGCACCCCGATGGCATACAGCAGCGGCGGCAGCCTGCCCTTGAAGATGCGCGCGGCGTTCAGGCCGTAGAGATGGGTGGCCGCGTCGCGGCGGTACGACAGCGCATTGGTGGCGGCAGACAGGCGGGCCGAACCCTGGGCGGCCGGCACCGGCCCGATGACGGCGGGCTTGTCCGGTGGGGCATCCACCGCCGGCGGCTCTGCTGGTGGGCCCGAGCGGCAGGAAGCGAAAAGCGCCGCCACGGCGGCGGCCAGGCTGGCAGGCAGCCAGCGGCGCCAGCCGGCAGGAGGGAGATCGGGGAGGGGCATCGCTATGCTGTACTGCGAATGGAGGCGAAGACGATGACGACGACCGCGCTGCAGCAGCTGCTGCACGGCCTGGAGGCCGGCCCTGCCTGCCTGGTGACGGTGCAGTCTACCCAGGGTTCGGTGCCACGCGAGCGCGGCGCCTGGATGGCCCTGCCGGCCGACCCGGCGCAGCCCCTGATCGGCACCATCGGCGGCGGCCACCTGGAGTTCGCCGCCTTGCAGCAGGCCCGCCAGTTGCTGGATGAGCACCTGGCAGGCCGCACGCCGCGGCCGCACGCGCTGCGCCAGGCGCTGGGGCCCAGCCTGGGCCAGTGCTGCGGCGGCGTGGTGCACTTGCGCCTGGAGTGCATCACGGCGCTGGACGCGGCCCCGCTCGGCCAGCGCCTGGCGCCGACGCTGCAGCCCGTGGCGCTGTTCGGCGGCGGGCACGTGGGCCACGCGCTGGTGCGCACCCTCGCGCCGCTGCCCTTTGCCCTGCACTGGATCGACAGCCGGGACGGCGTGTTCGGCCCGCAGGCCGCGCCCTGCGCCCTGTGCGAGCACTCCGATCCCGTGCACGCGGCCGTGCCCATGCTCGTCCCACAGTCCTTCGTGCTCATCATGAGCTTCAGCCACGCCGAGGACCTGGACATCGTCGCGGCGTGCCTGGCGCGCCAGCGCCAGCAGGGCGACCTGCCCTTCATCGGCCTGATCGGCAGCCGCACCAAGTGGGCCACCTTCCGCCACCGGCTGGAGGCGCGCGGCTTCACTCCGCAGGAGCTGGCGCACGTCACCTGCCCGATCGGCGTGAGCGGCATCACGGGCAAGGAGCCCGAAGTCATCGCCGTGGCCGTGGCGGCGCAGCTGCTGCAGGCGCTGGCTGCGCGGCGCGCACACTGCGGGTGAATCCCAGGTGCGCTGGCCACCAGAAATTGCATACACTTCGTGTCCACAAAACCGGGTCGCAGCGGTGCCGGGCTGTTTCACAGCCCTGGTGCGCGGCCTGCACGACTTTCCTGCTCAGAGCGCCCGCAGTGGTGAGCAGCTTGCGCGCCGGCGCCCACGCGCCGGCGTGATCGGGACACTATGGAAAGCTATCTGCTGGACTGGGCCAACCTGCTGCTGCGCTGGCTGCACGTCATCACCGCCATCGCCTGGGTCGGGTCGTCGTTTTATTTCGTCTTTCTGGACAGCAGCCTCACCCCGCCGGTCGATGAAGACCTGAAGCGCCAAGGCGTGAACGGCGAGCTGTGGGCCGTGCACGGCGGGGGCTTTTATCACCCCGTCAAGTTCAACGTCGCGCCGCCAAAGCTCCCCGGCCACCTGCACTGGTTCTTCTGGGAGAGCTACACCACGTGGCTGTCGGGCTTCGCGCTGCTGACCGTCTCCTACCTGTGGAACGCCGGCATCTACCTGGTTAACCCGGCCGATCCGCTCATGTTGCCGTCCATGGCCGTGGTGGCGGCGCTGGCCTTCCTGGTGGTCTTTTGGCTGCTGTACGACGGCATCTGCCGCGTGTTTGGCCAGCGCGAGCGGGGCGACGCCACCGTCGGCGCGCTGGTGCTGGTGCTGGTGTGCATCGCCGCCTGGCTGGCCTGCCACATCTTCCCGGGCCAGGCGGCGTTCTTGCTGATGGGCGCCATGCTGGCCACGTCCATGAGCGCCAACGTGTTCTTCTGGATCATCCCCGGCCAGCGCAAGGTGGTGGCCGCCCTGAAGGCCGGCCAGCCGGTGGACCCCATCCACGGCAAGCACGGCAAGCAGCGCAGCGTGCACAACACCTACTTCACGCTGCCGGTGTTGTTCGCCATGCTGTCCAACCACTATGGCTGGCTCTACAACCACGCGCTGAACTGGCTGGTGCTGATCCTGATGATGTTCGCCGGCGCCGCCATCCGCCAGTTCTTCGTCATGCGCCACGGCTTCAAGCTGGGCCGCAACCGCCACCCCTGGCCTTATGCGGCCGTGGGCGTGGCGGTGCTGCTGGGCGTCATCGCCTGGCTCAAGCCCGCGCCGCAGGCCGTCGCCAGCGCAGCGCCTGCCGCAGGCGCGCCGGTGCAGGGCGACGCCAGCTTTGCCGCGGTGAATGCCCTGATCACCCAGCAATGCGTGCTGTGCCACGGCGCGGCCATTGCGCAGAAGAACGTGCGGCTGGATTCGCCCCAGGGCATCAAGGACCATGCCCAGCAGATCTACCAGCAGGTGGTGCAGCTCAAGAAGATGCCCTTCGGCAACCCCGGCGCCCTGAGCGACGAGGAGCGCGGCGCGTTCAAGCGGTGGTTCGAGGGCGGCGCGCCCACCACGCCTTGAGCCGCGACAAAGCGATATAGCCGCCATCGGCGCCGGCGCATGCCGGCGCGCCGCGCGCGCCGTACAGTCGCCGCATGACCACGCACCTGTACCGATCCGCGCTGCTGCGCTTTGCCGACGATGGCGCGGCCCTATATGACCAGGACGGCCTGCTGGCCACCGCCGCCGACGAGCGCGGCGTGCAGCGGGTCGTGGCTGCGGGCAGCTGGGCGGTGCTGTCCGGCCAGTTCGCCGGCCAGGGCGTGACCCACTGGCCCGGCCGCATCATCGCGCCGGGCTTCGTGGACCTGCACATCCACTTTCCCCAAACCGACGTGATCGGCTCGCCCGCCGAGGGGCTGTTGCCCTGGCTGGAGCACTACACCTTCCCGCACGAGGCGCGCTTTGCCGACCCGGCCCACGCGCAAGAGGTGGCCTGCTTCTTCTTGGACGAGCTGGCGCGCAACGGCGTGACCACGGCGCTCACCTTTGCCACCTCGCACCCCGGCGGCGTGGACGCGCTGATGCGCGAGGCTCAGGCGCGCCGCCTGCGGCTGATCGCCGGCAAGGTGCTGCAGGACCGCCACTCGCCCGACGGCGTGCGCGACCAGACCGAGCAAAGCCTGCTGGACACCGAAGCGCTGATCGGGCGCTGGCATGGGCAGGGTCGCCTGGGCTACGCCATCACCCCGCGTTTCGCCCCCACCAGCACGCCCGCGCAGCTGGCTGGCGCTGGCGAGATCGCGGCGCGTCACCCGGATGTCTGGATCCAGTCGCACGTGGCCGAGAACCTGGACGAGGTGCGCTGGGCGCGCGAGCTGTTCCCCACCTCGCGCAGCTATCTTGGCGTGTATGGCGACTTCGGCCTGCTGCGCGAGCGCGCCATCTACGCCCATTGCATCCACCTGGACGACGCCGACCGGGCGCTGATGCGCGACACCGGCGCCGCCGCCGCAGTCAGCCCGACCAGCAACTTGTTCCTGGGCAGCGGCTTCTTCGACTATGTCGCGGCCGACCGCGCCGGCATGGCCTACGGCCTGGCCAGCGACGTGGGCGGGGGTACGTCCTTCAGCCCGTTTCGCACCATGCTGGCCGCCTACTATGTGGGCCGCGAGGGGCAGGCCAAGCCGGGCGTGTCGCTCACGCCCGAGCAGCTGTGGTGGCAGCACACGGCCGGCGCCGCGAAGGCGCTGGGGTTGCAAGGCGTGGTGGGCAACCTGCAACCGGGTTGCGAGGCCGACTTCGTCGTGATGAACCCGGCTGCCACGCCGCTGCTGGCGCGGCGCACCCAGGCCGCACAAAGCCTGGCCGAGCTGCTGTTCGCCATGATCGTGCTGGGCGACGACCGGCTGATTGAGCGCACGGTGATTGCCTGAAATCTGCATAAAAACGGCCTCTAGCGCTTGGTGCACAAGCGCGAGCAGCTATTATTTGAGTAGCAAGAAGGGTGCGTAAAATCGCGCGCCAGGAGAGAACCCCCTCATGAGCATCAAGAGCGACAAGTGGATCCGGCGCATGGCCGAGCAGCACGGCATGATCGAGCCGTTCGAGCCCGGCCAGGTCCGCCAGCAGGACGGGCGCAAGATCATCAGCTACGGCACCAGCAGCTATGGCTACGACATCCGCTGCGCGCGCGAATTCAAGGTGTTCACGAACATCCACAGCACCGTGGTTGACCCGAAGAACTTCGACGAAAAAAGCTTCGTGGACTTCGAGGGCGACTACTGCATCATCCCGCCCAACAGCTTCGCGCTGGCGCGCACGGTAGAGTATTTCCGCATCCCGCGCGACGTGCTCACCATCTGCCTGGGAAAGAGCACCTATGCCCGCTGCGGCATCATCGTCAACGTCACGCCGTTCGAGCCCGAGTGGGAGGGCTACGTGACGCTGGAATTCAGCAACACCACGCCGCTGCCGGCCAAGATCTACGCTGGCGAAGGCTGCGCGCAGGTGCTGTTCTTCCAGGGCGACGAGGAGTGCGAGGTCAGCTACAAGGACCGCAACGGCAAGTACCAGGGCCAGAGCGGTGTGACGCTGCCCCGGGCCTGACGCGCGCCCCGCGCCTGCTTGCAATGCCACCGGCAGCCGTCCTACGCGGCTTTGCGCGGGCGGCGCGTGGCGGCGGCGGGCGGGCTGCCTAGCATCGGCTGCAGTTTTTTGCATCCTCTGCTGGAGCCCCTGATGGACAACGATTCCTCCCTGCAAGCGTCTTCTTCCGGCCCATCGCGCTGGGCCGTTGTGGCCGGCCTTGCGCTGATCGCATTGCAGCTGCTGACCCTGGACGTGGTGCTGGAGCGCCATGCCCGCAGCGCCGAGGCGCAGGCCTCCAACTACGTCGCAGTGACGCTGCAGCCGCCCGTGCAGCGCACGGCAGCAGTTGCCGCCCAGCCGCTGCTGTTGGCCGGCAATTGAAGCCGGCCGAGCGTAATATGCACAGCCCCGCGCAGCACGCGCCACTCACCAGAGCACCAGCATGAGATGGGAAGGTAACCGCGAGTCCGACAACGTCGAGGACCGCCGCAGTGGAGGCGGTGGCGGAGGCTTCATCGGCGGGCGCAGCATCGGCATCGGCACGGTGGTGGTGGCGCTCATCGGCTGGGGCGTGTTCGGCATCAATCCCCTGACCACCATCGGCGTGCTGTCGGGCGGCGGCGCGCCGCAGACACAACAGCAGGGCCCGGCGCAGCGCCCCCCCGAAGGTGACCGGCAGGCGGCGTTCGTGTCCACCGTGCTGGCCTCGACAGAGGATGTGTGGGGCCAGCTCTTTCAGCAGGGCGGAGCGCAGTACCAGGCCCCGAAGCTGGTGCTGTTTCGCGGCGCCACGCCCACCGCCTGCGGCACGGGGCAAAGCGCCATGGGCCCGTTCTACTGTCCCGGCGACCGCAAGGTCTATCTGGACATGGATTTTTTCGACACCATGAGCCGCCAGCTGGGCGCTCCGGGCGAGTTTGCCCAGGCCTACGTCGTTGCGCACGAGGTCGGGCACCATGTGCAGACGCTGCTGGGCACGACAGGCCAGGTGGACAGCCGGCGCGGCCGGGTGAGCCAGCGCGAACAGAACGCCCTGTCCGTGCGGCTGGAGCTGCAGGCCGACTGCTATGCCGGCCTGTGGGCCTATCACTCGCAACAGGCGCGCAACTGGCTGGACCAGAGCGACATCGAGTCGGCCATCAACGCCGCGCAGCAGATCGGCGACGATACGCTGCAGCGCAAGCAGACCGGCGCCGTGCGTCCGGACGCTTTCACGCACGGATCAAGCGCGCAGCGGGTGCGCTGGTTCACCCAGGGCTACAAGAGCGGCAGCGTGCAATCTTGCGACACCTTTAACACATCCAGCCTTTGAGGCTGGCTGTTTTTTGCTGCAGTGCGACAATAGCGGGTTGATGACACAAGCTTATTCCACCCTCGCGCTGGCTGAACCCTTGAAGCGCGCCGTAGCCGAGATGGGCTACGAGAACATGACGCCCATCCAGGCGCAGGCCATTCCCGTCGTGCTGACCGGCAAGGACGTGATGGGCGCGGCCCAGACGGGTACCGGCAAGACGGCGGCCTTCTCGCTGCCGCTGCTCGAGCGCCTGCTCAAGCACGAAAACGCCTCGGCCTCGCCCGCACGCCACCCGGTGCGCGCGCTGGTGCTGCTGCCCACGCGCGAGTTGGCAGACCAAGTCGCGCAGCAGATCGCCCTGTACGCTAAGTACACCAAGCTGCGCAGCACCGTGGTGTTCGGCGGCATGGACATGAAGCCTCAGACGCTCGAGCTGAAGAAGGGCGTTGAGGTGCTGGTAGCCACGCCCGGGCGGCTGCTGGACCACATCGAGGCCAAGAACGCGGTCCTGAACCAGGTCGAGTACGTGGTGCTGGACGAGGCCGACCGCATGCTGGATATCGGCTTTTTGCCCGACCTGCAGCGCATCCTGTCGTACCTGCCCAAGCAGCGCACCACGCTGCTGTTCTCGGCCACCTTCTCGCCCGAGATCAAGCGCCTGGCCGGCAGCTACCTGCAGGACCCGATCACGATCGAGGTCGCCCGGCCCAACGAGACCGCCTCCACCGTCGAGCAGCGCTTTTTCAGCGCCGACGGCGACAACAAGCGCCATGCCATCCGCAAGATCTTGAAGGACCGCGAGCTGCGCCAGGCCTTCATCTTCGTCAACAGCAAGTTGGGTTGCGCCCGCCTGGCGCGCACGCTGGAGCGCGATGGCCTGAAGACCGCCGCCCTGCACGGCGACAAGAGCCAGGACGAGCGCCTGAAGGCTTTGGAGGCTTTCAAGGCCGGCGAGGTGGATCTGCTGGTTTGCACCGACGTGGCCGCCCGCGGGCTGGACATCAAGGACGTGCCGGCGGTCTTCAACTTCGACGTGCCCTTCAATGCCGAGGACTACGTGCACCGCATCGGCCGCACCGGCCGTGCCGGCGCCTCCGGGCTGGCCGTCACGCTGGTGGGCGGCAGCGACACGCGCCTGGTGGCCGACATCGAGAAGCTGATCAAGAAGAAGATCGAGCTGGAGCCCATCGAGCTGGAGGGCGACCGCCCCCGCGGCCGCATCAATGACGGGCGCCGCGCCTGGGGCGATGGCGAGGGACGCGAGGCGCGCAATGCCTCCAGCGCTGGCGCACCGGCAGCCCCGTCGGCGTCGCACCGCAGCCCGCGCAGCGGTGGCGGTCACCGCATGCCCAGTGCGTCGCGCGACCCTTTCTTCGACAGGCCCTACGAGGCCAGCAGCGCCGCCGCCGAGGCGCCCGCCAGCTGGGAGGCCACGGCCCGTACCGCGCCGGGGCGCAGCGGCATCTCGGCCAACATCAAGCCACGGCGCAAGGTGGCGGCGCTGTTCAAGGCGCCGGCGCCCGAGCCGCAGTAAGCCGCCCGGTATTTGCCATCAAAAAGGCTGCCAGCCCTTGCTAAGCAAGCGCTGGCAGCTCTTTTTTTGATAGCTGTCGGGCTGGCCGGCGCCGATGCCAGCACCCAGGCATGATGCGCGCATGACCTGGCACAACTCTCTCCAATGGCTGCAGGCCCTGGTGGCGTTCGACACCACCAGCCGTAACTCCAACCTGGCGCTCATCCACCACGTGCAGGGCGCCCTGGATGGCCTGGGCGTGCAGGCCGAACTCTTTCACTCGCCTGATGGCGCCAAGGCCAACCTGTTTGCCACATTGCCGGCCCAGGATGGCGGCATGCAGGGCGGCGTGGTGCTCTCCGGCCACACCGACGTGGTGCCGGTGGACGGCCAGCCCTGGAGCAGCGACCCGTTCACCCTGACGCAGCGCGGCGACCGCCTATATGGGCGTGGCAGTTGCGACATGAAGGGCTTCATCGCCGTGGCGCTGGCCCTGGTGCCGGAGCTTCTGGCACTGCCGCGGCGCCAGCCGCTGCACCTGGCACTGTCATACGACGAGGAAGTGGGCTGCATGGGCGCGCCCGTCATGATCGACGCGCTGGTGCGCCGCGGCGCGCGCTTTGACGGCTGCGTAGTGGGCGAGCCCACCTCCATGCAGGTGGTGGTGGCGCACAAGGGCATCAACGTGTACCGCTGCCGGGTGCACGGGCGGGCGGCGCATTCGTCGCTCACGCCGCGCGGCAGCAATGCCATCGAGCACGCGGCGCGGCTGATCTGCCACATCCGCGACCTGGCCGAGGCCTGTGCGGCGAACGGGCCGTACGACGAATGCTTCGACGTGCCCTTCACCACGCTCACCACCAACGAGATCCGCGGCGGCATCGCCGTCAACACGATCCCTGATCTGTGCGAGTTCAGCTACGAATTTCGCAACCTGCCCGGCATGTCGCCGCAGCGCATCCAGGCGCAGATCGACCGCTACGTGCGCGAGCAGCTGCTGCCGCGCATGCGCCGTGAGCACGAGGGCGCGCGCATCGACATCGAACCGGTGGCCGCCGCGCCGGCGCTGGAGGCGGCGGAGGACGCCGCCATCACCCAGCTGGTGCGCGCTCTGGCGGCCGACCCGGCCACGCGCAAGGTGGCGTACGGCACCGAAGGCGGACTGTTCCAGCAGGCGGGCATCCCGACGGTGGTTTGTGGGCCGGGCTCCATCGAACAGGCGCACAAACCCGACGAGTACGTGGAGCTGGCGCAGCTGCAGGCTTGCGAGCACTTCTTGCGTCGCCTGGCGCAATCGCTGCAGGGCGACGGTATTTGAATGAAAAAGGGCTGCAGCGCCCGCCAGTCAAGCGCTGGCAGCTATTTTTTCAATAGCAGGACGGCAGGCGCCTTCAGTGCGCCCCGTGGCCGCCGCTGCCGGCCAGCGAGGCGATGACGGGCCGGTCCACCTCGCCATAGGCCAGCACGCGGCCGCCGCGCCGCTGGGCAAAGGCCTGGGCCGCGGCGCGCGTGGCAAGGGCCGGCAGGTTGCCGGCCCGCATGGGGCCACGGGCGCTGGAGCCGTGCACATACCAGGCGCTGCGCGCATCCAGCCAGGCGCCGGGGCCGGCGCTGGCGTCGGTGACGTACTGCGCGGCAACGGCCTGCGGCGCGCGGCCAGGGCTGTAGCGCTCGGGGTGCTGCAAGTACATGAACAGCGACAGGGGCGAGTCGAAGAAGTGCGCGTCGCCGCTCTCGAAGATGAGCTGGGCCGCCCAATCGAGCGCCCGGCCGGGGAACATGCCGCAGACGGGGCAACGCGCGCTTGCCGGCACCGGCCGGGCCGCCGCCAGGGGCAGCCCGCTGGCCACGTCGTACGGGGTAGCTGGGGCGACCAGGCAGACATCGTCGCCCGGCAGGATGGCCGCGCTGGTGGCGGGCGCCAGCGCCTGCCACTGGCGCCAGCCCAGTGCGCCTACGGCACCCGCCGTGCCCACGAACGCTGCCGTCAGCCAGGTGCGGCGGCTGGCGAGGGCAGTGGGTGCGTCGTGGGCGGGCATGCGCGTTCTGCGGGGCTCACATGCGCGTGTCGTGCAGCGCGCCGCCGCTCAGGTCCACCATGTCCGGCTTCACGTCGGCGTAGCGCAGGACCTTGCCGCCGTACTCGCCGGCGAACTTGGTGGCGTCGGCCTCCTGGGCAAAGCTGGCGATCGTCGGGCCCATGGAGCCGTGGCGCTTGCTGCCCAGCACGTAGAAGGCGCCCTTGGCGTCGATCCAGTGGCCCTGGGGTTCCTCCCACTTCGCCTGGCCCATGTCCTGCACCCAGGCGGCGCGCACGGCGCGCACCTGCTCGCCGGCCAGCATGGTGTTGAAGAACTCCACCGTGTCGCAGAAGAAGGACGGCTTGTCCTGGCCGGCAAAGACGACCTGTGCCTTGGGGCCGGGGTAGTCGGCCAGCAGCATGCCGTCGAGCTCGCAGGAGGTGCCGCGGTCGATCTCGACGGGCGCCAGCTGGGCCTGCTGCTGGTCCTTGTCGCCGCAGGCGGCGAGCAGCCCGGTGGCGGACAGAGCGGCGAGGGCTGCGAGGCCCAGGGCGCGGCGGCGGGTCATGCAAAGGCAGTTCATGGCTTGAATCTCCAGTGGGCCAGGGCAAGCGGGAGCGCGATCCAGGCGAGCATCACGCCGCCCATGGTGAGCGGGTTGCCCAGCGACGCCGGCACCACGCTGGCCAGGCCATACAGGGTGCGCACGTCCTCCAGCGAGAACACGTTCAGGATGCGAAACACGTCCGCGGGGTTGAGCAGCAGCAGCCAGGCAAAGGCGTCGCCGGCGAACTGCCCGCCGGTGGTGACCAGCAGGCCCAGCACCAGCAGGTCGAACACCAGCACGAAGAAAAACCAGGTGGCGATGGCCAGGCCGGAAGCGCGCGTGCGCTCGCGCGCCAGCACCGACAGCAGCACGGCAATGCTCAAAAACGCCAGCCCCAGCAGCACTGAGGAGACGATGAAACCCGCGTAGTGGTACAGCGCATTGGCGCTCATGTGCCGCCACAGCAGCACGGCGACCGAGCCGAAGCCGGCCAGCGTGGACAGCGTGAGCGCCAGCGCCAGGCCCAGGTATTTGCCCAGCAGCAGCTCCAGCCGGGTGATGGGCAGCGACAGCAGCAGATCCAGCGAGCCGCGCTCGCGCTCGCCGACGATGGCGTCAAAGCCCAGCAGCAGGGCAATCAGCGGGATCAGATAGATGACCAGGCTGACCAGGCTGGCGATGGTGAACTCGATGGAGCGAAAGCCCACCTGGCCCTGCTGCGCGCCGCCGAAGTAGGCGATGACCAGCGAGAACGCAGTGAACACCAGGGCGACGGCGAGCACCCAGCGGTTGCGCATGCGGTCGCGAAACTCCTTGGCGGCGATGGTGAAGATCTGGGACAGTTCCATGGCTTGTGTTACGCAGAGAAGCCGAAGAACACGTCTTCCAGCGAAGGTTCGATGAGTTTCATGTCGTGCACGCGTGCGCCCAGGGCGCTCACAGCGGCCAGCACCGCCATCTTGTGTTCGCGCGCGCACTGCAGGCGCAGGCCGGTGTCGGTGGGCTCGGACTGCACGCCCGTGGCCTGCGCCAGCGCGGCGACCGCGCCGGCGCGGTCGCCTTCGGCGATTTCCAGCTCCACGGTCAGCGGCATCTGCGTGCGCTCGCGCAGCTCCTGCACGCTGCCCACGGCCTGCAGGCGGCCGGCAGCCAGGATGGCCAGGCGGTCCACGCGCTCCTGCAGCTCGGCCAGGATGTGCGAGGTGATGATGACGGTGACGCCGCCCGACTGCAGCTCGCGCAGCGTGGCGTAGAAGTCGCGGATGGCCTGCGGGTCCAGGCCGTTGGTCGGCTCGTCCAGGAACAGCACGCGCGGGCTGCCCAGCAGCGCCTGCGCGAAGCCCAGGCGCTGGCGCATGCCCTTGGAGTATTCGCGCACCGGGCGCTTGCCGGCGTGGGCCAGGCCCACGCGTTCCAGCATCTGCGGGCACTGGACCAGCGGCGCGCCCTTCAGGCGGGCGAAGAAGCGCAGCGTCTCCAGCCCATCCAGGTTGTCGTACAGCACCACGTTCTCGGGCAGATAGCCCAGCTGGCGGCGCGCGGCGCGCGCGCCCCGCCCGGTGATGGAGGCGCCGGCCACGCGGATGTCGCCGGCCGTGGGCGCCAGCAGGCCCAGCATCATCTTGAACAGGGTGCTCTTGCCCGCGCCGTTGTGGCCGATCAGGCCGAAGATCTCACCCGCGGGGACGTCGAGATCCACGCCGTCCACGGCGTGCAGCGCGCCCCAGTGCTTGCTGACGCCGCGCAGGTGGATGGCCAGGGGTTCATTGGCCGGGAAAGTGCTTGCCACGCCATTGGCTCCAGTCGTTGTGGGCGGGCCGCATGCGCGGGTGAGGGTCCACCACCGAGGGGGCCCGCAAAATGGGAAATTGCCGGCCCACCAGACGCAGCGCCTGCACCGCAGGGCTGGCCAGCAGCAGCTTCACACTGGGGTGGCGCCAGGTCAGGCGGTCCACCATGTCGTTGGCCTCGTAGGGCACATCGCCCAGACCGTCGCCATCGCGGTCCCAGCCAAGATAGTTGCTCCAGTGGTTGCCGCTCCTGGCGCCCCAGGTCTCGTCGCGTGCGCCCACGTAGCGCACCTGCTCACGGTTGCCGATGACGTCGTTGCCTTCGACCTCGTTGTTCTTGGAGCCCGCCGACAGATGCACGCCCACGGTGTTGTCCACGATCAGGTTGCCATTGAGCTTGATGTATTCCACGTCGTAGATGAAAAAGCCCCGGCTGTTGCCGGCCACGACGTTGTTCTCGATCACCGAGTCCTGCAGCGTGCGCAGCATGATCCCGTGGTCGGAATTGCCCCAGGCGCGGTTGTTGCGAACCTCCTGGTGGCGCACCTCCATCAGGGCCAGGCCGCCGCGGTTGTAGTACGTGTCGTTGTCCTCCCACAGGTTGTAGTAGGAGTTCATGTAGTGCGTGCCGTAGCGGCTGTGGTGCAGCTTGTTGCCCTTGAACAGCGCGTTGTGCGAGACGTCCACGTACAACGCGTCGCGCACGAAGCTGATCTCGTTGTTCAAAATCTTGGCGCGCTTGGTGTTGTACAGCTGCACGCCGTTGCCGCGCTGGGGCGAGGCGTATTCGCGCTTGCCGGTGATGTTGTTGTGCTCGATGAGCACGTCGTCGGCTTTCTCGATCCACAGCCCGAACAGGTTGTAGGCCAGGTCGCAGCGGCGCACCACCGCCCGGTGCGCGCCGGGGTAGAGGTAGATGCCGGCGTTCTGGTCTTTCAGGCTGTCACCCGAGTCGCGCACGATCAGGCCTTCGATGACCACGTCCGGCGCCGTCACGCGGATGGTGTCGCCCTGGTTGCCGCCGCTGATGGTGGGGCGGCCCACGCCGCGCAGGGTGAGCGGCTTGTCGATCAGCAGGTTGGCGCGGTAGTGGCCGCGCGCCACCTCCACCGTGTCGCCAGGCTGGGCGGCCTGCACGGCGGCGGCCAGGTCACCCCCCGGGGACACCGCGACGGTGGCGGCTTGCACGGCCCCGGCGATCCACAGTGCCAGGGCCACGCCTAAATGCGTGATCGCGCCCTTCATGGAATGAACAGGCCCAGCGCCTGCAGCACCAGGAACAGCGCCGCGCCAATCATCAGGTTCTTGAAGCCCACGTAGCTGATCATGTCGAAGATGCCGGAGACGCGGTAATTGTCGCGCCACCACGGGCCGTCCTTGACGTAGCGGCGGCCCGACAGGCGGATCAGCACCTCATAGACGCTCCAGCCGAACCACCAGCCGATGATGGCGCCCGAGGACAGGTGCCCCATGGCCGTCATGACCCAGGCGACGGTGGCCGCCACGGCCAGCGACAGCCCGGCGATCTGCAGCGCGCGCTGGCTGCGCCAGCCCTCCGCGCTCCAGGGCCACAGGTGGTCGCGCAGCTCCAGTGCCAGCCAGCGCACGAAGCCCACGCCGCGCTTGTGCGCCGGCAAGGTGGGGTCGGTGGGCATGCGCGGGTCCACGCCGCCCTTGGCCTTGGGCAGGATCTGGTCCTCGACCTTGGCCGGGTGGATGGGGATGAAGTAGCCGTTCTTGCCGATGGGCGTGATCTCCAGGCCGTCCTTTTCGCGGCGCTTGCGCTCCTTGGCCAGGGGCGGGCAGCCTTTGGTGTCGGTGTACAGGATCATGCAGTCCAGGCAGTGCAGGCACTCGCGGTGGTCGATGCGGCCATCCGTGTCGATGGCCTGGGCGCCGCAGCCCACGGCGCAGGCCTTGCAGCTGTTGCAGTCCTGCTTGCGCTTGAGGCCAAACCAGCGGAACGTGCTGGGCATGGCCAGCGAGGCGCCCAGCGGGCAGATGTACTTGCAGTACGGCCGCTCGATGAAGATGGACACGCCCAGGATGGCGGCCACGAACAGGCCGTAGGGCCAGGCGCGGTTCATCACGCCGACCAGGAAGGTGGTCTTGAACGGCTCGACCTCGGCCAGCTTCTCGGCCAGGCCCATGGAGAACATCGACACCGTGAGCAGGACGAAGAACACCGCGTACTTCACCCATTTCAGCCGGTCGTGCCACTTCTGCGGCAGCTTGGTCTGGAAGCGCCCCAGGCCGATGGCGCGGGAGATCTTGTAGATGCCCTCCTGAAGCGAGCCGAACGGGCACATCCAGCCGCAGAACAGCCCGCGTCCGAACAGGAACACCGTGACGATGATGAAGATCCAGAACAGGAAGATGAACGGATCGGACAGGAACAGCGACCACGTCCACTGGAACAAGAGGGAGTGGAACCAGGTCAACACCTGCGTGATGGACGGCTGGGCCATATATCCAAAGCCGATCCAGAAGATGCTGATGGCCCAGAAGGCGTACTTGAAGCCGTTGACCGGCCACTTGTTCTTGTGCGTGGACAGGCGCGTGAGGCGCTCGCGCAGGGCATAGACCACCGTGACGGCCACCAGCAGCAGGGCGAACAGGCCGATCGGCAGGGCCTGCGACTTCCAGATGCGCTCCCAGGGCGCGGCGGGCTCCTCCACCTTCGGGCGGCCGCCGTCCAGCAGGGCGGCGGGCAGCCAGTACTTGGACTCGAACACCGCGAAGCTGCGGTGGCCGGTGGCGCGGTCCACCCGGTTGCCCAGGAAGGCGAACTTCCAGGGGTAGGCGGCCGAGAACGAGGACGAGCGGATGATGAAGATGCTCGATTCGGTGTAGCGCGGCGCGCCGGCTGCGTCCAGCCCGTAGAGGTTGAGCGAGTCCAGGTCGCGGAAGGTGAACGAGTCCGCCCCCTGCTTGACCTGCACCCGGTCGAAGATGCCGCCGCGCACGAAACCCGAGCCCTTGAAGGACTCGGCCCCGGCCGTCTTGATGACGAACAGCGCGCTCTCGCCTTCCTTCAGGCCGGAGTGCAGACGCTCGTAGCCGTTCTTGCCCAGCAGGCTCTGGCCGACGTCGGGATGGTTCAGGTCGCCGAACCACAGTTCGATGAAGGGCTCGGGCCCGCGCGGCAGGCCTACCTGCTCGGGCTTGACCAGCAGGCGCTGCACGGCGCCCATCTGCACCAGCTGGGCCCAGTCGTAGGACTGGCCGCTGGCGGCAAAGCGTGCCGGCTCGCGCACCGTGGGGGCGATGATGCCGGTCTGGCGCGCCACGGCAGCGCCCGAGGCCATCACCACCTGGTTTTGCGCCACGACGGTGACGGTGGCGCCGGAGATGGCGTCCACGCCGATCACGTTCTCGTCCGGGCGCGAGGGGCCGACCTCGATGGTGTCGGCGACCGACTTGCCCACGTACTGGTTGTTGAAGTTGATGAGCGCCGACTCGGGGATGCCCAGCAGCAAGATGGGCTCGGAGTGCTTGAGCACCTTGATGCCGACGAAATGCCCTTCCTTGTCCATCCCGATCAGGGTGACCACCGGCTTGCCGGAGTACGCCGGCGTGTCGGTGATGTCGGTGGACAGCATGACGTAGCCCAGCAGCGTGCCGCCGGGGGCGTCATAGGCCTCCACATAGGGCGGCTGGCCCTTGCGCGCGGAGAAATGCCCCGCCTTGGGGAACACCTCGGCGCAGGGTAGCAGGGCGCACATGTCCGGCGCAGTGGCCAGATTGGCCGGCAGTTCCGCCTCGTACGCGCCCGCGTGGACGCGCGGCGCCAGCAGGGACAGCATCAAGGTCAGGAGAAAAGCGGCGAACCGGAAACCGTGGGCAGACATGGTGCTACTTATTTGATAGCTGCCAGCGCTTTACTGGTCAGCGTTAGAAGCCAATTTGGCTATAAATCACGAAACGATCAGGGCGCCACACTCGCAACTGGCGCGCCCCAGGCCAGCAGACACCGCGCCAGGGCCGCCCCGCAGCGCTGGTGTCGTCCCCCTTCCCAACCGCAGCGCGCCAGAGAAGGGGGAAGGCGTGTCAGCGCCTCAGGGGGATGTACCGAATGTCAAGGCTCCACGATCATCCGCGTACGCATCTCCAGGTGCAGCGCGTGGCAGAAGTGCGTGCAGTAGCACCAGAACACGCCGGGCTTGTCGGCGATGAAGGTCACCGACTTGGTCTCCAGCGGATTGACGATGAAGTTGACGTTGTAGTTCGGGATGGCGAAGCCGTGCGTCAGGTCCTCGATCTTGTCCAGGTTGGTGAGGATCAGCGTGACTTCGTCGCCCTTCTTCAGCGTGAACTCGCGCAGGCTGAAGGCCGGCGCCTGCGAGGTGATCTTCACCGTGACCTTCTTGCCGTTGCGCGTCACGCCCGACTCCTTGGGGTCCGTGATGGCCAGCGGGAAGTCGTCGTGCGAGTACACCTGCTTGGGCTTGAGCAGATCGCGCTTGAAGATGATGAAGTCGTGCGGCTCGCCGCGCACCGGGTGGTCGGCCAGCAGCACCATCTTCTCGCCGGAGATGTCGATGATTTGCTCGTTCTCGGGGTGCAGCGGGCCCACGGGCAGGAAGCGGTCCTTGGAGAACTTGCAGCCCACCGCCAGGAACTTGCCGTCGGCGGCGCGCGTCTCGGACTGCGAGGCGTTGATGTGGCCGGGCTGGTAGTGCACATCCAGGCGGTCCACCACGTACTTGGCGTTCTTGTCGCCGGCGTGGAACTTGATGGCGGCGTCCACGTTCCACTTGACCACCTGGCTGTCCAGGAACAGCGTGGTGTAGGCGTTGCCGCGGCCGTCGAAGGCGGTGTGCAGCGGGCCCAGGCCGATCTCCACCTCGGCGACGATGGCGTCGTCGAGCTTTTCCATCTTGCCGTCGAACCAGTCCAGCACCTTGGCCAGCTCGATCACCGTGGCGGTGGGCGAGAGCTTGCCGGCGCAGATGAAGTACTTGGCGTCGGGCGAAGCGTTCACGCCGTGGGGGTTCTTGGGCACGCTCACATAGGCGGTCAGCGCGGTCTTGGGATCGGCGTTGGACTCGCGCGTGCCGTCCACCACGGGCACCTTGGAGGAGCCGATGGTCTTGAACTTGCCGGCCTTGACGGCCTCTTCGATGCGGGCGATGTTGAAGAACAGGCAGGCATCGCGCTCGGCGGACATCATGTCCTCGTAGTGGATGCCATTCTCGACGTTGTACTGGTTGGTGGCTGCCAGCTTGCCGTCATACGACGTGGCCGTCAGGTCGCAGTTGCCGTCGATCAGCACCTGCCAGCGCACTTCCATGCTCTCGGCGTCCACGCAGGTGAACATCGAGCGGTACTTCTCGGGGTTGTTGATGTCCTGGCCGTTGTTGGGCAGCGGAATGGCGAACTCGCCGCCGCAGAACACGCGCGTGGTGTAGTTGATGGCCGGATCCACCGGGTCGGCCTTGTCCGGGAAGATGCCGTGGAAGCCCTGCACGTTGGGCAGCTCGGTGATCTTGTCGCAGACGAAATAGTCCAGGCGGACACGGGCGATGCGGCTGTTGATCTTGTCGTTGATCCAGGCGTAGCGGCCGTCGTAGTTGCCGTCCTTGTAGGAGGCGTGCGTGTGGTGCGTGTCGGCCACCGTGTACTTCAGGCTGCCGTCGGCCTTGGTGCCCATGACGGCCTTGGATTCGTTGGTGATGCCCCAGCCCACCAGCGCGTCCGGCACGAAGCACGGGACGCGGTGGATCTCCCGGCCCGAGGGCAGGCCCAGGATGCGCATGTCGCCCGTGTGGCCGCCGCTCCAGATGCCGTAGTAGGTGTCCAGTTCGCCCGGCTTGAGGTGGATGTTGGCGCCAGCGGCGCTGGCTGCCGCAGCCGGTGCCGGGGCGGGAGCGGCCGCGCCGCTGGCGGCAGGCGCTGCGGCGGGCTTGTCGTTGCAGGCGGCTACGCCCACCGTCAGGCCGGCCAGCGCGGCCGAGTTGAGGAAGCGGCGACGGCCCAGGCCGGCGGCTTCCTTGGTCGAATTCTCTGTCTTGTGGCTCATGGAGTCCTCTCGGGGATTGGCAGGGAAATAAAGAAGAAAACTGAAATTCGCGCGGCGCGGCAGGGGAAGAAGCGGTGCAAAGGCCGCCGGACGGGCTGGGGCAAATGTTCACCTCTAATGTTTCTTTTTGAATTGATGTGAATCAATAAAAATATTAGAAAAACTCCCACACTGCATCCGCATGCAAGGCGCATGATCGGAGCCCGGCTGCCACGGCCTGGCTGCGGCATGTCATCGGTTTGCAACCCTGATAGAAAGAAAGGCTTTCATGTACAAGAAGACAACCCTCGCGATGGCTCTGGCCTGCTCGGTCCTGCTGCTTTCCGCCTGCGGCAAGAACGACACCCCTGCGCCCACGGCACCCGCTCCGGTCAGCGAGGCCCCTGCGCCGGCTCCCGTCGCGGCTCCCGAACCTACGCCGACGCCTGCGCCTGCTGCCGAGCCAGCAGCTGCGGCCGCCCCGAGCGCAGATGCCTCCGCCGCTGGCGACACCGCCCCGGTGGCCAGCCTGGACGCTGGCAAGAGCGTGTTCAACAAGACCTGCGCCCTGTGCCACTCCGCCGGTGTGGCCGGCGCGCCCAAGCCAGGCGACAAGGACGACTGGGGCCCCCGCATCGCCCAGGGCAAGGACACGCTGTACAAGCACGCCATCGAAGGCTTCACGGGCAGCAAGGGCATGATGCCTCCCAAGGGCGGCGCCGCTTCCTTGTCTGACGACGAGGTCAAGTCCGCCGTGGACTACATGGTCAGCCAGTCCAGCTGATCAGGAGGGGAGCGCGCACCATGAAGGCTGATCTGCCCTGCACGCCGTCCCCGCGCGGCCAGTGGTCGCGGCGCCGCTTTGCGCTGGCGCTGCCGCTGCTGGCCGGGCTGCCCCATCTGGCCGGCGCGGCCGCGCCGGCTGCGGCCGGCGCACCGCCGCTGGCGCGGCAAAGCCGCGAACTGATGGGCACGCGCGTGGACATCGCCGTGCCGCTGTCCGCCGCCATGGGGCAGCAACGGGCAGACCAGGCTATCGAGCGCGCCTTCTCCGAGATGCAGCGCCTGGAGGCGCTGATGAGCCGCTACCGCACGGACAGCGACGTGGCCCGCATCGCCGCGGCCGCCGGCCGCCAGCCTGTGGCGGTGGCGCCCGAGGTGCTGGCCGTGCTGCGCGCTGCGCAGCGCCTGCATTCGGGCAGCGCCGGCGCTTTCGACCCCACGGTCGGCGCGCTGGACGGGTGGCAGTTTGGCGGCAGTGCCCAGGCGGTGCCCGCCCCAGGCGAGATCGCCCGCGCCTTGCGCCTGGTGGACGGCCGCGCCCTGGTGCTCGACGAGCGCGCCGGCACGGCCTACCTGCCGCGCCCCGGCATGCGCCTGGACCTGGGCGGCGTGGCCAAGCTGCCCATCCTGCAAGCCGGCCTGCAAACGCTGGCCCGCGAAGGCATGCCTGACGCGCTGGTCAACGGCGGCGGCGACGTGCTGGTGGCCGGCAGCAACCACGGCCAACCCTGGCGCGTGGGCGTGCGCGACCCGGCCGCGCCCCAGCAGCTGCTGGGCGTGCTGGCACTGCAGGGCCGGGCTGTCGTGGCGTCTTCGGGCGACTACGAGCGCGGCTTCATGCACCAGGGCCGGCGCCTGCACCATGTGCTGGACCCGCACACCGGCTGGCCCACGCGCGGTGTGCATGGCGTGGCGCTGCTGGCGCGCGAGGTGGACGAGGTCAACGGCTGGGGCACGGCACTCATGGTGCAGGGCCCTGCCAAGGCGGCCACGTGGTCTGCACGCCACCCGGGCGTGGAGCTGCTGGTGGCCAGTGCGGACGGCGCCCGCTGGACGTCGCCCGGCATGACGGCGCGGTTGCAACCCGCCGCTTAAGCCCTACATCAAAAAGCATAGCTGCTGGCGCTTGTCCCAAGCCGCTTTCAGGTACTTTTGTATCTGAAAGCGAGGCGGGGCAAGCGCCAGCAGCTATTTTTTTGCTAGCGCCCCGGCGCCTGCGCCTGCGGGCAGCGCACCTCGAAGAACTCGCGCTCGGCCAGCGTGGCGCCCAGGCGCACGGCGGTGAGGCAGCCGCCCCAGACGCAGCCCGTGTCCAGCCCCAGCAGGTCGGGTCGCTCCAGCCGGCCCAGGGTGGACCAGTGGCCGAAGGCAATCAGCGTGCCTGCGCTGCGCCGTCCCGGCGCGTCGAACCACGGCAACAGGCCCGGTGGGGCCTGGCTGGCGCTTTCGGCGCTGTCGAAATCCATGCGGCCCTGCGGCGTGCAAAAGCGCAGCCGCGTGAAGGCGTTGACGATGGTGCGCAGGCGGTCGGCGCCGGCCAGGTCGTCGCTCCACTGCGCCGGCGTGTTGCCGTACATCTGCGCCAGGAAGGCGGGCAGGGCGTCGCTTTGCAGCGCCTGCTCCACTTCGGCGGCGTGGCCGAGCGCGTCCTGCACGCTCCACTGCGGCAGCAGCCCGGCATGCAGCGCCAGGAAGTGGCCGCCGCCATGCGCCACATGCCGCGCCAGGGGCTGGCGGCGCAGCCACTGCAGCAGCGCCTCGCGGTCATCGGCCTGCAGGATGGCGTCCAGCGTGTCGCGCCTGGAGGGCGCGCGCGCGCCGTGGGCCACGGCCAGCAGGTGCAGATCGTGGTTGCCCAGCACCGCCAGCATGCTGCCTTCCAGCGCCCTGCAGCGGCGCAGCACGGCGGCCGAACCGGGGCCACGATTGACCAGGTCACCCAGCAAGTACACGGTATCGCGGCTGGGCGAAAAGCCGATGTGCGACAGCAGCCGCTCCAATGCGTCGCCGCAGCCCTGTATATCGCCCACACAGTAAATGCTCATCGGGTTTGCTGTCCTCGGCCTGCCAAAGATGGCTGCCGGATTGTCGCCCAGTCGCCGCCTCACGCCAGTGCACAGGCAAAGCTTCGGGGCCCGGCGTGCAATAGATGAATCTGTTAGTAACTTTGACCACTGCAATGTCTGAGGGGCAGACGTATGCACCTGGCTTTTTCATTTCTGCCTGTGCTGTGCAAGCGCGCGTGCCTGGCTGCTGCGCGGTATCCCCATGGATTTTTATGGACGGGCGCAGGCAATATCACCAATGAATGCCACGCCGCTGCTTTCACGTGCATATAATCGCCCCGCGTATTCAATTCCAACCACCGTTTACTCACCGCACCATCATGAATGAAACCAGCTACAAGGATCTCCTGAAGCAGCGCGAAGCGCTGGAGCAGCAAATCAACGAGGCCCGTCAGCGCGAGCTTTCCACCGCCGTGTCCCGAGTGCGCGAGCTGGTGGCTGAATATGGGCTGACGCAGCAGGATGTATTCCCGGCTGGTCGCTCGACCCGTGCGGTCTCGGCGCCGGCGACCAAGGTGGCTCCCAAATACCGCAATCCCGCCACCGGCCAGACCTGGACGGGCCGCGGCAAGCCGCCGCGCTGGATCCAGAACGAAGAGCGCGAGAAGTTTGCTATTTAAGCGCTTATCGGCTTAAGCGCCGACACCCTGTGCCGCCATTGGCCGCATATGCGTAGTTCCACGAATGGCCCGCCTTGTGCGGGCCTTTGTTTTTGGCGACGGCGGGTGTTGGCGCCAAGCGGAAAATAGGCAGGCGAGAGCGCCAGGGGCGGCTGGTATCTGCCAGTTTATCGCCGCTGCCGTGCGGCCGCGGTTTGGCATTGCCCGGCAGGGCTGCCAGAATGGGACCAGTGTTGTCCACGAAATGGAGTTGTCCCATGTCTGCAGTTTCCCCCGAGAACAAGAATCTTGCCGCCGGTGCGCATGCCTTCGCATCCACGCTCCAGAGTTTTGCCACCGCTTCGGGCCGCCAGGGCCGGTTCTTCTCGCTGCCCGAGCTGGCGCGCCAGTTTCCGTCCATCAACCGCCTGCCCCAGTCCATCCGCATCGTGCTGGAATCGGTGCTGCGCAATTGCGACGGGCGCAAGGTAACGGCCGAGCACGTGGCCCAGCTGGCGCAGTGGAACCCCACCGCGCCGCGCAAGGACGAGATTCCCTTCATCGTCTCGCGCGTGGTGCTGCAGGACTTCACCGGCGTGCCCCTGCTGGTGGACCTGGCGGCCATGCGCAGCGCCGCCCAGCGCCTGGGCCAGGAGCCGCGCAAGATCGAACCCCTGGTGCCCGTGGACCTGGTGGTGGACCACTCCATCATGGTGGACCACTACGGCACGCCCGACGCGCTGGACTTGAACATGAAGCTCGAGTTCCACCGCAACCGCGAGCGCTACGAGTTCATGAAGTGGGGCATGCAGGCCTTTGACACCTTCGGCGTGGTGCCCCCGGGCTTTGGCATCGTGCACCAGGTCAACCTGGAATACCTGGCGCCCGGCGTGCACCAGGGCAAGGACGGCACCTACTACCCCGATACCCTGGTGGGCACCGACAGCCACACCACCATGGTCAACGGCATCGGCGTGGTCGGCTGGGGCGTGGGCGGCATCGAGGCCGAGGCCGCCATGCTGGGCCAGCCGGTGTACTTCCTGACCCCCGACGTGGTGGGCTTCGAACTCACCGGCCAGCTGCGCGAGGGCGTCACCGCCACCGACCTGGTGCTCACCGTGACCGAGATGCTGCGCAAGGCCAAGGTGGTGGGCAAGTTCGTCGAGTTCTTTGGCGAAGGTACGCGCTCCCTGGCGGTGCCTGACCGCGCCACCATCGGCAACATGGCGCCCGAGTACGGCGCCACCATGGGTTTCTTCCCGGTGGACGAAAAGACGCTCGACTACTTCCGCGGCACCGGCCGCAGCCAGGAGGACATCGAGGCGCTGGAGGCCTACTTCCGCGCCCAGGGCCTGTTCGGCGTGCCCGGCACGGGCGAGATCGAGTATTCGCAGATCGTGCGGCTGGACCTGTCCAACGTCACGCCCAGCCTGGCCGGCCCCAAGCGCCCGCAGGACCGCATCGAGCTGGACAACGTCTGCCACCAGTTCACCTCGCTGTTTTCCAAGCCCATGGCCGATGGCGGCTTCAACCAGCCCGCCGAGATGCTCCAGACACGCCACCACGTGCGCCACGGCGATGCGGCCAGCAAGCCGCCGCGCGAGACCGCGCCCACGCCGCCCGGCTCCCCGCGCTTTCTGGAGGAGATGGAAAACAACCGGCCCAACCGCAAGGTCATGCATGACGAGGCTGCCGGCGCCACTGCGCTGCCCGAGCAGGACGTGGACTTCAGCCTGGGCAACGGCGACGTGCTGATCGCCGCCATCACCAGCTGCACCAACACCTCCAACCCCAGCGTGCTGCTGGCTGCCGGCCTGCTGGCCAAGAAGGCGGTGGAGGCGGGCCTGACCGTGCAGCCGCACATCAAGACGTCGCTTGCGCCCGGCTCGCGCGTGGTGACCGAATACCTCACCCAGGCCGGCCTGCTGCCCTACCTGGAACAGCTGGGCTTCGCCCTGGCCGGGTACGGCTGCACGACCTGCATCGGCAACGCCGGCGACCTGGCGCCCGAGATCAACGACGCCATTACCCGCAACGATCTGGTGTGCGCCGCCGTGCTCTCGGGCAACCGCAACTTCGAGGCACGCATCCACCCCAACATCAAGGCCAACTTCCTGGCCAGCCCGCCGCTGGTGGTGGCCTACGCCATTGCCGGCACGGTGCTGCGCGACCTGACCACGCAATGCCTGGGCAAGGGCCGGGACGGGCGCGAAGTGTTCCTGCGCGACATCTGGCCCAGCAGCGACGAAATCCACGCGCTGATGAACTACGCCATGAACGGCCAGGCCTTCCGCGAGAACTACGCCAAGGTCAAGACCGACCCGGGCGAGCTGTGGAGCGCCATCAAGGGCGTGACGGGAGAGGTCTATTCCTGGCCGCAGAGCACCTACATCGCCGAGCCGCCGTACTTTGACGACTTTGCTATCGATTCAGGAGCTGCCAGCGCAGCATCCACGGTCGGTGCAGGCCAAAAAGGTGCTGAATCGGTGCAGGGTGCGCACATCATGGCGCTGTTTGGCGACTCCATCACCACCGACCACATCTCGCCCGCCGGCTCCATCAAACAGGACGGCCCGGCCGGCCAGTGGCTGCTGGACCATGGCGTGCAGCGGCTGGACTTCAACAGCTACGGCTCGCGCCGCGGCCACCACGAGGTGATGATGCGCGGCACCTTCGCCAACGTGCGCATCAAGAACCTGATGATCCCGGCGCTGGAAGACGGCTCGCGCGAGGAAGGGGGCCTGACCCTGTACCAGGGCGAGGGGCCGCAGCGCGGGGCCAAGATGTCCATCTTCGACGCGGCCATGCAGTACCTGAAGGCCGGGCGTTCCACCGTGGTGCTGGCCGGCGAGGAATACGGCACCGGCTCCAGCCGCGACTGGGCGGCCAAGGGCACACAGCTGCTGGGCATCAAGGCCGTGGTGGCCAGGAGCTTTGAGCGCATCCACCGCTCCAACCTGGTCGGCATGGGCGTGCTGCCGCTGCAGTTTCGCGCCAACGAATCCTGGCAGACCCTGGGCCTGAAGGGCGACGAGCTGATCGACATCCTGCCCGACCCGCAGCTGACGCCGCAAAGCGAGGCCCGCATGGTCATCCGCCGCGCCGATGGCAGCGTGGTGCAGGAGGTCACGCTGACCCTGCGCATCGACACTCCCATTGAAGTGGACTACTACCGCGCCGGGGGCATCCTGCCCTACGTGCTGCGCCAGCTGCTGACGCAGTAAGCGCGGCGGCCCCGGGGCGGGACCGGCAGGGCAGGGCGGGGCAGAGGCAACTCTGGCCCGCCTTTTTTTTCGCCGGCGGTGCAGTCACCTGCGAGGCAAAAGGCGGGTGGACCCTGAGCCGGCAAACTCGGCAGGCCGCTAGACTTGTATCGATATGTGTTACCCCGTTGTCCTGCAGCGCCATCCATGAGCGGGCGCGCCTCTCCCCCCGAACCCGCCCCGCTGCGAGCGCCGGCGTCGCCTGCAGGCCCGCGCTCCACGGCTGGCTGGGTCGCGCTGGCTCTGGCGCTGCTCGTTTGCGCCAGCGTCGCGGTGCGGGGTACGGACGCCGCCGCTTGGCAGGACCTGGGCCAGCTGCTGCAGGCCATCGCCATGCTGCTGGGCCTGCTGGCGGTGGTCATCTCCATGCAGAGCCTGGACGTGCGCGAGCAGCCGCGCGCCAACGTACTGGTGTTCGGCCTGTCCCTGGCGCTGGCGGCCAGCGCTGCGGGGGCGGTGCTGGCGCAGCAGGGCTGGAACGGCAGCGCGCTTGCGCTGCAGGCCCTGGGGCGCACGGGCGAGGCCGCCTGCCTGCTGGCCTTCGCACGCCGCCGTCTGGTGCGTGGCAGCAGCCTGGCCTGGCTGGCGGCAGCCCTGGTGCTGGCGGCAGCGCTGGCGTGGCTGGCGTGGCGGCTGCCGCCCTTTTTCGGCGACGGCCAGCCGGTGGCCACGGCGCTGGCATGGACCAACAGCGCGGCTTTCGCTGCTGCGGCCTGGCTGCTGGCGCGGCCGCACTCGCGCGGGGCGCGCCGACGCGCCGGCCGCCACCACTTCATGGCGGCGGCCAGCGTTTGCCTGGCCGCGGCCGAGCTCATCCTGGCGCTGCTGCAGTCGCTGGCCGCTCCCGGCACCGCCTGGTGGATGCCCGCCCAGGCGCTGCGGGTGGTGGGCTACGCCGTGCTGCTGCAGGCGGTGTACATCTCGGGCGTGCGCCTGCCCTACGCCCGCGCCCGGCACGCTGAGGCCCGCATGCGCGAAGGCGAGCTGCGCCTGCAGCTGCTGGGGCGCAACCTGCCCGGCATCGTGCTGTACCAGCAGGTGCGAGAGAGCGCCGGCACCAGCCGCTTCGTCCACATGAGCGAGGCCATCGAGCGGCTGCTGGGCCTGACGGCGCAGCAGGTCATGGCCGATGCGCAGCTGCTGTTTGATCACATCCTGCCGGAGGACCGGGCGCTCAGCACCTGGGCGCTGGAGACCTCCTGGCGCACCCGCAGCCTGGCTGAGTGCGTGGTGCGCATGCGCCGCTGGGACGGCGCCATCCGCTGGGTGCGCATGAGCGCCTCGCCGCGCCAGCACGCCAGCGGCGGCACCATCTGGGACGGCGTGCTCAGCGACGTGACCGAGCAGCGCGAAGCCGAGCGCCTGTCGCGCGAACGCGACGAGCAGCTGGCCAGCGTGCTGGAGCACCTGCCCGCCGGCATCGCCCGCGTGGACCGCCAGGGCCGCACGCTGTACGTGAACCCGGTGCAGGCCGCGTCGCTGCGCTGCGCGCCGGCGGCGCTGGAGGGGCAGTTCATGCGCGACGTGCTGCCCGCCAGCATCTTCGAGCGCATGCAGCCGCCGCTGGAGCGCGCCCTGCGCGGCGACACCGCGGTGGCCGAGCTGTCGATGACCGGGCACAAGACGCGCATCGACTGGCATGTCACCTTCGTGCCCGAACGGGTGGGCGCCGGCGAGGTGACCTCGGTGGTCATCTTCGCCTACGACGTGACCGAGCAAAAACGCCTGGCGCAGGCCCTGGGTCAGCAGCGCGCGCAGCTGGCCAGCCTGGTCAGCACCATCCCCGACCTGGTCAGCCTCAAGGACACCGAGGGCCGCTACCTGTCGGCCAACCCGGTGTTCGAGCGCTGCCTGGGCCGGCCCGAGCACGCCCTGGTGGGCCTGACCGACGCGCAGCTGCTGCCTGCTGCCGAGGCCGAACGCGTGCGCGCGCAGGACGAGCGCGCCATGGCCGCCTGGCAGCCGCTGGTCGTGGAAGAAACGCTCACCTTCGCCGAAGACGGCTACCAGGGGCGCTTTGAGACCCTCAAGACCGCCACCCGCGACGCGCAGGGCCGCGTGAGCGGCGTGCTCAGCATCAGCCGCGACATCACCGACCGCCAGCGCGCGGCCCGGCAGATCGAGCGCCTGGCTTTCTATGACGCGCTCACCGGCCTGCCCAACCGCCGCCTGCTGCTGGACCGGCTGGAACACGCCCTGGCCAATGGCCTGCGCCGCCAGGGCCTGGGGGCGCTGCTGTTCATCGACCTGGACAACTTCAAGGACCTGAACGACACCCTGGGCCACGACATGGGCGACGCGCTGCTGGCGCAGGTGGCGCAGCGCCTGCAGGCAGGCGTGCGCGAAAGCGATACCGTGGCCCGCCTGGGCGGCGACGAGTTCGTGGTCATGCTGGAGAACCTGGGCGCCGACGCGCAGCAGGCGGGCACCTGCGTGGAGCAGATCGCCGCCAAGCTGATGGCCGCGCTCAACGAGCCCTTCGTGCTGGCACAGCAGCAGCACCACAGCACCCCCAGCGTCGGCGCCACGCTGTTCGGCCAGGAGCGCTGCACCGTCGAGGAGCTGCTCAAGCGCGCCGACCTGGCCATGTACCAGGCCAAGGCGGCCGGGCGCAACACGCTGCGCTTTTTCGACCCGGCGATGCAGCTGGCGGCCAACGAACGTGCCCAGCTGGAGGCCGACCTGCGCCTGGCCCTGGCCCGCGGCGAGCTGGTGGTGCATCTGCAGCCGCAGATGGACGAGGACACCCGCCTGTGCGGCGCCGAGGCGCTGGTGCGCTGGCAGCACCCCGAGCGCGGCCTGCTGGGGCCGGCGCATTTCATTCCGCTGGCCGAGCAGACCGGCCTCATCGTGCCGCTGGGCCGCCAGGTGCTGCAGGCCGCCTGCCGCCAGCTGGCGCACTGGGCCGGCCATGCTGCAGCGCAGGGCCTGGCGATTTCCGTCAACGTGAGCGCGCGGCAGTTTCGCCACCCCGGCTTCGTGCAGGACGTGCTGCAGGTCGCCGCCCAGGCCGGCGCCCCGCTGCACCGGCTGAAGCTGGAGCTGACCGAGACCCTGCTGCTGGGCGACGTGGAAGACACCGTGGCGCGCATGCGCCAGCTGCGCGAGCATGGCGTCAGCTTCTCCCTGGACGATTTCGGCACCGGGTATTCGTCGCTGGGCTACCTCAAGCGGCTGCCGCTGTCGGAGATCAAGATCGATCAGGGCTTCGTGCGCGACGTGCTGACCGACCCCAACGACGCGGCCATCGTGCATACGATACTGGCGCTGGCGCGCAGCCTGGACCTGCAGGTGGTCGCCGAAGGCGTGGAGACCGAGGGCCAGCTGCAGTTTCTGCAGCGCCACGGCTGCGGCGGCTTTCAGGGCTGGCTGTTCGGGCGGCCGTGCGCCATCGCCCCGTTCGAGGCCGCGTACCTGCCGGGCCTGGGCGGGCCCGCGCGCCAGCACACGCAGCAACCGGAGATCGCACGATGAACACTGCGCGCATCGCCTGGATCGACCCCGACGCCGCCCACGCGCGCCGCGCCCTGGGCCTGCTGGCGCTGAGCGGCCAGGGCTGGCTGGCTCTGCAGGTGCCGCACCCGCAGTTCGGCGCCGCGCCGGCCCGGGGCTGGAGCGCCGTGGTGCTGTGCCTGGCGGCGCAGGCCGGCGAGCTGCCCGACTGGGCCGGCGGCGATGGCGGCGGGCCCGATGCGCTGCTGCTGTGCGTCTGGCCGCAGCAAGAAGGCCTGGCCGCCCGCGCCCTGCGCGCCGCCGCCCGCGCCGGGCGTCGCTGCGACTACCTGCTGCGCAGCGCCAGCGGCGACCACGTGCCCGAGCTGCTGCAGCGCCTGGGCGCCCTGCTGCAGGAGCCTTCCGTCCCCGGGGTGGCCGAGCCATCCGACGTGCGCCAGCAGCTGGCCTGCCTGCAGACGGCGCTGGCCAGCATGAGCCAGGGCATCTTCCAGACGGGCCCGGACGGCCGCATCAACGTGTACAACCGCCGCGTGCTGGAGCTGCTGGAGCTGCCCGAAGCGCTGCTGGCCCGTCGCCCCACGTTGGCCGAGCTGACCCAGGTGCAGACCCGACGCGGCGACTACGGCCAGGATTTCGGCCTGATCGACGAGCGCGCGCGCGACTACGTGCGCGGCGGCGCTGCCGGCGCCGCCCCCGCCGTGTACCGGCGCCACACGCTGGACGGCCGCACGCTGGAGGTGCGCACCCAGGCGCTGCCCGATGGCGGCCTGGTGCGCACCTTTGCCGATGTGAGCGACTACGTGCGCGTGCATGCCGAGCTGCAGCGCAGCGAGGCGCGCTTTCGCAGCCTGTGCGATTTGTCCTCCGACTGGTACTGGGAGCAGGACGCCGAGGGGCGCTTCACCGACATCGCCGGCGTGGCCGCGCACCGCGAGGCATGGCTGCAGGCGCTGCACGGGCGCACCCTGTCGGAGGCGGGCGCGGCCAACATGGGCGAGTCCGACTGGGCCGCGCACCGTGAACACCTGGGCGCGCGCCAGCCCTTTCGCGAGCTGGAGCTCAAGCGCGTGAGCCCGGGCGGCGAGGTCTCCTGGATTGCCCTGAGCGGCGAGCCCGTCGTGAGCGCGCGCGGCACGCTGCTGGGCTACCGCGGCGTGGGGCGCGACATCAGCGGGCGCAAGCGCGCCGAAGCCGAGATAGAGCGCCTGGCGTTCTATGACGCGCTGACGGGGCTGCCCAACCGGCGCCTGCTGCTGGACCGCCTGCAGCGCAGCTGCGCCGGCTTGCAGCGCAGCCGCAGCCACAGCGCGCTGCTGTTCATCGACCTGGACCATTTCAAGAACCTGAACGACAACCGTGGCCACGACGTGGGCGACCGCCTGCTGTGCATGGTGGCCCGGCGCCTGCGCCAGTGCGTGCGCGCCAGCGACACCGTGGCGCGCTTTGGCGGCGACGAATTCGTGGTGCTGGTGGACGAGCTCAAGGGCGAGCCCCGCCTGGCACGCGAGGGCGCGCAGCGCCTGGCGCGCAAGATTGCCAGCGCGCTGGCGCAGCCCTTCCCGCTGGAGGGCGGCTACACCCACCACACCACCTGCAGCATGGGCCTGACGCTGTTTTCCTACCCGGCGCAGTCGGCCGACGAGCTGCTCAAGCAGGCCGACTTCGCCATGTACCAGGCCAAGGCCGCCGGGCGCAACGCGCTGCGCCTGTTCGACCCCGGCGTGCTGGCGCAGATGCGCGCGCGCACCGAGCTGGAGACCGAACTGCGCCACGGCCTGGCCCGCGGCGAGCTGCTGCTGCACTACCAGCCGGTGGTCAACGCGGCCGGCACCATCACCGGCGCCGAGGCATTGGTGCGCTGGCAGCACCCCACGCGCGGGCTGGTGGCGCCGGGCGAATTCATTGCGCTGGCCGAGCAGACCGGCCTCATCCTGCCCCTGGGCCGCTGGGTGCTGGAGACCGCCTGCATGCAGCTGGCCACCTGGGCCGCCCAGCCGGCCATGCAGTCGCTGGTGGTCTCGGTGAATGTGAGCGCACGCCAGTTTCGCCAGAGCGAATTCGCCAACCAGGTGCTGGCCGCCCTGCGTGCCAGCGGCGCGCGCCCGCAGGCCCTGCGCCTGGAGCTGACCGAAAGCCTGCTGCTGACCGACACCGAAGAGATGATCGCCAAGATGGAGCAGCTGCGCGCCCAGGGCGTGGGCTTTTCGCTGGACGACTTCGGCACCGGCTACTCCTCGCTGTCATACCTGAAGCGCCTGCCGCTGGACCAGCTCAAGATCGACCGGGGCTTTGTGCGCGACGTGCTCATCGACGGCAACGACGCGGCGATCGTGCGCACCATCCTGGGCCTGGCGCGCAGCCTGGACCTGCAGGTCGTCGCAGAAGGCGTGGAGACGGCCAGCCAGCTGGATTTTCTGCGCCGCCACGGCTGCCAGGCCTTCCAGGGCTACCTGTTCGGGCGGCCCGCGCCAGCGGCGATGCTGGAGCTGGCCATGGCGCCCGTGCCAGCCTGAGCGTGGCCCGGCCTGGACGGGCGCTGGTGCCCGGTGCCTGCGTCAGCGCCGACAATCGCCCTCCATGCAACAACAGATCCTGATAGCCGGCGGCGGCATCGGCGCTCTGGCGGCGGCCCTGGCCGGCGCGCGCGCCGGCTGGGAGGTGCGGCTGTACGAGCGCGCCCCCGCTTTCAGCGAGGTCGGCGCCGGCGTGCAGCTGGGGCCCAACGTGGTGCGCCGCCTGCAGGCCTGGGGCCTGCAGGGCGCGCTGCAGGCCGTGGCCGCCTTTCCGCAGCGCCTGGCCGTGCGCAGCGCCCGCACGGGCAGCGAGCTGGCAGCCATGCGCCTGGGCGCCAGCGTCATCGAGCGCTACGGCGCGGCCTACGCCACCATCCACCGCGCCGACCTGCATGCGCTGCTGCTGGCCGCCGTGCAGCCGCTGCCGTCGGTGCACCTGAACGTCGGCCACACCGTGCAGCACCACGCGCAGGACGAGCGCGCCGTCACCCTGCGCCTGCAGCGCCACGGCGACGGCCGCACGGTGGAAGTGGAGGGCGACGCGCTGATCGGCGCCGACGGCCTGCGCAGCGGCACGCGCGCGCAGCTGCTGGGCCAGGCCGCCACGCGCGCCAGCGGCCACCTGGCCTACCGCGCCGTGGTGCGCCAGGACGCGCTGCCCGCGGCCTTGCGCTCGCACCAGGTCACTGCCTGGCTGGGCCCGCGCCTGCACGTGGTGCACTACCCGCTGCGCGGCGGCGAGCTGCTGAACGTGGTGGCCATTCGCCATGGCCAGGCGCCCGCGGACCTGGACGGCTGGGACCATGGCGCCAACGCCGCCGAGCTGGAAGCCGCCCTGGCCCGCACCTGCGCGCCGCTGCAGGACCTGGTGCGCGCCGTGCCCCAGGCCGGCAGCGGCTGGCGCCTGTGGCCGCTGGCCGACCGGCCGCCCGTGGCCGGTCCGCACGAGATGGCCCGCGGCCTGGTGGCGCTGCTGGGCGACGCCGCCCACCCCATGCGGCCCTACCTGGCCCAGGGCGCCGGCATGGCCATCGAGGACGCTGCCGAGCTGCAGCGCGCCCTGGCCATGGACGACCTGGAGGTGCCCCTGCGCCTGCGCCGCTATGCGCTGAACCGCTGGCAGCGCAATGCCCGCGTGCAAGAGCGCTCGCGCCGCAACGGCGTCATCTTCCATGCCCGTGGCCCGCTGCGCTGGGGGCGCGACGCCAGCCTGCGCCTGCTGGGCGAGCGCATCCTGGACGTGCCCTGGCTGTACCGCGGCGACGGCTCCAGCGCCAGCTCGCTCTGAAATCAGTAGCTGCTCGCGCTTGACTGGCGGGCGCTAGAGGCAGATTTGGCTCATATTCTCTTGTGAGCCCGGCGCGCCTGGGGCGGCGCTGGCAGCCCGGCAAAGCCCGCGGCCGCCAGCGCCAGCGCCGCCGCGATGGCAGCCATCACCGCGACGAAGGGGTCGCTGGCGCCGCTGCCCGCCAGCGACGCCACCAGCCCGGTGAACCACTGCATGGCCGCCACGCCCAAAAACATGGCCATGGTGAACACCGCCATGGCGCGGCCGGTCAGGTCGGCCGGGTAGGCGGCGCGCACGTCCGCGTATTGCAGCACGATGAAGCCCGACAGCAGGCCCACGGCCAGCATCAGCGCCACGTCCAGCCAGGCCGGCCCGCCGGCCGCCAGGGCGGCGAACAGCGCGCTCATCACCAGCGTGCAGGCCACCAGCCAGCGCCGGCGCCGGTGCGCGTCGGGCGGGTCGATGCGGCCGAACAGCACCGGCCCGGCCAGTGCCAGCACCGACAGCGCCAGCGCCACGTTGCCGCTGGCCACCAGCGACCAGCTGTGGCGCTGCATCAGCATGGGCCCCATCCACAGCCCGCGCAGCGAGATCAGCGCCGCATAGGTCACCGCGCCCAGCACCACGATGCCCCAGGTGTGGGGCAGGGTGAACAGCGTGCCAAAGCGCGCCACCGCGCGCCGCAGCGACTCGCGCTGCGGCGCGGCTTGCAGCGCATGCGGGGCGGCGGCCGGCTCGTGCACGCCGCGCCACATCCACAGCCAGGCCAGCGCGGCCAGGGCTGCCAGCACGCCAAAGCCCCCGCGCCAGGACCACTGCTGCACCAGCCAGGCCAGCGGCGTGCCGGTGAACAGCATGCCCAGCGTGCCGATGGCCATGGCCGTGCCCGACATCGCGGCAAAGCGTTGCGGCGCGAAATGCCGCGCGATGAACACCGTGCACACCAGGAAGGCCGGCGCGCAGCCCACGCCGATCAGCACCTGCGCCAGCGCCAGCCAGCCAAAGCCCGGCGCCAGCGCCGACAGCACGGCCCCGGCAATCGCCAGTGGAAAGGCCGTGAGGATGGTGCGCCGCACGCCGTACAGGTCGATGCCGATGCCCATGAAGACCTGCATGGCGCCAAAGGCGAAGTGAAAGGCCCCGGCAAACAGCCCCAGCTGCTGCGGCGACAGGGCGAACTCCGCTGCCAGCGGCGCCGCCATGATGGCCGCCACGGTGCGAAACGCGTTGCTCAGGCCAAAGCCCGAGGTCAGGGCCACGAGCATCATCAGCAGGGCCCGGGACGGCAGTGGGGCAGGGCGGGCAGCGGGCTCGAAGGGGGCGTGGCTCATCGGGGACGAGGCTACCTGAACGCCCGGCCCGGCGCCTGCCGCGCGTTTGACAGGGCGCGGCTGCGTTTGATATGGGTCAAATCGGCCTGCAGTCCTTGTTGGGTAAGTGCAAGCAGCTATTAAAAAGAGAGCGAAGGGCGGCCGGCAACCCCGCCACACGCAGGAATCCTTCGCGGCCCCATGGGGATAATGCCCGCGCCGCACGGGGCCCTGGCCCCGCCTTGCGGGCGCTGTGCCCGCCTGTCAACATGGTTCGCATGAAGCTTCACTCCTTTTTCGTCAACAGCGTGCGCTACAGCACGCTGGCGCTGTGCGCGCTGGCCGCGCTGGCCTGCGCGCTGTGGCTGGCGGCCTTCGGCTTTGGCTGGACGCCCCTGGTGCTGCTGGTCGCCACTGGCCTGCTCACGCTGGTGGGCCTGCGCGACTTGCGCCAGACGCGCCACGCCATCCTGCGCAACTACCCGATCCTGGGGCACATGCGCTTTTGGCTGGAGTTCATCCGCCCGGAGATCCGCCAGTACTTCATCGAAGGCGACGTGGAGGAGGGCGAGCCCTTCACCCGCGCGCAGCGCTCGGTGGTGTACCAGCGCTCCAAGGGCGAGGCCGACGTGCGGCCGTTCGGCACCAAGCTGGACGTGGGCGCCAAGGGCTATGAGTGGATCAACCACTCCATGCAGACCACCAAGATCGGCTCGCACGACTTCCGCATCTGGATCGGCGGGCGGCCTGGCGAGCCCCTGGAGGGCGTCGAGCCCTGCACCCAGCCCTACAACGCCAGCGTGTTCAACATCTCGGCCATGAGCTTCGGCGCGCTGTCGGCCAACGCCATCCTGGCGCTGAACCAGGGCGCCAAGATGGACGGCTTTGCCCACGACACGGGCGAGGGCGGCATCAGCCGCTACCACCGCGAGCACGGCGGCGACCTGATCTGGGAGATCGGCTCGGGCTACTTTGGCTGCCGCAACGACGACGGCAGCTTCAACGCCGAGCGCTTTGCCAAACAGGCGCGCGAGCCCCAGGTCAAGATGATCGAGATCAAGATCAGCCAGGGCGCCAAGCCGGGCCACGGCGGCATGCTGCCGGGCGCCAAGGTCACGGGCGAGATCGCCGCGGCGCGCGGCATCCCCATCGGGCAAGACTGCGTCTCGCCGTCGTCGCACAGCGCGTTTTCCTCGCCGGTGGAGCTGATGCACTTCATCGCCCAGCTGCGCCGGCTCTCGGGCGGCAAGCCGGTGGGCTTCAAGCTGTGCATCGGCCACATCTGGGAATGGTTCGCCATCGTCAAGGCCATGCTGGAGACCGACATCACGCCCGACTACATCGTGGTGGACGGCGCCGAGGGCGGCACGGGCGCGGCGCCCATCGAGTTTGCCGACCACATGGGCGCGCCGGTGCAGGAGGGCCTGCACCTGGTCAACAACACGCTGATCGGCGTGAACCTGCGCCACCGCATCAAGATCGGCGCGGCCGGCAAGGTCATCAACTCGTTCGACCTGGCGCGCATGTTTGCCTTGGGCGCGGACTGGTGCAACAGCGGGCGCGGCTTCATGATGGCGCTGGGCTGCATCCAGGCGCAGGTCTGCCACACGGGCCGCTGCCCCACCGGCATCGCCACGCAGGACGCGCTGCGCGAGCGCGCGCTGGTGGTGCCCGACAAGGCCACGCGCGTGGCGCAGTACCACGCCAACACGCTGCACGCCCTGAAGGAGCTGCTACAGGCCGCCGGCCTGATGCATCCCGACCAGCTCACCCCGCACCACATCGTGCGGCGCATCGACAGCTCGCGCATCCGGCTGCTGTCGGCCGTCATGCCGACCATGCGTTTCGGCGGCATCCTGGATGACCTGGACAGCCAGCACAGCGTGTACAAGCTGTACTGGCCGCTGGCGGACGCGCACAGCTTCTCGCCGCGCCTGCCCACGCCCGAGGAGCTGCAGGCCAGCCCGGGCATCCGCCCGACGATTGCCGGCCGGCCGGCCTCCGCCGTGCAGATCGCCCAGGAGCTCAACCGCAGCCGCGCGCCGCGGCCCCAGCCCGTCAGCGCCCTGGTGCCCGACCAGGCCCGGCGCTTCAACCCGGCGACTACCGGCCCCTCGCAGGTGCCGCCGAGCTGGACGGGCTCAGGCGCCGACCAGCGCCCGCCGGGCGACCCGCTGGCCGCAGCCGAGGACGGGGTGCACGACACCGCCGGGCGCGAGCGCAGCGAGTAGGCCCGGCTTCGTCCGCTCCAGGGCCCTGAACCGCACCTGCAGGGCCCCTGCCACAGCGTCTGCAGGAGCAGCCGCGCGGCCCGCTCCTTGAGCGGCCTGCAGCAGGGTGAGCGGGGCGGCGGGTGCCTGCCGCGCCAGCGCTGGTGCCGCCAGCAGGCTGCGCAGCGGGTTCAGGGTGGTTTTTCCATACATAGCTGCTGGCCCCCGCCCGGCAAGCGGTGCCTTGGAGTTATGCACCGCCTTTTGCAGGCGTGCCGGCCGCCGGTGGACGAGGGGCGGCGGATAATCCGCGCTTTTTCTCGCGAGGCGAGAAGCTGACAAGGACGCGCGTGGATACCGTTTTGCTGCTCAAGGCCGCCATCATGGGCGTGGTGGAGGGACTGACCGAGTTCCTGCCGATTTCCTCCACCGGCCACCTGATCCTGGCCGGCTCGCTGCTGGGCTTTGACGACGCCAAGGCCAAGGTCTTCGACATCGCCATCCAGACCGGCGCCATCTTTGCCGTCATCCTGGTCTATTGGCAGCGCATCCGCGAAACGCTGGTGGCGCTGCCCAGCCAGCGCCAGGCGCAGCGCTTCACGCTGAACGTGCTGATCGGCTTTCTGCCGGCCGTGGTGCTGGGCCTGCTGCTGGGCAAGGCCATCAAGGAGCACCTGTTCACGCCCGTGGTCGTGGCCAGCACCTTCATCCTGGGCGGCTTCGTCATCCTGTGGGCCGAGCGGCGCCAGCAGGCGGCCGTGCGCATCCACAGCGTGGATGACATGGGACCGTGGGACGCGCTCAAAGTCGGCCTGGTGCAGTGTCTGGCCATGGTGCCGGGCACCAGCCGCAGCGGCGCGACCATCATCGGCGGCATGCTGCTGGGCCTGTCGCGCAAGGCGGCGACGGACTATTCGTTTTTCCTCGCCATTCCCACGCTGATCGGCGCGGGCGCGTACAGCCTGTACAAGGAGCGCGCGCTGCTGTCGGCCGCCGACGTGCCGCTGTTTGCCGTGGGGCTGGTGTTCTCGTTCATCAGCGCCTGGGTCTGCGTGCGCTGGCTGCTGCGCTACATCAGCAGCCACAGCTTCGTGCCGTTCGCCTGGTACCGCATCGCCTTTGGGCTGGTGGTGCTGGCCACCGCCTGGTCCGGGCTGGTGACCTGGGCTGACTGAGTTTTCGGTCTTTTCAGCCTCTAGCCCTTGCTGTTCAAGCGCTGATAGCTCCTGATTTGATAGTAAGAATATCGGGGTCAGATTCCAATTAAGCGGCAATTGGAGTCGGCAATTGGAATCTGACCCCGATTCTTTGCCGTTCCTTTAATTGGAATCTGACCCCAATTTCTGGGCTGGTGCCTTCTTGCGCTGGGCCAGGGTGGCCAGGTTCAGCAGCGACGCCTCGATGGCTGCTGCCGTGGCCTGGGGCTGCTCCATGGGGAACAGGTGGCTGCCGTCCAGCATCATGATGCGGCCGTGGGTGATGCGCTCGGTCAGCGCCATGCCCACCTGGCGCATCTCCACCGAGTCGCGCCCGCCGATGAAGGCGGCCGGGCAGCGCAGTGGGTGGCGCCGCAGCAGGGCGGCCAGGTTGTGCGGCAGGGTGTCATAGATCTTCGTCTCCACCTCGCGGTCGAAGGCCAGCACGCGCTTGCCGCCGGCGTCCTGCAGGCCGTGGGCCACGTAGTCGTGCAGCACCTGCGGCTCCCAGCGGGCGAACACCTTCTTGCGCTGAAAGTGCTCCAGCGCCTCGTCGGTGCTGGCCCAGGCGTTGCGCCGCGCGCGGCTCACGCGCCCGGGCGAGACGGCGCCCACCACCTGGGCGCGCTTGGCCACGCCCACGGCGCTGGCACGCCAGCCGCCCAGCAGGGGCGAGTCGATCAGCAGCACGCCGCGCGCCAGCTCCGGGTGGCGGGCGGCGGCCATCACGCTCAAAAATCCCCCCAGCGAATGGCCGACCAGAAAAGCCTGCTCGCCCGTGCGCTGCTGCTCGGCCGCGGCGAAGTCGGCCAGCTGCTGCACCAGGTGCGGCCAGTTGTTGGTGACGGGGTAGCGCTCGTCGTGGCCGAAACGCTCCAGCGCGCTGACGTGAAACCCGCGCTGGCGCAGGTGCTCGAACAGGACGCGGTAGGTGCTGGCGGGAAAGCTGTTGGCGTGGGCGAAGACGATGGTGGCCATGGCGGAAAACAACGGGCAGCGCCGCCCGGCGGGGCGGCTGCGGGGTGGCCAGTGTAGTGGCGCCCCGGGCGGCGCCGGCAGCGCTGCCGCGGGCCGCAGTTTTGGGACAATCGCCCCGATGAGCCACATGCACGCCGACTACGCCCCCGCCGCGCCGCCTGCCCCCCTGCCGCGGCCCGGCCTGACGCTCAGCTGCGTGGTGCCCGCCTACAACGAGGAGGCCAACCTTGCCGCCTTCGTGCAGGCGCTGGCGCAGGCGGCCGGTGCGCTCACGCCGCACTTCGAGATCCTGATCGTCAACGACGGCAGCCGCGACGGCACGCACGAGGTGGCCATGGGCCTGCTGGCCGACCTGCCGGTGCGCTACCTGGCGCTGTCGCGCAACTTCGGCAAGGAGTCCGCCCTGTCGGCCGGCATCGACCACGCCCGCGGCAACGCGGTGCTGCTGATCGACGCCGACTTCCAGCACCCCCTGGAGATGCTGCCCGCCATGCACGAGCTGTGGCTGCTGGGCTACGACATGGTCTATGGCGTGATCGCCGACCGCACCGCCGAGAGCGGCGCCAAGCGCCTGGGCACCAGTCTGTTTTATCGCCTGCTCAACAGCGGCAACCGAGTCAAGGTGCCGCCGCACGCGGGGGACTTTCGCTGGATGGACCGGCGCGTGGCTGATGCCCTGAAGGCCCTGCCCGAGCACCACCGCTTCATGAAGGGGCTGTACGCCTGGGTGGGCTTCAAGACGGCGGCGCTGCCCTTCGTGCCGCAGGACCGCGCCGGCGGGGCGTCCAGCTTCAACCTGCGCCGCCTGGGCTCGCTGGCGCTGCTGGGGCTGACGTCGTTCACCACCATGCCGCTGCGCGTGTGGAGCGTGGTCGGCAGCCTGGTGGCTGCCGGCGCGCTGGCCTATGGCGCCTGGATCACGCTGGAGACGCTCCTGTTCGGTGCCGACCTGGACGGCTGGCCCACGCTGGCGGCCGGCATCATGCTGTTTTCCGGCGTGCAGCTGATGTCCATCGGTGTGCTGGGCGAGTACATCGGGCGCATCTACGACGAGGTCAAGCGCCGCCCCAGCTACCTGGTGGCGCGCGACGACGACCACAGCCCGCTGCAGGGCGCACCGCATGAGCGCGGTTGACCGCTGGCTGCAGGCACTGCGCCGCTGGCCCCAGGTGCTGCGCTTTGCCTGCGTCGGCGCCGCCGCGGCCGCCACCCATCTGCTGGCCGTGGCCGCCTGGGTGGGCTGGGGTGGGCTGGCGCCGCTGGTGGCCAACGTGCTGGCCTTCCTGGTCGCCTTTGCCGTCAGCTACGGCGGCCATGCGCTGCTGACCTTCGCCCCGGCGCAGGGGCGGCACGGCTGGGCGGCGGCGGGGCGCTATTTTCTGGTGGCCAGCCTGTCGTTCACGGCCAACGAGCTGCTGTACGCCGCCGCGCTGCGCTGGCTGCCCTGGCACTACCTGGCCAGCCTGCTGCTGGTGTTGCTGGTGGTGGCGGTGGGCACCTTCGCCCTGGCCAAGTTCTGGGCGTTCCGCGCGCCGGCCACCGCATGAGCGCCGCTCCCGCCTTGGCCAGCCGTTCACTGGTGCTGTGCGCCGACGACTACGGCCTGCACCCCTTCGTGGACGAGGCCGTGTGCCAGCTGGCCCGCGCCGGGCGCCTGTCGGCCACCAGCGGCATGACCACGGCGCCGCGCTGGCGCGAGGCCGCCGCGGCGCTGCGCGAACTGCGCCCGGCGCTTTCGGTGGGTCTGCACTTCAACCTGACCGAGGGGCACGGCGGCGCCCACGCCGCGCACGGCCTGGGCAAAGTGCTGCGCGCCGCCTACCTGCGCCAGCTGCCGGCGCAGGCCCTGCGCCAGGCCTGGGCCCGGCAGCTGGACGACTTCGAGCGTGCCCTGGGCACGCCGCCGGACTTCATCGACGGCCACCAGCATGTGCACCAGCTGCCCGGCGTGCGCCGCGCGCTGCTGCAGGAGCTGCAGGCACGCTACGGATCGGGGGCGGCGCTGCCCTGGGTGCGCTCCACCGTGCCCGCGGGCGGGCTGTGGCGCTCGCCCAAGGCGGCCGTCATCGCCCTGCTGGGCGGCTGGAGCGCCACGCGGCTGCTGCGCCGCGCGGGCGTGGCCATGAACCAAGGCTTTGGTGGCGTCTATGGCTTCGACGCGCCCGACACTGACGCCTACCGTGCCCACATGCGCCAGTGGCTGGCGCAGGCGGCAGGCGGCGGCGCGCTGCTGATGTGCCACCCGGCCACCCGGCCGGTGCCGCAGGATGCCATCGGGCAGCAGCGGCCGGTGGAGTTCGCCTACCTGTCGTCAGAGGCCTTCACGCAGGACCTGCGCGAGCGCGGCCTGCACGTGCATCAGGGCGTGCTCTCCTTTTAGGGCGCAACAGCGCACGCGGCCGGCACGTAGGCGCGCCAGTGCACCACCAGCGGCGCCGCCGCGTCGCGGCGCGGCCAGGGCAATTGCCAGGTCCCTTCGTGCAGCTGCAGGCCGGGGCCAGGCTGCAGCTGGTCCAGCGGGGCTGGGGGCGTGTCGGGTTCGCCTTCGGCACGCAGCCAGAGCGCGCCCTGCTGGTGCAGGCCGCCTGCCGTGGCCCAGGGCGAGTAGCGCGCATCGCCCGTGATCAGCACCGAAGGCTGGCTCGGCGAGGGCACGGCCGCCAGCCCGGCAAGCCAGTAGTCGCCCGCCACGGTGCGCAGCGGGCAGTGCGAGACCCGCGCCCAGGCCGCATTGGCCTGTTGCACCAGCGCCTGCTGGGGCCAGTCGGTGCGCGCCGGGCGCTGGCGCACCTGCGCGCCGAAGGCCAGGTAGGCCATGGCCAGGCTGGTGATGAGCACCAGCCACACCGCCAGGCCCTTGAGCAGGCGCGGGCGCAGCGGCGCCAGCCAGGCCGGCGGCAGCAGCGCGGCCACCAGCAGGCCGCTGAAGGCCCACATGGGCATGCCCCACAGGTCGCGGATGCGCAGGCCGGTCACCAGCCCCAGCAGCGTGACCAGCAAGCCCGGCGCCAGGGCCACGGTCAGCAGGTAGCCGGGCCAGCGGGTGTGCAGCCGCCAGGCGCCGGCGGCCGGTAGCTGGCGCCGCGCGCCCAGCCAGGCGCCCAGCAGCACCAGCGCCAGCGGCAGGTGGTTCAGCACCTGCGTGCCCAGGAAGGACAGGGCGCCCAGCCGGGCGCTGCCGCCCGGCGCCTCGGCGCGCTGGCTGGCGTAGGCCATGGGCAGCCAGCCGGACTGCCACAGCCAGTACAGGTGCGGTGCCAGCAGCAGCAGCGCCAGGCCCAGCGCCAGCCACGGCCCGGGCCGCGCCAGGGCGCGCCGCGCCGGGCCCAGCACCAGGTACAGCCCCAGGCAGGCCAGCAGGATGGCGACCGAGTACTTGGTCAGCAGGCCCAGGCCTGCCAGCGCGCCCAGCGCCAGCCAGTAGCGCGGCCGCCCGTCCTGCAGCGCGGCCAGCAGCGCCCAGCCCAGACCGGCCCACAGCGGCATCTGCGCGATGTTGTGGTTGAACTCCAGCGCCGGGTGGCCGTAGAAGGCCACGCCCAGCGTCAGCACGGTGCCCAGCAGGGCGCGCTCGCGCTGCATCAGTCGGCAGCCCGCCAGCCAGACCAGCCACAGCGTGGCGGCGATGCACAGCTGGCTGAGCAAAAAGGGCCCGGCGGCGCCGAAGGCGCGGTAGCACAGGTGCAGCAGCCAGGGTGCCAGCGGCGGGTGCTTGTAGTAACCCCACTGCCATTCGCGGCCCCAGGACAGGCTCTCCACCACGTCCAGCGGAAAGCTGGAGATCAGCAGGGGCGGCAGCAGCGTCCAGGCCAGCAGATACAGCACGCCGGCGGCCAGCAGGGCGCGCCAGGGCAGGGCAGGCGCGCCGGGCGCCGGGGAGGTGTCGGGCATGGGAGGGGCGTGCAGTCGGTCAGGCCGGGGCGGCGCTGGCGAGCTTTTTCAGCTGGTACAGCGCGTCCAGCGCCTCGCGCGGGCTCAAGGTGTCGGGCTCGATCTGCGCCAGCAGCTGCTGCGCGGCGCTGGACGCGGGCGCCTCGGCGGCGGGGGGCGGTGCGAACAGGTCCACCTGCAGGTCGTGGCGGCCGGCGCGCTCTTCCAGCGTGGCCAGCACGTGGCGCGCGTGGTGCAGCACGGCGGCGGGCACGCCAGCCAGGCGGGCCACCTGCACGCCGTAGCTGCGGCTGGCCGGGCCGGGCTGGATCTCGTGCAGGAAGACGATGTCGGCGCCGGCCTCTGTCGCGCCCACGTGCACGTTGACGGCGTGCGCGTGGCGCGTGGCCAGCTCGGTCAGCTCGAAGTAGTGCGTGGCGAACAGCGTGAAGGCGCGCGTCTTGTCGTGCAAGTGGGTGGCGATGCCGCTGGCCAGGGCCAGGCCGTCGAAGGTGCTGGTGCCGCGGCCGATCTCGTCCATCAGCACCAGCGATTGGGCGGTGGCGCCGTGCAGGATCTGCGCCGCCTCGGTCATCTCCAGCATGAAGGTGGACTGGGCGTTGGCCAGGTCGTCGGCGGCGCCGATGCGGGTGTGGATGGCGTCAATCGGCCCCAGCCGGCAGCTGCTGGCGGGCACGTGGCTGCCCATGCTGGCCAGCAGCACGATCAGCGCCACCTGGCGCATGTAGGTCGATTTGCCGCCCATGTTGGGGCCGGTGATGATCTGCATGCGCGTATTGGCATGCAGCCGGGTGTGGTTGGGGATGAAGGCGCCGCGCGAGGCCTCGGCCAGGCGCGCCTGCACCACCGGGTGGCGGCCGGCCTCGATGTCGATGCACGGCTGGTCCACGAACTGCGGTGCGCACCAGCCCAGGGTGAGCGAGCGCTCGGCCAGCGTGCACAGCGCGTCCAGCGTGGCCAGGGCCTGGGCCAGCCGGGTGAGCTGGGGCACGTGCGGCTGCAGCCGCTGCAGCACCTGCTCGTACAGCCATTTTTCACGCGACAGGGCGCGCTCCTGGGCCGAAAGGGCCTTGTCCTCGAAGCTTTTGAGTTCGGGCGTGATGAAGCGCTCGGCGTTCTTCAGCGTCTGGCGGCGGCGCCACTCGGGCGGCACCTTGTCCACGTGGCTGGCTGTGACCTCGATGTAGAAGCCGTGCACCTTGTTGAACTGCACGCGCAGGTTGGCGATGCCGGTGCGCTCGCGCTCGCGCGACTCCAGCTGCAGCAGAAAGTCGTCGCAGTGGTCGCGGATGCCGCGCAGCTCGTCCAGCTCGGCGTCAAAACCCGGGGCGATCACGCCGCCGGCTTGCAGCAGCGCCGGCGGCTCGGGGGCGATGGCGGAGTGCAGCAGCGCCAGGCATTCGGCGGGCGGCTGCAACTGCTCGAAAATCTGAGCCAAAAACGGCTCTGGCGCTTGCCCCGCTTGCGCCAGCAGCTGCGATTTTTGTAGCGTGGCAGCCAGCGCCACCAGCTCGCGCGGGCGCACCTGGTGCAGCGCCGCGCGGGCGGTGATGCGCTCCACGTCGCACACGCCGCGCAGCTGCCCGCGCAGCGCCTGCCAGGGGCCGTCGCCGCTGCCCGCGCCGCGCAGGGCGGTGGTGGCAGCCAGGCGCTGGCGCGCCTCGCGGCGGTCGCGCCGGGGCTCCAGCAGCCAGGTCTTGAGCAGCCGGCTGCCCATGCCGGTCATGCAGGTGTCCAGCAGCGAGAACAGCGTGGGCCCATCCTCGCCGCGCAAGGTCTTGACCAGCTCCAGGTTGCGCCGCGTGGCCGCCGGCAGGTGGATCAGCTCGTCCGCCTGCTGCACGCGCACGCCGTGCAGGTGGGGCAGGGCGCGGCCCTGTGTGTGTTCGGCGTAGTGCAAGAGCGCGGCGGCGGCAGCGTGGGCGTGGTGCAGGCCCTCGGCGTTCCAGGCCTGCAGGCTGGCGGCGCCCAGGTGTTCCAGCAACTTGCGCTCGCCCAGGGCGGCGTCGAACTGCCAGTCGGGGCGCGCCGCCGCCGGGCAGGCCAGCTGGCCGGCTTGGCGCAGCGCGGCCAGCTGGGCGGCAAAGCGCGGGGTGATGCCGCTGGCGTGGATCAGTTCGCTGGCGCCCACGCGCGCCAGCCAGGCGGCAAGCTCGTCCTGCGCGCATTCGGCCAGCTGCACCACGCCCTGCGTCACGCTCAGCCAGGCCAGGCCGCAGCGCCCGCGCGGGGCCTGGTGCAGGGCCAGCAGCAAGGCCTCGCTCTTGTCGGGCAGCAGTTCGCTGTCCGTCAGCGTGCCGGGCGTGACCACGCGCACCACCTTGCGCGCCACCGGGCCTTTTGATGCGCCGACCTCGCCCACCTGCTCGGCAATCGCCACCGACTCGCCCAGCCGGATCAGGCGCGCCAGGTACTGCTCCAGCGCGTGGAAGGGCACGCCGGCCATGACCACCGGCTGCCCGGCCGACTGCCCGCGCTGCGTGAGCGTGATGTCCAGCAGCTGCGCGGCGCGCTCGGCGTCGGCGTAGAACAGCTCGTAGAAGTCGCCCATGCGGTACAGCAGCAGGGTGTCGGGAAACCCGGCCTTGATGGCCAGGTACTGGGCCATCATCGGCGTGTGCTCGGAGAAGTCCGAGGTGTCCAGGGTGTCAGTCAACCGGGGCGCTCCCATGTCTGCGTTGTCGTGAGGGTCTGGCCGATTGTCCCCGCAAGGGGTTGTGGCGCCATGAAAAAAGCCGCCCCTGCTGGTCCAGCAGGAGCGGCTCTGATGCCTGGTGCCCGGGGCCGGAATCGAACCGGCACGCCTTGCGGCGGGGGATTTTGAGTCCCCTGCGTCTACCAATTCCACCACCCGGGCAGGCGCAAAAACGAAGTCGCAAATTATGGCACAGTAGTGTCGTATGACGACCTACCAGACGATTGAAGACGCCATCGGCCGCACCCCGCTCGTGGCTTTGCAGCGCATCGGCGCCGAAGCCAACGCGGCGCGCGGCAACGTGGTGCTGGGCAAGCTGGAGGGCAACAATCCGGCCGGCTCGGTCAAGGACCGGGCGGCGCTGTCCATGATCCGCGGGGCCGAGGAGCGCGGGGCCATCCGCCCGGGCGACACGCTGATCGAGGCAACGTCGGGCAACACCGGCATCGCCCTGGCGATGGTGGCGGCCGTCAAGGGCTACCGCCTGCTGCTGATCATGCCCGAGGACCTGTCGGTGGAGCGTGCGCAGACCATGAAGGCCTACGGCGCCGAGCTGATCCTGACGCCCAAGAGCGGCGGCATGGAATACGCCCGTGACCTGGCCGAGCAGATGGTGGGGCAGGGCAAGGGCGTGGTGCTCGACCAGTTCGCCAACCCGGACAACCCGCGCATTCACTACGAGACCACCGGCCCCGAGATCTGGGAGCAGACCGGCGGGCGCGTCACCCACTTCGTCAGCGCCATGGGCACCACCGGCACCATCACCGGCGTGTCGCGCTACCTGCGCGAGAAGAACCCGGGCGTGCGCATCGTCGGCGCGCAGCCGGCCGAGGGCTCGCGCATCCCCGGCATCCGCAAGTGGCCCGAGGAATACCAGCCCAAGATCTACGAGCCGCAGAGGGTGGACGAGCTGGTGCTGGTCAGCCAGGACGACGCCGAGGACATGGCACGGCGCATGGCGCGCGAAGAAGGGCTGTTCGGCGGCATCTCCGCCGCTGGCGCTTGCTGGGTGGCGCAGCAGGTCGCCGAGCGTGAGCAGAACGCGACCATCGTCTTCGTGGTGTGCGACCGGGGCGACCGCTACCTGTCCACCGGCGTCTTTCCGGTCTGAGGGCAGTCTCAGGTGCCAAAAGTGCCTGCAAGCCGCTTCCCGCAAGCGTAAGCAGCTATCAATAACGCAGCATGCAATACGAATACCGCTTCTGCCCGCACTGCGCGACGGCGCTAGCGCCCAGGGTGCAGATGGAGGATGGCGGACCGAAGGAGCGCCTGCGCTGCCCGGCCTGCGGCTTTACCCACTGGAACAACCCCACGCCGGTGCTGGCCGCCATCGTCGAGGTGGACGGGCGCGTGCTGCTGGCGCGCAACGCGCTGTGGCCGCCCAAGATGTTTGCGCTGATCACCGGCTTCATGGAAGCGGGCGAGTCGCCGCAGGAGGGCATCGCCCGCGAAGTCAAGGAAGAGACCAACCTGGACGCGCACGCCATCCACTTCGTGGGTGCGTATGAGTTCCTGCGCATGAACCAGGTCATCATCGCCTTTCACGTGCAGGCCACGGGCCAGGTGCGGCTGTCTCCCGAGCTGGTGGACCACCGCTTCTATGACCTGCACCAGCTCAAGTGCTGGCCGGCCGGCACCGGTTATGCGCTGGCCGACTGGCTGCGCACCCGCGGGCACGAGCCCGTGTTTTTCACCGACGAAGAGAACGCCGAGCGCCGCCGCGGGCTGGATGCGCCGGCGCCGTCACCCAAGGATTGAGACGACGACATGCAGATCGACCAGGAAGTGGACGCGCGCGGGCTGAACTGCCCGCTGCCCATCCTGCGCGCCAAGAAGGCCCTGGCCGGCATGGCCAGCGGCCAGCTGCTGCGCGTGGTGGCGACCGACACGGGCTCGCTGCGCGACTTCCAGGCGTTCGCCAAGCAGACCGGCAACGAACTGGTGGAGCAGCGCAGCGAGGGCGCGGAGTTCATCCACCTGCTGCGCCGGCGCTGAGGTTTCAAGCCAAATCGGCCTCCAGCGCTTGCCAGTCAAGCGCGGGAAGCTATCAAAATCAGAGCGACAGCGTCTTCAGGTACTCGCGGAAATACTCGCCCACCTGCGGGTGCTGCAGGGCCAGCTCCACCGTCGCCTCCAGAAAACCTTCCTTGCTGCCGCAGTCGTAGCGCTTGCCCACGTACTCATAGGCGTACACGGCCTCGTGCTGCATCAGGCGGGCGATGGCGTCGGTCAGCTGGATCTCGCCGCCCACGCCGCGCGGCTGGTTGCGGATCTCTTCGAAGATGCGCGGGGTGAGCACGTAGCGCCCGGCCACGCCCATGCGCGAGGGGGCCTTTTCCGGCGCGGGCTTTTCCACGATCTCCTCGACGCGCAGCAGCGAGTCGCCGGCGCTGGCGCCGCGCACGATGCCGTAGCGGCGGGTGTGGTCGGCCGGCACTTCCTGCACCGCGATCAGCGAGCGGCCCTGCTTGCTGAAGGCGCCCGTCATCTGCGCCATGACGCCGGGGCCGCCGTTCACGCCGACCATCAGGTCGTCGGCGAGGATGACGGCAAACGCCTCGTTGCCCACCAGCGGCTCGGCGCAGAGCACGGCGTGCCCCAGACCCAGCGAGCGTGGCTGGCGCACGAACAGGCAGTTCATGTCATCCGGGCTGACGCTGCGCACCAACTCCAGCATGGCCTGCTTGCCCGCGGCTTCCAGCTCGCTCTCCAGCTCGTAGGAGGTGTCGAAATGGTCCTCGATGGCCCGCTTGCTGCGGCCGGTGACGAACACCATGTCGCGGATGCCCGCTTCGTAGGCCTCTTCGACGGCGTACTGGATCAGCGGCTTGTCCACCACTGGCAGCATCTCCTTCGGAGAGGCCTTGGTGGCGGGCAGGAAGCGGGTGCCAAGTCCGGCAACGGGAAAGACGGCTTTGCGGATGCGGGTGGGGGCGCTCAAAACGGGTACCTCACGACAGATGATTCTTGCGAAAACATGAAAAGCGGGCCGGGCGCCTCACGGAAAAAGGCAGCCCGGCCCGCGGTCAGCAAAGGATGTTAGCCCAGCCTTGCCAGCTGTTCGCGCAGCCGCGCCAAGGTTGCGCCGTAGTCCGACACGCGCTGCTTTTCCTGCGCGATGACGGCCGGCGGGGCCTTGGCGACGAAGGCCTCGTTGGCCAGCTTGGCGCCGGCCTTGGCGATCTCGGCCTCCAGCCGCGCGGCTTCCTTGCCCAGGCGGGCGCGCTCGGCGGCTACGTCGATCTCGACGAACAGCGCCAGGCGCGCATCGCCCACCACCGCCACCGGCGCGGCCTGGGCGGCCTGGCCCCAGGCGGCCTCGTCGTCGAACACCTGGACTTCGGATAGCTTGGCCAGGTTTTGCAGCACCGGCGCGATCTCCCGCATGAAGGCCGCGTCGCCCGCCACCAGCAGCGGCAGGCGCTGTGCGGGCGACACGCCCATCTCGCCGCGCAACGTGCGGCAGGCGTCCACCACCTGCTTGATGCGCTCCACGTGGGCGATGGCGGCCTCGTCGATCTTGGCCGGCTGCGCCTGCGGGTACGGAGCCACCGCCACCGACTCGCCCTGGATGCCGGCCACCGGCGCGACCTTTTGCCACAGCTCCTCGGTCACGAAGGGAATGATGGGGTGCGCCAGGCGCAGGATGGCTTCGAGCACGCGGATCAGCGTGCGGCGCGTGGCGCGCTGCTGCGCTGCGTCGCCGGTCTGGATCTGCACCTTGGCGATCTCCAGGTACCAGTCGCAGAACTCGTTCCAGACGAAGTCGTAGAGGGCGTTGGCGACGTTGTCCAGGCGGTAGTCGGCAAAGCCCTTGGCGACCTCGGCCTCCACCTTTTGCAGCTGCGAGACGATCCAGCGATCGCTCTGGCTGAAATGCAGGTACGCCTCGGTGCAGCCCTGCGCGTTGTCCAGGCCGCAGTCATAGCCCTCGCAGTTCATCAGCACGAAGCGGCTGGCGTTCCAGAGCTTGTTGCAGAAGTTGCGGTAGCCCTCGCAGCGCTTGCTGTCGAAGTTGATGGAGCGGCCCAGGGACGCCAGCGCCGCAAAGGTGAAGCGCAGCGCATCGGCGCCGTAGGCGGGGATGCCCAGAGGAAACTCCGCCTGCGTGGCCTTGCGCACCTTCGGCGCGGTCTCGGGGCGGCGCAGGCCGGTGGCGCGCTTGTCCAGCAAGGGCTCCAGCGCGATGCCGTCGATCAGGTCCACCGGGTCGAGCACGTTGCCCTCGGACTTGCTCATCTTCTTGCCCTGCGCGTCGCGCACCAGGCCGTGGATGTACACGTGCCGGAAGGGCACGCGGCCGGTGAAGTGCGTGGTCATCATGATCATCCGGGCCACCCAGAAGAAGATGATGTCGTAGCCGGTGACCAGCACCGAGGAGGGCAGGTACAGGTGGTAGTCGTCGGCCGCGTCATCGGATTGATGAGGCCAGCCCATGGTCGAGAACGGCACCAGAGCGGATGAATACCAGGTGTCCAGCACGTCGGCATCGCGCGTGAGTTGTGCGCCCGCGCCGGCCTGGGCCTGCGCCTCGGCCTCGCTCGCCGCCACATAGACGTTGCCGGCCTCGTCGTACCACGCGGGGATCTGGTGGCCCCACCACAGCTGGCGCGAGATGCACCAGTCCTGGATGTTGTTCATCCACTGGTTGTAGGTGTTGACCCAGTTCTCGGGCACGAACTTCACCTGGCCGCTGGCCACGGCGTCGATGGCCTTTTGGGCGATGGACTTGCCCGTAGCGTCGCCTTCGCCAACCTTGGACATGGCGACGAACCACTGGTCGGTCAGCATGGGCTCGATGATCTGCCCGGTGCGGGTGCACACCGGCACCATCAGCTTGTGCTTTTTCGTCTCGACCAGCAGGCCTTGCGCGTCCAGGTCAGCCACGATGGCCTTGCGGGCGGCGAAGCGGTCCAGGCCGCGGTACGGCTCGGGCGCGTTGTCGCTGATGGTCGCGGCCAGGGTCAGCACCACCTCCAAAGGCAGGCCGTGGCGCTGGCCCACGGCGTAGTCGTTGTTGTCGTGCGCGGGGGTCACCTTGACCACGCCGGTGCCGAACGCGCGGTCCACGTAGTCGTCGGCAATGATGGGGATCTGGCGGCCGACCAGCGGCAGCGTCACGGTCTGGCCGATCAGGTGCGCGTAGCGCTCGTCCTCGGGATGCACCATAACGGCCACGTCGCCCAGCATGGTCTCGGGCCGGGTGGTGGCCACCACCAGCTGGCCCGAACCGTCGGACAGCGGATAGGCGATGTGCCAGAGCGAGCCGTCGCGCTCCTCATTTTCCACCTCCAGGTCGGAGACCGCGGACTGCAGCACCGGGTCCCAGTTGACCAGCCGCTTGCCGCGGTAGATCAGGCCCTGCCGGTACAGGCGCACGAAGGTCTCGGTGACCACCTTGGACAGCTTGTCGTCCATGGTGAAGTACTCGCGGCTCCAGTCCACGCTGTCGCCCATGCGGCGCATCTGCGTGGTGATGGTGTTGCCCGACTGCTCCTTCCACTCCCAGACCTTGGCGATAAATTGGGGGCGGCCCAGGTCGTGGCGGCTCTTGCCTTCGGCCTGCAGCTGGCGCTCCACCACGATCTGCGTGGCGATGCCGGCATGGTCCGTGCCCGGCACCCAGACCGTGTTGTGGCCCAGCATGCGGTGATACCGCGTCAGGCTGTCCATGATGGTCTGGTTGAAGGCGTGGCCCATGTGCAGCGTGCCCGTCACGTTGGGCGGTGGCAGCTGGATGGCAAACGACGGCTGGTCCGCATGAGGCTGGCCGGTGCCGCGCACACCGGCCCGGCCGTAGCCGCGCCGCTCCCACTCCGGCCCCCAGTGCGCCTCCAGCGCGGCGGGCTCGAAAGACTTGGACAGGCTGGCAAGGCCGGGTTGCTGCGGGGTGTGGGAGTCGCTCATGGCAATGAAAAACGGCATCCCGGGGGATGCCGCTTGCGGGCAGTGGGTGAATCGGAGATGGTCGGCATTTTATTCGCAGCGCTGTCGCTCCTATTTTGATAGCTTCCTGCGCTGTGGCGACGGCCGCCAGGGGCCTGTTGCACGCACAACGCCGTGGGGTGGCAGACGGCGCCTGGCGCCGGCACAATGCGGCGCTTATCCAGCTTCAGACCGATTGCCCGTGCCGATCGTGCCCTTTCCGTCCTTTTCTCGCACAGCCGCGGTGCTGGCCCTGTGCCTGGGCACGGCGGCCCATGCCCAGACCGCGCCGCAGCCGCTCAGCTATGCGCAGGCAGGGCAGCTGCTGCTCACCCGCTCCGACCGCCTGGCGGCTTCCGCCCGCGAGGTGGAGAGCGCGCGCCTGCGCCGCCAGGCCATGCAGGGCCTGGGCGGGCCGTCCGTGGCGCTCACCGGCATGGCCTACCACTACTCGGCCAGCGCCGACATCCGCCTGGACCCAGCGCGCCAGTCGCTCTCGGACATCGTCGGCCTGCTGCCGCCTGCCCTCGGCGGCGCAGTCGGCGCTGCCGTGGGCCAGCTGCCGCCCATCCCCTCCAGCGTGAGCCTGCACCGCGAGGGCAACCGCGCCTCGGCCAGCGCCTCGCTCCTGTGGCCCCTCTACCTGGGCGGGCTAGCCGACGCCGTGCGCGGCGAGCTGGACGCCATGACCGACGAGGCCGAAGCCGACGCCGCCTCAACCACGCTCAGCCAGCAGACGCTGCTGGCGCAGCGCTACTTCGGCGCCCAGCTGGCGGCGCGCGCCGCCCAGCTGCGCCAGCGCGCGCTGGCGGGGGTGCGCGAGCACGCCGACGCGGCCGACCGCATGCTGGCGGCCGGCGTGATCTCCGAGCTGGAGCGCCTGCAGGCGCGCGCCGCGCTGGCCGACGCCGAGCAGCAGGCGCGCAAGGCCGGCGATGAAGCCGCTCTGGCCGCCGCGGCGCTGGCGCGCACCGTGAAGGCGAGCGCTGCCGTGCGGCCCAGCAATGCCTTGTTCGTGGACAGCCGGCCCCTGGCGCCCCTGCCGCGCTTCATCGACGCCGCCTGGGCGCACCATCCGGGCTTGGCCAAGGTGCAGGCCAAGCGCCGCCAGGCGGGTGCGCTGCACGATGCGCAGGAAGCCCTGCGCCGCCCGCAGGTGTTGGGCTTTGGCATGCACGAGCTGGCCACCCACGGCCGGCCCAACTGGGTGGCCGGCGTGGCCGTGCGCTACACCCTGTGGGACAGCATCGACCGCAACCAGCTGGCCGCCGCCACGCAGGCCAAGATCGACCAGGCCGACCTGACCGAGCAGCAGGCGCGCGAAGACATCGCCCTGCTGGTCGAGAAGAACTGGCTGGCCGTGGAGCACGCGCGCACCCAGTACCTGGCCCAGCAGGCCCAGGACGACCTGGCGCGCGAACTGCTGCGCCTGCGCCGCGCGGCCCTGGCGGCCGGCACCGGCACGGCGCTGGAGCTGATCGACGCCGAACTCAATCTGGCCAAGGTGCAGACCGAGCGCGCCCAGACCGCCCACCAGTACGTGCAGGCCCTGGCCGCGCTGCTGGAGAGCACCGGCCAGGGCGCGCAGTTCGAGCAGCACATGGCCCAGGCCGACATCCAGATCACCCCCGACGCCCCATGACCGATCCCGAGCAGAACCCACCACCTCCGCCTCCGCCGCCTCCGCCAGCCGCTGCAGCGCCGCCAGCGCCCACGCAAGCTGCCGCCGTCCCCCAGCCCCGCCGCCGCGTGCCGTGGGGCTTCGTGCTCATCGGCCTGGCCGTGCTGGCTTTCGTCGTCTGGGGTTTTTGGCGCGCGGCGCAGCCGCCGGCCGCTTACTTCCAGGGCCAGATGGAGGCGCGCGAGACCGACGTGGCCGGCAAGGTGCCGGCGCGCATCGCTAAGGTCCACGTGCGCGAGGGCCAGCAGATCAAGGCTGGCGACCTGCTGGTCGAGCTGGACAGCCCCGAGGTGCGCGCCAAGCTGGCCCAGGCCGAGGCCGCGCGCGACGCCGCGCAGGCCGTGGCCGACAAGGCCGAGCGCGGCGCCCGGCCCGAGGAGGTGCAGATGGCGCGGCTGGCCTGGCAACGCGCCCAGGCCGCGGCCGAGCTGGCGCAGACCTCCTGGCAGCGCGTGCAAAGCCTGTACGCGCAGGGGCTGGTGTCTGCGCAAAAGCGCGACGAGGCGCAGACCAACGCCCGCGCCGCCCAGGCCCAGGCCGATGCCGCGCGCGCCCAGTACCAGCTGGCCGCCAGCGGCGCGCGCAGCGAGGACAAGGCGGCAGCCGACGCGCAGACGCGCCGCGCCGCCGGCGCCATCGCCGAAGTGGAGGCGGCGCAGGCCGAGACGCAGCTGCGCAGCCCGGTGGCCGGCGAGGTGGCCAAGGTGCTGGCGCGCGAGGGCGAGCTCTCGCCCCAAGGCGTGGCCGTGGTCACCGTGGTCGATCTGGCGGACCAGTGGCTGGTGTTGAACGTGCGCGAGGACCAGCTGGCGCGCTTTGCCCAGGGGACGCGCTTCACCGGCCGCCTGCCGGCGCTGCAGGGGCGCACGGCCGAGTTCGAGGTGTACTGGCAGGCCGTGCTGCCCGACTTTGCCACCTGGCGCACCACGCGCGGCAGCCAGGGTTTTGACGCCCGCACGTTCGAAGTGCGGGCGCGGCCCACGGCGCCCATCGAGGGCGCCCGTCCAGGCATGAGCGTGGTGATCGAGGGCGGCGTGTGAGCGCTGCCTTTGCGGCCAGCCTGCGGCGCGAGTGGCGCCTGCTGCGCGCCCGCCCGCGCGACTGGGCCATGGTCAGCTGGGTGCCGCTGCTGGCCATCGCGCTGATGTGCTGGATTTTTTCTGCCGGACAGCCGCTGCGATTGCCGATTGCGGTGTGGAACGAGGACGGCGGCTCGCCCCTGGCGCGCCAGCTGGTGCGCATGCTGGATGCCACGCCTGGCCTGCGCGTGCAGGCCGAGGCGCTGAACCGCGGCGAGGCGCAGGCGCTGCTGCAGCGCATGCAGGTCTATGGCGTGGTGCACATCCCGCCCGGCTTCACGCACGACGTGAAGCGCGGCGCCAGCGCCACTGTCACGCTCTTGCACAACGCGCAGCTGGCCACCGCGTCCAGCCTGGTGCAGCGCGACGTGCGCCAGGTGGTGGGCACGCTGTCGGCGGGCGTGCAGATGCAGGCCGCCGCCAAGCGCGGCACGCCGGCGCAGGTCCTGGCGGTGCGCCTCGAGCCCATCCGCACCCAGCTGGTGGCGCTGTTCAACGTGTCCACCAACTACGAGCAGTTCCTGGCGACCACGCTGGTGCCGGCGCTGGTGCACATCCTGGCCATGACGGCGGGCGCCTGGTCGGTCGGGCGCGAACTGCGCGACCGCACGCTGGGCCAGTGGCTGGAGCGCGTTGGCGGGGCGGGGGGCGTACTGGCGGCGCTGCTGGGCAAGCTGGCCATTCCGATGGTGCTGCTGTGGGGCAGCGCGCTGGCGGGCCTGGTCTACCTGTCGCAGCTGCGCGGCTGGGCGGTGGCGGGGTCGCTGCCCTGGATCGCCTGCGCACTGGCGGCGCTGGTAGCGGTGAGCCTGGCGGCCGGCGCGGCGCTGGCGGGCATCACGCTGTCGCTGCGCAAGGCGATGTCGGGAGCGGGCCTTTTGTCGGCGCCGGCCTTTGCGTTCAGCGGCGTGGGCTTTCCGCTGCTGGCCATGAGCGGCGGGGCGCGCACCTGGGCCGAGGCCATGCCCTACACCCACTACGCGCGCCTGCAATTGCAACAGTGGCAGATGGGCGCACCCGTGGCGCAAAGCCTGCCGGTGGTGGCCGGCCTGCTGCTGGCCACCCTGGTGCTGCTGGCGCTGGCCAGCGCCGGCCTGGCGCGCGCGCGGCGGCTGCCGCAGCGTTGGGGGGCCCGCTAGTGATGGCCGCGCCTGCACGCGAGGAAGGCTTCGTGCGCCTGTGGCTGGCCGCGCTGGCGCAGCTGCTGCGTGACCAGGGCGCTGCCCTGCTGCTGCTGGGCGCGCCGGTGCTCTACGGCTTTTTCTACCCCTGGTTCTATGCGCCGCAGGTCGCGCAGCGGGTGCCGGTGGCCGTGGTGGTGCAGGACGCCTCCAGCCTGTCGCGCCAGATGCTGCGCTTTGCCCAGGCCAGTCCGCGCATCGCGCCCGTGCTGGTCACGGGCGACGAGCGCGAGGCGCGCCAGGCACTGCTGGCGGGCGACGTGCAGGGCTACGCGCTGATCGCCCCGGATTTCAAGCGCGACGTGCTGCGCGCGGCGCAGGTGGTGGTGCCGGTGTATGCCAACGGCGCCTATCCACTGGCGGCCAAGCAGGTGCAGTACGGCTTTGCTGAGGCCTTTGGCACGGTCTCGGCCGGGGTGGAGCTGAGGCGCCTGCAGGCAGCCGGACAAAGCGCGACCCAGGCGGCGGCCAGCCGCGCGCCGGTCAGCCTGCAATCGGTGGCGCTGTTCAATCCGACCGAGGGCTATGGCAGCTTCGTCGTGGCGGCCGTGGCCATCTTGATCCTGCAGCAGACGCTGCTGATGGGCGGGGCGCTGCTGGTGGGCAGCTGGCGCGAGCAGGGCGTGGCGCAGGCCGATGCGCGCACCTGGCTGGCGCGCCTGCTGGCGCTGTGCACGCCAGGCTGGCTGGCGGGGCTGTTTTACTTCGGCTGGATCTTCGTCTGGCAGGACTACCCGCGCGGGGGCAATCCGCTGGGCGCGCTGGCGCTGCTGGCGGTGTTCACGCCCGCGGTGGCCGGCTTGGCCTGCCTGCTGGGCTGGTGGCTGGCCGAGCGCGAGCGGGCGCTGCAGGTAGCCATGTTCACCTCCATCCCGCTGGCCTTCCTGGGCGGCTTCACCTGGCCGGCCGAGGCGCTGCCCGAACTGCTGCAATGGCTGCGCTGGCTGTCCCCCAGCACGGCGGGCATCGAGGCGTCGCTGCGGCTGAACCAGGCCGGCGCGCCCGTCGAGGCGGTGCTGCCGCAGCTGGCCTGGCTGGCGCTGCTGGCGCTGGTCGGCTGGAGCGCCATGCTGGTGCTGGGACGCAGGCGCGGCGGCGGGGCGTTTGAAGCCAAATCGGCCTCCAGCGCTTGAGAGATAAGCGCCAGAAGCTATCGAATTGGTAGCAGATCTTCAGTACGCCAGCCGCCCGGGCTGCAGCTCCTGCAGGATGGTGGTGGCGATCTCCTCGATGCTCTTGGTGGTGGACGACAGCCAGCGGATGCCCGAGCGGCGCATCATGGCCTCGGCCTCGGAGACCTCGTAGCGGCAGTTGGCCAGGTCGGCGTATTTGGAGCCGGGCCGGCGCTCATTGCGGATCTGCGACAGCCGCTGCGCGTCGATGGTCAGCCCGAAGATCTTCTTGCGGTGCGGCACCAGGGCGGGCGGCAGCTGGCGGCGCTCGAAGTCCTCGGGGATGAGCGGGTAGTTGGCCACCTTCAGCCCGTGCTGCATGGCCAGGTACAGGCTGGTGGGCGTCTTGCCGCTGCGCGACACGCCCACCAGGATCACGTCCGCACCCATCAGGTCGCGGTGGCTCTGGCCGTCGTCGTGGTCCAGGCTGAAGTTGATGGCCTCGATGCGGTCGCTGTATTCCTTGGACATGCTGATGTCCGAGAACCGCCCCACGCGGTGGTGCGACTTGGTGCCCAGCTCCGCCTCCAGCGGGCGGATGAAGGTGCCGAACATGTCCAGCAGCATGCCCTTGCAGCCGTCCTCGATGATGCGCAGCACGCTCATGTTCACCAGCGTGGTGAAGACGATGGGCTTGGTGCCCTCCAGCTCCGCCGTGTGGTTGATCTGGCGCACCACCTGGTGGGCCTTGTCCTCGGTGTCGGTAAAGGGCAGGCGCACGTGGCGCGGGCGCATGTCGAACTGCGCCAGGATGGCGTTGCCGAAGGTCTCGGCGGTGATGCCGGTGCCGTCGGAGACGTAGAACACGGTGCGCGTGTGGGGAAGCAGCATGGGGGCCTTCGGGCAGTGTCGAACGGGCTGGGGCGGGCCCCGGGCGCGCACTGCACGCGCTGGGGCCGGCCACTACAATGGCGCGCATTATTCCCAAGTCCCCATGCACTGCGCCGGCCCACAACCACAACACCCAAGCCGTGGCCGCTGCATGGGCGCCCGCCTGCCAGACCTCTCTCGCTCCGCCCTGGCAGGCACGAAGCCGGTTTCAACTTCTGGAGCATTCCCATGTCTGCACGCTTTGAGGCGACCGCCCTGGTCGTACCTTTTGAAAACCTGAGGATGGACGACGTCGAGGTCGTCGGCGGCAAGAACGCCAGCCTCGGCGAGATGATCTCGCAGCTGCCCGAAGGGGTGCGCGTGCCCACGGGCTTCGCCACCACGGCGCACGCCTTCCGCCAATTCCTGGCCCACGAGGGCCTGGCCGCTCGCATCAGCCAGCGCCTGGCCACCCTGGACACCGACGACGTGCGCGCCCTGGCCGCGGCCGGCGCCGAGATCCGCGGCTGGGTCGAGGCCCAGCCCTTCCCGGCCGACCTGGAGGCGGCTGTGCGGGGCGCCTTCAAGACGCTGTGCGCGGGCAATGAGCAAGCCTGCTTTGCCGTGCGCTCGTCGGCCACGGCCGAAGACCTGCCGGACGCATCGTTCGCCGGCCAGCAGGAGACCTTCCTGAACGTGGTCGGCATCGAGGACGTGCTGCACAAGATGAAGGAAGTCTTCGCCAGCCTCTACAACGACCGCGCCATCAGCTACCGCGTGCACAAGGGCTTCGCACATGACGTGGTGGCGCTGTCGGCCGGCGTGCAGCGCATGGTGCGCTCCGACCAGGGCGCGGCCGGCGTCATGTTCACCATCGACACCGAAAGCGGCTTCGAGGACGTGGTGTTCATCACCAGCAGCTACGGCCTGGGCGAGACGGTGGTGCAGGGGGCGGTGAACCCCGACGAGTTCTACGTGCACAAGCCCATGCTGCGCGCCGGCAAGCGTGCGGTGATCCGGCGCAATCTGGGCAGCAAGCTGGTCCAGATGGTGTTCGCCTCGGCCGAGGAGAAGGTCGCGTCGGGCAAGCTGGTGCAGACCATCGACGTGGCCGCCGAGCAGCGCAACCGCTATTCGCTCACCGACGACGAGGTGCAGCAACTGGCGCACTACGCCCTGGTCATCGAGCAGCACTACGGCCGCCCCATGGACATCGAGTGGGGCAAGGACGGCACGGACGGCCTGCTGTACATCCTGCAGGCGCGGCCCGAGACGGTGAAGAGCCAGGCCAAGGGCCAGGCCGAGCAGCGCTTCAAGCTCAAAGGCACGGGCACGGTGTTGGCCGAGGGCCGCGCCATCGGCCAGAAGATCGGCACCGGCCCGGTGCGGCTGGTGTCCGACATCGCCGAGATGGACAAGGTGCAGCCCGGCGACGTGCTGGTGACCGACATGACCGACCCGAACTGGGAGCCGGTGATGAAGCGCGCCAGCGCCATCGTCACCAACCGTGGCGGGCGCACCTGCCACGCGGCCATCATTGCGCGCGAGCTGGGCATCCCGGCCGTGGTGGGCTGCGGCCACGCCACTGACATCCTCAAGGAGGGCACCCTCGTCACGGTGAGCTGCGCCGAGGGCGACACCGGCCACATCTACGACGGCCTGCTGGAGACCGAGGTCACCGAGGTGCAGCGCGGCGAGATGCCGCCCATCGACGTGAAGATCATGATGAACGTGGGCAACCCCCAGCTGGCCTTCGACTTCGCCCAGCTGCCCAACGAGGGCGTGGGCCTGGCGCGGCTGGAGTTCATCATCAACAACAACATCGGCGTGCATCCCAAGGCCATCCTGGACTACCCCAACGTCGATGCCGACCTGAAGAAGGCGGTGGAAAGCGTGGCGCGCGGCCACGCCTCGCCGCGCGCCTTCTACGTGGACAAGGTGGCCGAAGGCGTGGCGACCATTGCCGCGGCGTTCTGGCCCAAGCCCGTCATCGTGCGGCTGTCGGACTTCAAGTCCAACGAGTACCGCAAGCTGATCGGCGGCAGCCGCTACGAGCCCGAGGAAGAAAACCCCATGCTGGGCTTTCGCGGCGCGGCGCGCTACATCAGCCAGGATTTCGGCGAAGCCTTCGCCATGGAATGCGAGGCCCTCAAGCGCGTGCGCGGCGAGATGGGGCTGACCAACGTGCAGGTCATGGTGCCCTTCGTGCGCACCCTGGGGCAGGCCGACCGCGTCACGCAGCTGCTGGCCCAGCACGGCCTGAAGCGCGGCGAGAACGATCTCAAGCTCATCATGATGTGCGAGGTGCCTAGCAACGCCGTGCTGGCCGAGGAGTTCCTCGCGTACTTCGACGGCTTCTCCGTGGGCTCCAACGACCTGACGCAGCTGACCCTGGGCCTGGACCGGGACTCGGGCCTGGAGCTGCTGGCTCGGGACTTCGACGAGCGCGATCCGGCCGTGCTGGCGCTGCTGAAAAAGGCCATTGGCGCCTGCCGCGCGCAGGGCAAATACGTGGGCATCTGCGGCCAGGGGCCCAGCGACCACCCCGACTTCGCGCAGTGGCTGGCCGATGAGGGCATCTCCTCGATCTCGCTGAACCCGGACAGCGTGATCGCCACCTGGCAGCAGCTGGCCCGCTAGCCGCCGCACCATGCCCCACCAGCGCCGCACGCTCGCCACGGAGCCGGAGCACGGCGAGACGCTGTTTGCGCCCGATCTGCACGACGTGCGGCACCTGTGGCTCAAGCTGGGGCTGCTGCTGGTGTGGGCGCTGGTGTCCTTCGGGGCCAGCTATTTCGCGCGCGAACTGCAGTTCGGCGTGACCGGCTGGTCCTTCAGCTACTGGCTGGCCTCGCAGGGGGCGGTGCTGATCTTCATCGCCATCGTCTGGATCTACTGCCTGGCCATGAACCGCTTCGAGCGCCAGGACGCCGAGGCCGCCGCCTCCGCGCCTGTCGCCGCCCCTGTGTGGGCGCCGCCCGACGATGCTTGAAAGACGGCGCAACCGGCGCTCCTACGTGCGGCGCCTGAACCGGGCGCTGGCGTTCTACGTCGCCGGCCTGCTGGGCTTCGTGGGCCTGATGGCCTGGGCCGAGCAAAACGGCCTGTCGCGCCAGTGGATCGGGCCCATCTTCCTGTTCCTCACCGTCATGGCCTATGCCGTGATCGGCGTCTGTGGCCGCACCACCGACCCGGAGGAGTACTACGTGGCCGGGCGGCGCATCCCGCCCCTCTACAACGGCATGGCGGCAGCGGCCGACTGGATGAGCGCCGCGTCCTTCATCAGCCTGTCCGGGGCGCTGTACCTGCAGGGCTTTTCCGGCACATCCGAGCAGCCGGGCGGCCTGGCCTACCTGCTGGGCTGGACGGGTGGCTTCGTGCTGGTGGCCCTGCTGATCGCACCCCACCTGCGGGCCATGAACCTGTACACCGTGCCCGACTTCTTCCAGGTGCGGTTCGGCGGGCGCTGGCCGCGCATCATCGCGGCGCTGTCGGCGGTGCTGTGCTCGTTCACCTACGTGGTGGCGCAGATCTACGCCGTGGGCCTGATCGCCTCGCGCCTGACCGGCGTGCAGTTCGAGATCGGCATCATGCTCGGCCTCGGGGGCGTGCTGCTGTGCTCCTTCCTGGGCGGCATGCGGGCGATCACGTGGACGCAGGTGGCGCAGTACATGGTCATCCTGCTGGCCTTTCTGATCCCCGTGTCGTGGCTCGCCTACAAGCAGCTGGGCAACCCGGTGGCGCCGCTGGTGGCCGGCACGCAGATCGGCAAGATCGCCAGCCTGGAGGAGGTGCTGCTGGCCGACAGCGCCGAGCATGAGGTGATCGAAGCCTATCTGCAGCGCGCCCGCGAGTACGAGGCCCGCCTGGCCGACGTGCCCGCCGCGCTGGCGCGCGAGCGGCGCGCCACCAGCGAACGCATCCAGCGCCTGCGCGCGCAAAACGCCGACGTGGGCCTGATCGTGGCCGCCAGCCGCGAGCTGGCCAACATGCCGCGCAACGAGACCGTGGCGCGCGAGCTGTGGACGCGCGAGATGCAGGCCAACGCCGAGCGCGCCCGCCTGCTGGGCGGCCTGCCCCGGCACAGCCAGGCCTTTGTGGGCGAGCCGGACGGCACGCCCGCGCAGCAGCAGGCCTTCGACCACGCGCGGCGCAACTTCCTGGCGCTGATGTTCTGCCTGATGGTGGGCACGGCCGGCCTGCCGCACCTGCTCACGCGCTACTACACGGTGCCCTCGGTGGCGGCGGCGCGCACCTCGGTGGCCTGGTCGCTGGTGTTCATCGCGCTCTTGTACCTGAGCGCGCCGGCGCTGGCCGCACTGGTGAAGTTCGAGGTCATGAACAACCTGGTGGGCAGCAGCTTCGGCGAGCTGCCCAACTGGCTGGCGCAGTGGTCGCGGGTGGACGCGTCGCTGGTGTCGGTGGAGGACATGAACGGCGACGGGATCGTGCAGTTCGGCGAGATCCGCTTCGGCGCCGACCTGATCGTGCTGGCCACCCCGGAGATCGGCGGCCTGCCGTATGTGGTTGCCGGCCTGGTGGCCGCGGGCGGGCTGGCGGCGGCCCTGTCCACGGCCGACGGCTTGCTGCTGACCATCAGCAACGCCCTGGTGCGCGACCTGTACTTTCAGGAAACGCGCAAGCGCGCCTCGCCCGAGCAGCGGGTGATCCTCACCAAGTTCACGCTGCTGTCGGTGGCACTGTCGGCCGCCTTCGTGGCGGCGCTCAAGCCGTCCGAGATCCTGCCCATCGTCTCCGCCTCGTTTTCTATCGCCGCCTCGGCTTTCGTGCCGGCGATGGTGCTGGGGATCTTCTGGCGCGGCACCACGCGCCAGGGGGCGGTGGCCGGCATGGTGTCGGGCCTCGCGGTCACCGTGTACTACCTGATGGCCCAGGTGGACTGGGTGCACGAGGTGGTGCCCCGCGTGCTGCTGCCCGACGGCCTGTGGTTCGGCATCCACCCCATCTCCGCGGGCGTCTTCGGCGTGCCCACCGGGTTGCTGGTGGCATGGGCCGTCAGTGTGGCCACGCGGCCGGGCCGCGCGCCCCGCGTGGCGCCGGACGGCCTGTAGCACCGCGGCCTGCCTGCGGCCTTGCGCCGGGTCATGCCCCATTCACAAATGGGAACATTCGTGCGACCCTGTTGCAACATTGACAGGAGGGCACCTGACCCATGATTTTCTTGAAGACAGAGACGGGCCAGCAGGCGCTCAAGGAGCGGCACGGCACCAGCCTGAGCCCACGCCAGCGTTCGGCCTTCATCCTGTTTGATGGCAAACGCACGGTAGAGCAGGTGCTGAGCGCCACCGCTCCCATGGGCATCACCATGGACGATGTGCAGTCCATGCTGGACCAGGGCCTGCTGCATGCATCCGCGTCCGCGGGCGGCGGCACGCCTGCCGGGGTCAATGGCGCTGCCCAGTCGGCGGGCGGCGATGAGCAGGCCGGCACGCGCAGCAGCACGGAGCGCTACCAAGAGGCCTACCCCATCGCCATCGAACTGACGGCCGGCCTGGGCCTGCGCGGCTTTCGGCTGAACCTGGCGGTGGAGGGCACCACCAGCTACGACGAGCTGGCCCAGCTGGCGCCGCGCCTGCGCGAAGCGGTGGGCGAGGCGAAATACGCCCGCCTGGGCCGGGCGCTGTTCGACTGACCGGCCCGGCCGCACAGCACCATGAAAAAGCGGCCCGAGGGCCGCTTTGTCGTTGCTGGAGGGCAGGGCGCTCAGCCACCCACGCCCAGCAGCTCCACGTCGAACTTCAGCATGGCATTGGGCGGGATGACGCCGCCCGCGCCGCGCGCGCCATAGCCCAGGGCCGCCGGGATGATCAGCGTGCGCTGGCCGCCCACCTTCATGCCCTGCACGCCCTCGTCCCAGCCCTTGATGACCATGCCCGCGCCCAGCGAAAACTCGAACGGGTCGCCCCGGTCGCGGCTGGAATCGAACTTGGCCCCCTGCTGGCCGTCGTTGTAGAGCCAGCCCGTGTAATGCACGCGCACCGACTGACCGGCGCGGGCCTCGGCGCCCTCGCCCACGGTGGTGTCTTCGTACTGCAGGCCGGATGCGGTGGTGTGGGTTGCCATGGAAAAAATCCTTCTGATACTTCAAAAATAATAGCTGCTCGCGCTTGCCCCATAAGGGCTGGAGCCCGAAAAGGCTTGAAAAAGCCGCAGCGGCTCAGGCCTTGCGGGTGCGCGCGGCGGACCAGCGCGTGGCAAAGGCCTGCACGTCCGACAGGCGCTTGAGCAGGTCCTGCCCGACGGTAGTCACGGTGTAGCCGTCGCTGCCGTGGTCCAGCAGGCCGGCTTCGCGCAGTTCCTTGATGCGGGTGTTCAGCGTGTTGGGCGTGATGCCGCCCACGCTGTCTTGCAGCAGCCGGAAGGTCTGCGGATGGCCGTCGCGCAGTGCCCACAGCACGCGCAGCGCGTAGCGGCATTCGAGCTTCTCGAAGAGCTGGTTGACGGCGGCGTTTTCCTTGGAGCTCATGAACGCTTCTCCTTGCGCGGGGTTGAAAAGGGCGGTGTGCCGGGGCACCGCAAGGCAGGGCCGAACGGCATTTGCAAAAAACGATAGCAATATAACGCGGAAAATCCGCTGCTACAAGTTTGGTAGCTCCCGGCGCACGACTGTATTGCGCCAGGGCCATAAAACATGGGTCATCCGGGCGCCGTATGCTCGGGCTTTCCCTTTGCCATCCGCCGCATGAATACCTGTGCCCAGCCGCTGCCGCTTGCCGGCATCCGCGTCGTCGAATTCACCCACATGGTCATGGGCCCCACCTGCGGCATGGTGCTGGGCGACCTGGGCGCGGAGGTCATCAAGGTCGAGCCCGTAGAGGGCGACCGCACGCGCCACCTGCTGGGTGCGGGTGCGGGGTTCTTTCCCATGTTCAACCGCAACAAGAAGAGCATCGCCATCGACCTGCGCCAGCCCGCGGGGCTGGAGGTGGCGATCCGCCTGGCCGCCAGCGCCGACGTGGTGGCGCAGAACTTCAGGCCCGGCGTGATGGCCAGGTACGGGCTGGACTATGCCGCCCTGTCGCGCCTGAACGAGCGCCTGATCTACGTGAACCACACGGGCTTTCTGCCCGGACCGTACGAGCACCGCACGGCGCTGGACGAGGTGGTGTAGATGATGGGCGGCCTGGCCTACATGACCGCCCGCCCGGGCGACCCGCTGCGCGCGGGCGCCAGCGTCAACGACATCATGGGCGGCATGTTCGGCGCCATTGGCGCCATGGCCGCGCTGATGCAGCGCGCGCAGACGGGCCGGGGGCAGGAGGTGGATGCGGCGCTGTTCGAGAACAACGTCTTCCTGGTCGGCCAGCACATGATGCAGTACGCCGTCACGGGCCAGCCCGCCGCGCCCATGCCCGAGCGCATCTCGTCCTGGGGCCTGTACGACGTGTTCAGCGTCCAGGAGGGCGGCCAGATCTTCCTGGCCGCGGTGAGCGACGCGCAGTGGCAGACCTTTTGCGACGCCATGGGCTACGCGGACCTGCGCGCCGACCCGCAGCTGGCCAGCAACAACGACCGCGTGCGTGCCCGGCCCACGCTTGTTCCGGAGCTGCGCCGCCGCCTGGCCGGCCATACGGCCGAGGCGCTGGCCGCCATCTTCGAGCGCCACGGCCTGCCGTTCGCGCCCATCGCCCGGCCCGAGCAGCTGTTCGACGACCCGCACCTGAACGCCACCGGCGGCCTGGCCGACATCACCCTGCCCGACGGTGCGCGCGCCGGCCAGACGGCGCGCACCACGCTGCTGCCGCTGCGCCTGGACGGCCAGCGCCTGCCCGTGCGCAGCGACCCGCCGCGCCTGGGCGAGCACACGGCGGCGCTGCTCGCCGGCCTGGGCTATGGGCCCGAGCAGGTGCAGCAGCTGCGCGCTGCCGCGGCCGTGGCCTGAAAACCAAGGGTGTTTTCAGCCTCCAGCGCTTGCTGGACAAGCGCGGGCAGCTATGCTTTTTGATGCGCCGCAGCCTCGGCCATGCGCACCAGCACGCGCAGGGCGTGGTTCACCGGCGTGGGCACCCCCAGGGCGGCGCCGCGGCGGGCCACGTAGCCGTTGAGGTGCTCGATCTCCGTGGGCCGGCCGCGCGCCAGGTCCTGCGCCGTGGACGAGCGCTGGCCCGGCATGGTGAGGACGATGCCGCGCACGGCGGCGTGGATGTCGCCGGGCAGGCGCACCCCGTCCGCACGGGCCACGGCCAGGCATTCTTCCACCAGGTCGGCGATCACCTCGCCCGCGCCGTCCTGCGCGGCCAGCCAGCCGTAGGGCTGCTGGGTCAGGGCCGACAGCGCGTTGTAGGCGCAGTTGATGACCAGCTTGGCCCAGAGCGCGCCGCGCACGTCCGGCGAGACCTGGGTCGGGATGCCGGCCGCACTGAGGGCCTGCGCCAGCCGCTCGCTGCCGGGGGCGGGGGCAATGACCAGCTCGCCGCGCCCGTAATGGCGCACGTGGCCGGCGCCCTCCATGGCGGTAGCCACATAGACCACGGCCGCGGCCACCGGGTGCGCAGGGCCCAGCACGGCGCGGGCGCGTTCGTCGCCCGCCACGCCGTTTTGCAGCGTCAGCACCAGCGCGCCCGGCGCCAGGTGCGGCAGGATCTGCCGCGCCGCGTCCTCCGTGTCGGTGGACTTCACGCACAGCAGCACGGCATCGGCGCCCTGCACGGCCTGCGGCTCGGTGCTGGCGGCCAGGGGCACGTGCACATCCTCGGTGGCGGTCTGCAGCCGCAGGCCGCGCGCCTGGATGGCCTGCACATGCGCGGGCCGGCCGATCAGCACCACGTCGTGCCCGGCGCGCGCCAGCAGCGCACCGAAGTAGCAGCCCACGGCGCCTGCGCCCATGACGGCGATGCGCAGCGGGCCGGGCAGGGCGGGGGCGGGCGTGGGGCTTTGGGCGTGCATGGCGGAGGGGGAGGAAGGAAAGAACACCCATTGTCTTGCACCCGCCCACGCGCCGACTCGTCCCCGGCCCTGGCCAGGATGGTGCTATCGAAAGGTGAGCTGCCTGCGCTTTGCTGGCGGGCGCCAGGGGTCGTTTTTGCTCAAAATATCCATCAGTGGATCGCTTCCCTGGCGGGGGCTGGCGGCCCTTGGCCCGCTTCGCCTTTCAGCCAATGACCGAGAGAACGATCTTTCCGCGGATATGCCCTTGCGCTGCCCGCTCGTGGGCCTGGTGCGCATCCGCCAGGGGAAAGACGCTGTCGATGGCCACGCGGACCGTCCCCGTATCGAGCAGGTCTGCCAGCTGCCCCAGTTGCGCGCCGCTGGAGCGCACCTGTGTCGTCGAGACCGTGACGCCCAGCCTCTGCGCCTCTGCGGCGCCGGAGAAACCCAGCGGGAAGACCGGAAACAGTGCATCGCCCCGCTTGAGCGTGCGCAGAAAGCGGCCGGTGGCAGGGCCGCCCACGGCATCGACGACCAGATCGGCGCCACGCACCACCTCCTCGGCAGCGGCCTGTGTGTAGTCGATGAACTCATCGGCGCCGAGATCACGCAGGAAGGCCTCGTGCCCGCCTGAGGCCACGGCAATGACGCGCGCGCCTTGCCCTTTCGCCAGCTGCAGCGCGAAGTGCCCGACGCCGCCCGCCGCCCCGTTGACCACGACGGCCTTGCCCGCCAGCGGCACCGGCTCGTGCCCATGGGGCTGCAGCGGATTGGGCGCGTCGTGCCCCGGCTCGATCAGGAACTGCCACGCCGTCAGCAGCGACATGGGCGCCGCCGCCGCGTGGACGTGGTCGATGGCCTGTGGTTTGCGGGTGACCTGCGTGGCTGGCACGCTCACATATTCGGCATAGGCGCGGCTGTCGCCCGCGAGGCCATCGGGAAAGCAGACCATGGCATACACCTCGTCGCCGGCCGCGAAGTCCTCGACGCCATCGGCCACCGCTGCGATCACGCCGGAGACATCCGTCCCGAGGATCACGGGGAAGGACACCTTGGGCTGCCACTCGGGCGGCAGCATCTTGTAGCCCTCGCGCAGGTACCAATCGGGGGGATTGAGATCGGCCGCATGCACGCGCACCAGCACTTCGCCGGGCTGCAGCACGGGCATCGGGGCGTCTTCGTGGCGCAGCACCTGCGGCCCGCCAAACGCGTGCTGTCGGATGGCTTTCATCGTCGGGAGGGACATGGCTTCTTTCTTGAGCTGAAATGGGCGACCGTGAACGGAGCACTGATCCGTTCGTCAAGGAGTCCCATGCGCGCCGATGCCCAAAAGAACTACGACCGGCTGCTTGCCACCGCCCGCGAGGTCTTCGCCGAGCAGGGCGCCGATGCCTCGCTGCGCGACATCGCCCGCAGGGCGCAAGTCGGCCTGGGCACGCTGTACCGCCACTTCCCGAGCCGCGAGGCCCTGCTGCAAGCCCTGCTGCGCACCAGCTTCGAGGCGCTGGCGGCGCGGGCGGATGCGCTTCAGACGCAGGATGACTCCGCCAGCGCCCTGGTGTCGTGGCTGCAGGAAACCATTGCCTTCACCCACGAGCGCCGCGACCTCATCGCTGCGCTGGCCTGGCTGCGGGAGCAGCCCTCGCACGCGGCTCGGGCCGATCGCCTTTTCGGCGTCATTGCCGGCGCCATCCTGGTGTAGCGGGCTTTCGGCCCTATCCCGCGACGTGCCGGCTGCGGTCACGCAGCAACAAAAAAGCCCCGGCCGTGGGGCCGGGGCTTGGGTGCGGCGCGCGGCTGCAGGCCGCAGGGCTTACAGCGAATCGATGAAGCTGCGCAGCTTGTCGCTGCGGCTGGGGTGCTTCAACTTGCGCAGCGCCTTGGCCTCGATCTGGCGGATGCGCTCGCGCGTCACGTCAAACTGCTTGCCGACTTCTTCCAGCGTGTGGTCGGTGCTCATCTCGATGCCGAAGCGCATGCGCAGCACCTTGGCCTCGCGCGGGGTCAGGCCGTCCAGGATGTCCTTGACCACGTCGCGCAGGCCGGCCTGCATGGCGGCGTCCACCGGCGCGGTGTTGTTGGTGTCCTCGATGAAGTCGCCCAGGTGGCTGTCGTCGTCGTCCCCGATGGGCGTTTCCATCGAGATCGGCTCCTTGGCGATCTTCATGATCTTGCGGATCTTGTCCTCGGGGATCTCCATCTTGGCTGCCAGGATGGACGCATCGGGCTCGAAGCCGAACTCCTGCAGGTGCTGGCGACTGATGCGGTTCATCTTGTTGATGGTCTCGATCATGTGCACCGGGATGCGGATGGTGCGCGCCTGGTCCGCGATGGACCGGGTGATCGCCTGGCGGATCCACCACGTGGCGTAGGTCGAGAACTTGTAGCCGCGGCGGTATTCGAACTTGTCCACCGCCTTCATCAGGCCGATGTTGCCTTCCTGGATCAGGTCCAGGAACTGCAGGCCGCGGTTGGTGTATTTCTTGGCGATCGAGATCACCAGGCGCAGGTTGGCCTCGATCATCTCCTTCTTGGCGTCGCGCGAGCTGGCTTCGCCGGCGTTCATCCGCTTGTTGATGGCCTTGAGCTCGGTCAGCGGCACCACCACGCGCGCCTGCAGGTCCATCAGGTTCTGCTGCAGCTCCTGCACCGGCGGGATGTTGCGCTCCATCACGGTGCTCCAGGGCTTGGCCGCGGCAGCCTGCTTCTCGACCCACTGCAGGTTCAGCAGATTGGCCGGGAACTCCTTGATGAACATCTCCTGCGGCATGCCGCACTTGTCCACGATGATGCGGCGCAGCTCGCGCTCCTTCTTGCGCACGTCGTCCACCTGCGCGCGCACCATGTCGCACAGCTTCTCGATGGTCTTGGCCGTGAAGCGGATGGTCATCAGCTTGGTGGAGATCTCGCGCTGCACCTTCATGTACGACGGGCTGCCGTAGCCCTCCTTGTCGTAGATCTTGTGCATCTTCTCGAACAGCGCGCGCAGCTCGTCAAAGCGCTCCAGCGCCTCGTTCTTGAGCTTTTCCAGCAGGCGCGTCATGGCCTTGGAGCCGCCCTTGCCGTCGTCGTCGTCGTCCTCGTCGTACTCGTCGAAGTCTTCCTCGGCCACGTAGTCGTCGGCCTCGTCGGGGTCGGAGAAGCCGTCCACCACGGCGGAGATGACGACCTTGCCGCTGCGGATTTCCTCGGCCATGTTGAGGATCTCGGCGATGGTCGCAGGCGATGCGCTGATGGCCTCCATCATGTCCATCAGGCCGCCCTCGATGCGCTTGGCGATCTCGATCTCGCCCTCGCGCGTGAGCAGCTCCACCGTGCCCATCTCGCGCATGTACATGCGCACCGGGTCGGTGGTGCGGCCGAACTCGCTGTCCACGGTGGACAGGGCCGCCTCGGCCTCTTCTTCGGCCTCTTCCACCGTGGTGGCGGTGGGCGTCACGTTGTTTTGGAACAGCGTCTCGGCGTCGGGCGTCTGCTCATAGACGGCCACGCCCATGTCGCTGAGCATGGCCACCACCACTTCCATGGTCTCGGCGTCCACCAGCTTGTCGGGCAGGTGGTCGGAGATCTCGCCCTGCGTCAGGTAGCCGCGCGTCTTGCCCAGCGTGATCAGCTTCTTGAGCTGCGAGCGGCGCTTGGCCATGTCCTCTTCGGACAAGACGGTCTCGTCCAGGCCGAATTCCTTCATCAAGGCGCGTTCCTTGGCCTTGCTGATCTTCATGCGCAGCGGCTTGACCTTCTCGACAGGCGCGCTGACGTCGGCGGCAGGCGCCTCGGGCTCGGCCTCGGGCTCGCCTTCCAGGTCGGATTCGATGTCCGACAGGTCGGCGTCGTCCTCCGCCTCTTCCTTGGCCTTGGGCTTGCGCCCGCGTTTGGCCGGGGCCTTGGCGGCGGCCGTCTTGGCAGCAGCCGGGGCAGCGGCGGCCTTGGGGGCGCGCGCAGCCTTCTTCTTGGCAGGTTCGGCGGCCTCGGCGGCCTCGCCTTCGGGCGCGGCGGCCTTGGCGGCGCGGGCGGGTTTTTTCTTCAGCAGCTCATCGGCGGCTTTTTTCAGTTCGGCAGCGGTCTTGGGACTGGTGGGCACGGTGGTCTTGGCTTTCGGCGCGGTCGAGGGCGCTGCTGCAGCCGCTCCCGCAGCCTTGGCGGGGGTGGTCTTGGCAGCGGCCTTGGCGGCGGTTTTCACAGGGGTTGCAGCGGACTTGGCCTGGGCCGGTGCGGCGGCGGTGGACTTGGGCGACTTCGCGGACTTTTGAGCGGGCATGGACAACCTCTGGGTCAAAAACGGGCACACAAAGAAAACACAAGCGGCGCCGCGGCTGCCGGTGCGCGCGGGCACGGCATGGGCAGGGCCATGAGTGAATCGAGGGGCTGAGGCAAGATGTCCGGGCGATCATTTGGTGTGCAGCCCTTGCGGGAGGGTGGGCGGTTGTGCGCTCTGGTCACGGTCGCCTGGTCCGGAGGTACTGCTGTCGCTCTTGCCGACAAACCGTAAATTATACCGGCGGACGTAAATTCAAGAGGCCGCCGGGCGGGGCGCTTCCAGCGCCAGGCGGCGCTCCTGCAGCTGGCGGTAGCGCTCCATTGCCTGCGGGTCGCTGGCGGCCTGCTCGACCAGCGCGATCTGCTCGTGCTTGATGGCCTCGACCAGCATGCGGTTGAGCAGCTCGCGCAGTTCCCAGCGCAGCTCGCGCTCCTCGCCCTCGGTCTGGGCGTGCGAGCCGGTCATCAGGCGTTCGGCCAGGCGCTGGCAGGGCTGGTCGGCCAGGGCCTCGCGCAGCACCGCCCAGGGCTGGGGCCCGTGCTCGAGCAGGCGCGACTCCAGCCACAAAAACAGCGTGCCGTGCGGCGCCGGCTGCTCGCGCAGCAGGCCCTGGTCCTCGTGGGTCAGCTCCTCCAGAAACTGCATGTGCGACAGGAGCAGGCGTGCCGCGTGGTCGATGCGGCGCGCCGGCTGGGGGCGCGGCGGGGGGCCGCGCCGGGCGGCATCCGCACCCTTGCCGCGCCAGGGGCGCCGGCCCGGCTCGCCAGCAGGCGCGCCGCCCTGGCCGCGGCCGGCCTCGGCGCGCCCCTGCGGCTGCGCCCACAGGGCGGCCAGGTCCTGCACAGGCAGCTGGGCCTGCTGCGCCAGCTCGGCCAGCAGCTGGCGGCGCAGGGCGCCTTCGGGCAGCGCCTCCCACAGGGCGCGGGCGTTGCTCAGCATGTGGGCCCGGCCCTCGGCCGTGGCCATGTCGCAGCCCTCGCGCGCGGCCTCCGGCAAAAACCGCGACAGCGGCATGGCGGCCTCCACCTCGCGCGCAAAGCCGTCCTGGCCGTGGACGCGGATGAAGCTGTCCGGGTCGTGCTCGGGCGGCAAGAACAGGAACTTGACGGAGCGCGTGTCGCTGGCGTAAGGCAGGGCGGCCTCCAGCGCCTTGCGCGCCGCCCGCCGGCCGGCCGTGTCGCCGTCGAAGCTGAAGACCACCGTGTCGGTGAAGCGAAACAGCTTGTGCACGTGCTCGGCCGTGCAGGCCGTGCCCAGGGTGGCCACAGCGTTGGCAAAGCCGCGCTGGGCCAGGGCGACCACGTCCATGTAGCCCTCGGTGACCAACGCGTAGCCCATGGCGCGCATGGCGGTGCGTGCCTCGTACAGGCCGTACAGCTCGTTGCCCTTGTGGAAGACGGGCGTCTCGGGCGAGTTCAGGTATTTGGGCTTGTCATCGCCCAGCACCCGCCCGCCAAAGGCGATGCATTCGCCCTTCACGTTGCGGATGGGAAACATCACCCGGTCGCGAAAGCGGTCATAGCGCTTGCCGTCCTCCTCGCCCACGATGACCAGGCCGGCCTGCTCCAGCAGCGGGTTGTCGTATTCGGGGAACACGCTGGCCAGGCCGCGCCAGCCCTCGGGGGCGTAGCCCAGGCCGTAGCGCTTGGCGATCTGGCCGGACACGCCCCGGCCCTTGAAGTAGTCGATGGCCCGCTCGGACTTGCGCAGCTGGCCCGCCCAGGCGGTGGCGGCCTGCTCCAGCACGTCCGACAGCGTGGCCTGCTGGCGCCGCTGCTCGGCGGCGCGGGCGCGCTCGGCGGGTGAAGCGCGCTCGTCGGGCACCTGCAGGCCGGCGCCCTGGGCCAGGTCCTGCACGGCATCGACGAAGCCCATGCCGGCGTGCTCCATCAGAAAGCCGATGGCGTTGCCATTCTTGCCGCAGCCAAAGCAGTGGAAGAACTGCTTGGACGGGCTGACGGAAAACGAGGGCGACTTTTCTCCGTGGAAAGGGCACAGCCCCATGTAGTTGGCGCCGCTTTTCTTCAGCTGCACGTGGCGGCCGATGACCTCGACCACATCGACGCGCGCGAGCAGCTCCTGGATGAACGACTGGGGAATGGACACGGCGGGTATTTTCGCCCACCCGTCTTCAGCTCGGCGTCAGGGCCGTCTGCTGTAATTTGGGCCGCCCCTCATGCATGCCTTGCAGGCCTTCTCCCATGACCGACACCTCCAGCATCTTCGACCAGCACCTGCCGCGCACGCAGGCGAACTTCGCCCCGCTCACGCCCCTGTCCTTCATCGAGCGCACGGCCGAGGTCTATCCCGAGCGCCTGGCCATCGTGCACGGCGCACTGCGCCAGAGCTGGCGCCAGACCTACGAGCGCTGCCGCCGCCTGGCCAGCAGCCTGCAGCGCGCCGGCATCGGCAAGAACGATACGGTGGCCGCCCTGCTGCCCAACACCCCGCCCATGGTGGAGGCGCATTTCGGCGTGCCCATGGCCGGCGCCGTGCTCAACACCCTCAATACCCGGCTGGACCCGTCCACCATCGCCTTCATGCTCGACCACGGCGAGGCCCGCGCCGTGATCGTCGATCCGGAATTTGGCGCCGCCCTGGCCCAGGCCCTGCGCCTGCGCCAGTCGTCCTCGCCGCTGCGGATCATCGAGGTGGAGGACGCGCTGTACGGCCCCAGCGCCCAGCCCCTGGGTGGCACGCGCTATGAGGACTTCCTCGCCGCCGGCGACCCGGAATTTGCCTGGCAGCTGCCCGGCGACGAGTGGGACGCCATCGCGCTGAACTACACCTCGGGCACCACCGGCAACCCCAAGGGCGTGGTCTATCACCACCGCGGCGCCCACACCAACGCCATCAGCAACGTGCTGGAGTGGGACATGCCCAAGCACGCCGTCTATCTCTGGACGCTGCCCATGTTCCACTGCAACGGCTGGTGCTTCCCGTGGACGGTGGCGGCCCGCGCGGGCGTCAACGTCTGCCTGCGCCGGGTGGATGCGCAGGCGATCTTTGATGCGATGCGCGAACACGGCGTGACGCACTACTGCGGCGCGCCCATCGTGCATGGCCTGCTGGTCAACGCGCCGGCGCAGATGAAAGAGGGCGTGCCGGCCGGCATCAAGGCCATGGTGGCGGGCGCGGCTCCGCCGGCGGCCATGATCGAGGGCATGGAACAGCTGGGCTTTGACCTGACCCACGTCTATGGCCTGACGGAGGTCTATGGCCCGGCCACCGTTTGCGCCCAACATGATGAGTGGCAGCAGCTGGACATCGGCGAGCGCGCGCGGCTGAACGCCCGCCAGGGCGTGCGCTACCACCTGCAGCGGGGCGCCGCCGTGCTTGACCCCGAAACCCTGCAGCCCGTGCCGCGCGACGGCGAGACCATGGGCGAGGTCATGTTCCGCGGCAACATCACCATGAAGGGTTACCTGAAGAACCCGCAGGCTACCCACGAGGCCTTTGCCGGCGGCTGGTTCCATTCGGGCGACCTGGCCGTGCAGTACCCGGACGGCTACATCAAGATCCGCGACCGCAGCAAGGACATCATCATCTCGGGTGGCGAGAACATCTCCTCCATCGAGGTGGAGGACGTGCTGTACCGCCACCCGGCCGTGCTGGCCGCCGCCGTGGTCGCCCGGCCCGACCCGAAATGGGGCGAGACGCCCTGCGCCTTCGTCGAGCTGAAAAGCGGCGCCGAAGTCACGCCCGGGGACATCGTGGCGCACTGCAAGCAGCACCTGGCCGGCTTCAAGGTGCCGCGCGCCGTGGTGTTTGGCGAACTGCCCAAGACCAGCACCGGCAAGATCCAGAAGTTCGAGCTGCGCCAGCGCGCCGGCTCGGCGGCGGCCATCGACGGCTGAGCGAAATGCGTGCGCCGCGCTACAGCAGCCATTCGATGGGCAGCCACATGAGCACGCGCACCACCGCGCGGCTCCACCAGGTGGTGTGCGGCTCGCTGCCGTACACGGGCGGCGGCTCGCCCACCCCACTGCGCCACTGCAGCGATCCGTCCTCGGACAGCGCGACCTGGTAGGACTGCGCGGGCACCGCGGTGTCGAACGCCTGCGTGAGTTGGCGGGCCAGCGCGGGGCTGTCGATGAGAAAGCCCAGCTCGGTGTTCAGCCGGGCCGAGCGCGGGTCGAAGTTGAGCGAGCCCACGAACAGCCGCTCGCCGTCCACGGCAAAGGTCTTGGCGTGCAGGCTGGAGCCCGAGCTGCCCAGGCGCTGCAGCGCCGGCCGACCCGGCTGCTGCTCCTGCTCGGGCACCAGGCGGCGCATCTCGTACAGCGTGACGCCGCTTTGCAGCAGGGGCCGGCGGTACCTGGCGTAGCCTGCATGCACGGCAGGCACGTCCGTAGCCTCGAAGGCGTTGGTCAGCACGCGCACGCGCACGCCGGCGCGCTGCAGCCGCGCCAGGGCCGCCGCGCCTGCGGCCGTGGGCACGAAGTAGGGCGACACCAGGTCCACGCCGCGGCCCGGCTGGCCCAGCGCGGCCTCCAGCTGGGGCAGCAGCAAATCGTCGCGCTGCGCCTGCCCCAGGCCCTTGGCCGGGTCGTCGCTGAGCATCCGCACGTGCGCCCAGTGCAGCGGCAACTCGCGCCGCAGCAACTGGTCGATGTAGGCGCTGCGCCGGATGGACTGCGCGTACTCGTGTGCGCCAGGAGAGGCCAGCAGCGCGCCGGCCTGCTGGGCCAGCTCGGCCATGGTGGCCGGCGCCACGGCCGGCAGGATGGCCTGCGCCGGGTAGGTGCTGGCGCTGGCCCAGTAGCGGTCGAAATCGGCAGAGACGTCGTGCGCCACCGGGCCGACGGCCAGGACGTCCAGGTCGGCAAACAGCACGCCGGCGGTGGCGCCAAAGTACTCGTCGCCCACGTTGCGCCCGCCCACGATGCTGGCCTGGTTGTCTGCCGTGAACGACTTGTTGTGCATGCGGCGGTTGGCGCGCCGCAGGTCCGCCAGATAGCCCAGCGCCTTGGGGCGACGCAGCGTAAACGGGTTGAACAGGCGCACCTCGATGCGCGGGTGCGCGTCCAGCGCCGCGAGCTGCGTGTCCAGCCCGGACGTGCCCACGTCGTCCAGCAGCAGGCGCACGCGCACGCCGCGCTCGGCCGCGGCCAGCAGCTCGCCCAGCAGCAGCGTGCCCGTGGTGTCGCCGCGCCAGATGTAGTACTGCACGTCCAGCGTGCGCTCGGCCGCGCGCGCCAGCAGGGCGCGGGCGGCAAAAGCGTCGTGCGGGTGCTGCAGCAGGTGGATGCCGCTCAGCCCCGGGTGCGCCGCCACCGCGGGCGCCAGCGCCCGGCCCAGCCGCGTGTCCTGCGCGGCGGGCAGGTCCAGCGCGCTGGATTCGCTGCGCCCCGCCAGCGGCGGCAGGCTGCACGCGCCCAGCAGCAGTGCGGCCAGCAGCGGCGGAGCGCGGCGCGACAGGGCACGCAGGGGATCGAGCCGACTCACTTTTCGATAGCTACCCGCCATTGATTGACGGGGGCCTCTGGCATATCGACGCGTATGCAGCATCACGCAGCAGCCAGGCGCTGCAGCTCGGCCCAGGTGGCGACGGGCAGCGCGACGCCCTCGCGCAGCGACTGCGCGCGCTGGCGCTGGCGCTGCCGGCCGGGCTGGCGCTGCTGGCCGGCGTCGGCCATGGCGGCCACCAGGTCGTTGCAGCGCTGGGCAAACGAGCGGCCGGCGCTCTTGGCCGGGTCGATGGCGATGATCAGCTCGCCGGTGCGCGGCGTCTGCGCGCCGGGGTGGCCGCTCCAGTCGAAGTCGAACGAGAAGTGGCCGCCGGTGAGCGCCGCGGCCAGCAGCTCGACCATCATGGACAGGGCCGAGCCCTTGTGCCCGCCGAATGGCAGCAGGGCGCCGCCGTCCAGCACGGCGCGCGGGTCGCAGGTGGGCTGGCCGGCGGCGTCCACGCCGTGCGCGGGCGGCAGCAGGCGGCCCTCGCGCGCGGCGATCTGTACGTCGCCGTGTGCCATGGCGCTGGTGGCCAGGTCGAAGACCAAGGGCGGATGGCCGTCACGCGGCGCGGCAAAGGCGATGGGGTTGGTGCCGAACAGCGGGCGCGTGCCGCCGTGCGGCACCACGCAGGCCATGCTGTTGACCAGGGCCAGGCCCACCAGGCCCTGCTCGGCCAGCGGCTCCACGTCGGGCCACAGGGCGGCAAAGTGGTGCGAGTTGCGAATCGCCAGCAGCGCGATGCCGTTGGCCCGCGCCTTGGCCACCAGAAGGTCGCGCGCGGCGGCGTAGGCCGGCTGGGCGAAGCCGTTGCGCGCATCCACGGCGATGAAACCGGGGGCGCTGTCCTGCACCTCGGGCACGGCGCGCCCGTCCACCCAGCCGCTGGCCAGCGAGCTGAGGTAGCCGGGGATGCGGAACACCCCATGGCTGTGGGCGCCGTCGCGCTCGGCGCTGGCGCAGTTGTCGGCCAGGATGGCCGCCACTTCACCGCTGGTGCCGTGGCGCTCGAAGAGGCGCGCCAGGGTGTCGCGCAGCTGCCCGAAGGCGACGCGCTGGCAGGGCGGGGTGGCTTCGGCGGTCATGGCATGCGCTCCGGATACTGTCGGTGCTATTGAATGTGTAGCTGCCAGCGCTTGACAGGCAAGCGCTGGAGCCGTTTTTGCTTCAAGCGCAGGCGGCGCTCAGAACGGCGCGTCGTCGCCGGTGCGCGGCGCTGCAGGCAGGTCTTCGGCGGCGGCGCTGTCGCCGGCGTCTTCAATGCCTTCGCCGGATGCGGGGGGAGCGTCCTGCGCGGGCGGGACGTCGGCGTCGATCGCCTGGCGCACGGCGGCCTTGTCACCGGCGCCGGCAAACTTGCTGTATTTGCCCAGCAGGCCCACCAGCTGGCCGTAGATGCGCGGGCTGCCGGCCAGGCATTCGCGCTGCTCCATGAAGTCGGCCTCGCCCGTGAAGTTGCCCACCAAGCCGCCGGCTTCGGTCACCAGCAGGCTGCCGGCGGCCACGTCCCAGATGGACAGGCCGGATTCGAAGAAGCCGTCGGTGTAGCCGGCGGCCACGTAGGCCAGGTCCAGCGCGGCGGCGCCGGGGCGGCGCAGGCCGGCGGTGCGCTGCATCACGTCGCCCATCATCAGCATGTAGGCCTTGAAGTTGTCGCCCGGGCGGAACGGAAAGCCCGTGGAGATCAGGCACTCGGCGAGGCGCGTGCGCTTGGACACGCGGATGCGACGGTCGTTCAGGAAGGCGCCGCGCCCGCGCGTGGCGGTGAACAGGTCGTTGCGCGTGGGGTCATACACCACGGCGTGCTCCACCCGGCCCTTCACCGCCAGGGCGATGCTCACGCAATAGACGGGAAAGCCGTGGATGAAGTTGGTGGTGCCGTCCAGCGGATCGATGATCCAGCGGAAGTCCGAATGCTCGGCCCCATGCTCGCTGCCCGACTCTTCGGCCAGGATGCCGTGGCCGGGGTAGGCGGTGAGCAGCGTTTCGATGATGACCTGCTCGCTGGCCTGGTCCACCTCGGTCACGAAGTCGTTGATCTGCTTTTGCGAGATGCGCACCGCCTCCACATCGAGGGCCGCGCGGTTGATGATGGCGCCGGCGGCGCGGGCGGCCTTGATGGCCACGTTGAGCATGGGGTGCAGGGTGGAGGACATGGGGCTGGCGGGTGACGAAGGAGCGGTGGGGCGGCGCCCTTACAAAGCGTGGGGCCGCGGGAGGCAAAGGGCGGCGATACGGCCTTCGCAAAGCGCGCAATTCTACCGAGCCGGGCCCGGCCCTGCAGGCGGCGCGGCGACAATCGCCCGCCATGCACACCCGTTTCGTCCTGATCCAGACCAGCCACGCCGGCAACGTCGGCGCCGCCGCCCGCGCCATGAAGACCATGGGTTTCCACGACCTGGTGCTGGTCGCGCCGCGCTGGCCCAACGTGCTGCGCCGCGAGGAAACCATCCAGCGCGCCAGCGGCGCCCTGGACGTGCTGGAGGGCGCGCGCATCGTCGCCACGCTGGACGAGGCGCTGGACGGCATCACCCACCTGTGCGCCACCGCGATGACGCCGCGCGACTTCGGCCCGCCCACCCGCACGCCGCGCGCGCACTTCGAGATGCTCCTGAAAGGTGAGCTGCCAGCGCAGGAGGGACAAGGGCTGCAGCCTGATTGGGCCTTGAATGCGCCGGAGCGGGGCATGGCCTTCCTTTTCGGTTGCGAGCGCTTCGGCATGGCCAACGAGGACGTCTATCGCTGCCATGTGGCGCTCTCCATTCCCACCAACCCGCAGTTCGGCTCGCTGAACCTGGCGGCGGCCGTGCAGCTGGTCGCCTACGAATGGCGCCAGGCGCTGGGCGGCTTCGACGCGCCGGCCAGCGCCCCGCAGGGCGAGCGGGCCGACGCCGCCCAGCTGGCCGGCATGCTGGCGCACTGGCAGCTGGCGCTCATCGACATCGGCTTTCTCGACCCGGCGGCGCCCAAGAAGCTCATGCCGCGGCTGAACCAGCTGTTCAACCGCGCGCAGCCCACGGTGGAGGAAATCCATATCCTGCGCGGTGTCGCCAAATCTATGACCGAGGCCGCGCGGCGCAAGCAGCTAGACTGACCGGCCGCTTTTTCCCCGGCCCTCCTTCATGCTCTCCCGCCTGCGCTCCGACATCCAGTGCATCCTCGACCGTGACCCCGCTGCGCGCAGCCGCTGGGAGGTCGTCACCTGCTACCCCGGCCTGCACGCCATCTGGCTGCACCGGCCGGCGCACTGGTGCTGGGGGCGGGGGCTGCGCTGGCTGGGGCGCTTCATCTCGCACGTCTCGCGCTGGCTCACGGGCATCGAGATCCACCCGGGCGCAACCATCGGGCGCGGCGTGTTCATCGACCACGGCATGGGCGTGGTGATCGGCGAGACGGCGGTGGTGGGCGATGGCTGCACCATCTACCACGGCGTGACGCTGGGCGGCACGTCGCTGTACAAGGGCGCCAAGCGCCACCCGACGCTGGGGCGCGACGTGGTGGTGGCCGCCGGCGCCAAGGTGCTGGGGGGCTTCGAAGTGGGCGACGGCGCGAAGATCGGCAGCAACGCGGTGGTCATCAAGCCCGTGCCGGCCGGGGCCACGGCGGTGGGCATCCCGGCGCGCATCATCCCCAGCAGGGAAGGCCAGAGCGCCGATGTGACCGAGGCGCAGCGCGGGGACGAGGCGGCGGCGCCGAAGTTCAGCGCCTATGGCGTTGCGCCCCAGCAGGAAGACCCGCTGACCCAGGCCATGCGCGGGCTGATCGATTCGGCCGGGGCGCAGGAGCACCAGATCGCGCTGCTGTGGCGTGCCATCGAGCAGCTGTCTGCTGGCCAGCACGCGGGGGACTGCGTGCCGGGGGATGCGGCCACGCGCGAGCAGTTTGAGGCGGCGAGGCTGAACGACATCATTGGCAAGTGAGTGGTGGGGGCTGGAGTTTCTTTGGCATGGGTGCCTGGGTTGATGTTGCTGGCCGGGACTCGCCCCGGCGGGCGACTTCCTTTCTTGCTCGTGCAAGAAAGGAAGCAAAGAACACGACCCCACGTCTGCGACCCCTTCGCTTGCGCGAAGGGGCAAACCTGTGGCGGGGCGCTTGCGGGGTGGGCCGCATAACTCACTGCGCGCTGACGCGCTCCGTTCAAACAGACGCGGCCAGTCAGATTACGAAGGCATGGGCGCTACGACGCCCATGCCCACCCCGCAAGCGCCCCGCCACAGGCGCAGCCTCAAGGGGTGGGGGACGACACGGGCCATCGCTGCGCTCGGCCTGGCCTTCGCGGCGCGCAGCGCCTGCGCGGCCGAGCGCAGCGATGGCCCGTGTGGGTTCCCGCTTTCTTCCCCCTATGCCCGTACCGAGAAGCGCAGGGCGCGGGGCGGGCAGGTGTGCCGAAGGACACACCTGCTTCGTGATCTAGCTTGCTGCGTCTGTTTGAACGGAGCTGCGCAGCAGCGCAGTGAGTTACGCAGCACCGCCCTGCGCCCGAGCATCGCAGGCTGCCCCGTAGCGCAGCGCAGGGGATACGGGCATCGGGGGCGCACTTCTTTTGCCTCCTTTTCTTGTGCGAGCAAGAAAAGGAGGTCGCCCGCCGGGGCGAGTCCCGGCCAGCGACATCAAACGCTCACGACGACATCAGCTTTTGCACATGCGGCCCCAGCGTCTGCAGATTCACAAAACTCAGCTCATACATCGCGCTCAGCCCCGCAGCCTGTTCATCCGTGAGCTCTGCCGAGCAGATCACGAACCGGCCTCGCTCCAGCCCCAGGCGCTTTTTCAGGCGCAGGTACTTGTCGATATCACGCCTGAACTCGCCGCTCTTGCATTCGATGCAGATGGGCTCCTGCCCCGCCGGCAGGGCTATCACGTCCAGCTCGTGCAGGTCTTCGTTGGGAAACACCACCTTTGCGCTGCGCGCGCAGGACACGCCGCCGGCGTGGCCGCTGGCCTGCCCCAGCAGGGTCATCAGCGCATACCACTCCAGCCAGCCGCCCTCGAAGAACTGGCGAATGGCGGTTGCAGGCTGCAGCGTCAGGCGCACGATCTTCTCGGGCTTTTGGTAGTGGTAGCGGGCAAAGAAGGTGTGCTCGTAGAGCCTGCGGCACAGCTGGTTGATGGCCTGCGCGTCCTTCTGGGCCAGGGTTGCCAGCTCCAGGTTGATCCAGCTGTGGCTCTTGCGGTAGGCAAAGCGCACGCGCTCGATCAGCTCGGCAAAGAGGGCTTGGTTGCTGCCCAGCAGCAGCGCCGCGTCGTCGAAAAAGCCGCTCGTGTCCACATGGGCCGGGTCCAGCTGCACCTCAATTTGCCGGGCGGCGAACCACGCCTTCAGCGGTGCGTGCTGCTCGGCGGTGGCCAGACCGGGAACATTGGCCAGCGCCTGGCGGGCGGCAGGCGCGGCGGCTGTTGCCGGCTGCACTTCGGGCGCCTGCGGCGCGGGTCCGGGGGCCGCCGGCCTGAGCGCATGGAGTTCGCGTGTGGCGGCGGCAAGCCGTTTGACCAGCTCTTCGACGAAGAACACGGTGCCGTACACCCGGCTGGGCGTGCCGCAGCGGCCGCAGGCCGTTTGCGCGTTGACGGGAGTCTGGGCGTCTTCGCTCACGAAGCCGCACTGGTTGCAGCGGTAAATGGGCATGGAAAGGGATGGGTGTGACGTGCCGAAGAAATCAGTCGCCCGTGCGCACATGCCGCACCGCCGCCTTCGGCCGAAACGCCTTGCACACGGCCTCGCGCGTTTCCAGGTACGGCCCGCCCAGCAGGTCGATGCAATAGGGCACGGCGGCAAAGATGCCAGGCACCAGCTGCGCGCCGTCCTCGCCCCTCAGGCCCTCCAGCGTCTCGGCGATGGACTTGGGCTGCCCCGGCAGGTTGATGATCAGGCTTGTGCCCCGGATCACCGCCGTCTGGCGCGACAGGATGGCGGTGGGCACGAAGCGCAGCGAGATCTGGCGCATCTGCTCGCCAAAGCCGGGCATCTCGCGGTCGGCCACGGCCAGGGTGGCCTCCGGGGTCACGTCGCGCGGCGCCGGGCCGGTGCCGCCGGTGGTCAGCACCAGGCTGCAGCCGGCCTGGTCCACCAGTTCGATCAGGGCCTGGGCGATCTGCTCGGGCTCGTCCGGGACCAGCCGCGGCTCGAAGTGAACCAGGTTGTGCAGCGCCCGCGTCAGCCAGCCCTGCAGCGCCGGCAGGCCCTTGTCCTCATAGGCGCCGCTGCTGGCGCGGTCGCTGACGGAGACGATGCCGATCTTCACCGGCTCGGGCGGCGGCAGGGTGGAGGAAGGAGAAGTGGTGATAGTCGTCATCTCGGTAATCCATCGCCGGGAACGAGCGCAGTGCGCTCCCGTATAAAACTGGCGCCCCCCGGACCAGCAGACGCCGTGGATCCGGCTTTGCCGGTCCAGTGGCGTCGTCCCCCTTCCCGAATGGCGCAGCCATGCGAGAAAAGGGGGGAAGCGCCGCAGGCGCTCAGGGGGTTGCTCTTAGCTACGCGTCGGCAGAGCGCTCTTCCTCCGCCGCGTGGTCGCCGGCATCGGTCATCTGCGCGCGCACCAGCTGGAACAGCTCGCGGTAGGAGCGGCTCTTGCGCGGCGCCAGGCCTTGCGACACGGCAGCGGCGTCGGCTGGCGGGGCGTCCTTGCGGGCTTGGCGGATCAGGGCGCGGATCTGCTGCGTGTCGGTGCGGGGGAACAGCTCCAGCCACTGCGCCAGGGCCTCGTCGCTGGCGATGAGCTGGTCGCGCCAGTGCTCGGCCTGGTGCAGCAGCAGGCGCTCGGCGGCGCTGCCGCTGTGCTGCTCGTCCAGCGCGGCGTGGATGGCGGCGATGGTGTCTTCACCCAGCTTGCGCATCAGCTTGCCGACGAACTGCATCTGGCGGCGCTTGCCCTCGAAGTTGGTGATGCGGTTGGCTTCCTGCAGCGCGTCCACCAGCTTTTCGGGCAGCTCCAGGCGGGCCATCAGGTCGGCGCGCAGGGTGAGCAGCTCGCCGCCCAGGGTCTGCAGAGCGTCGCTTTCGCGCTTCAGGTCGGTCTTGGTGCTGCCGGGCGTGCCTTTGAGCTCGGCCTTCAGCTGCAGGTCCAGCTCGCTGCCTTCGGCAACGAAATGGCCCTTCACGAAATAGCCTTTTTTGAGTTTGCGTGACATCGGTGGCAGGTGGGATTCGGGGCGGGAGAAAAGCCGCGGCGGCGCAGCCTGCGAAGGGCTGCGCGCCTACGGGTGTCAAGGGCGGCAAGTATCATAGCCGCCGCTATGAACACTCCCCGCACAGGCGCCCCGCGCGCTGCCGCCCCCCGCCAGTCCACCTCCAGCGACGCGCCGCAAAGCGGCTTCAGCTACTCCCGCTCGTTCTTCGAGGGCCTGGTGGACCATGCCCTGGCACATGCCAAGCAACTGGGCGCCACCGACGCCGGCGCCGACGCCTCCGAGGGCTGCGGCCTGTCGGTGAACGTGCGCAAGGGCGAGCTGGAGACGGTGGAACGCAACCGCGACAAGTCGCTGGGCGTGACGGTCTATGTGGGCCGCCGCCGGGGCAACGCCAGCACCTCGGATTTCTCCGAAGCCGCCGTGGAGCGCACGGTGCAGGCCGCCTACGACATTGCCCGCTTCACCGCCGAAGACCCGGTGGCCGGGCTGCCCGATGCGGGCGATATCGCCCCGCAGGAGTCGCACCGCGACCTGCAGCTGTTTCACCCTTGGGCCGTGGACAGCGAGGAGGCCGCGCGCCTGGCGCTGGAGTGCGAGGCCGCGGCGTTTGCCACGCACAAGCGCATCACCAACAGCGAGGGCGCGGGCGTCTCGGCGCAGCAGTCGCATTTCTTCAGCGCCCACACGCGCGGCTTTCGCGGCGGCTACGCCAGCTCGCGCCACAGCGTCTCGGTGGCGCCGATTGCCAGCCTGCCCGGACGCAATGGCGAGATGCAGCGCGACTCCTGGTACAGCTCCATGCGCGACGCGCGCGAGCTGGCGTCGCCCCAGTCGGTGGGCCGCTACGCCGCCGAGCGCGCCCTGTCGCGCCTGGGCAGCCGCAAGATCAGCACGCGCGAATGCCCGGTGCTGTTCGAGTCGCCCCTGGCCGCCGGCCTGCTGGGCGGCTTCGTGCAGGCCGTGAGCGGCGGCGCGCTGTACCGGCGCAGCACCTTCTTGCTGGATTCGCTGGGCAAGCAGGTCTTCCCCAAGCACATCAACATCGACGAAGACCCTTTCATTATGGGCGGCAAGGGCAGCTCGCCGTTCGACGACGAGGGCGTGCGCGTGGCGCCGCGCAAGGTGGTGCAGCAGGGCAGGGTGCAGGGCTACTTCCTGTCCACCTACTCGGCGCGCAAGCTGGGCATGAAGACCACGGGCAACGCCGGCGGCTCGCACAATTTGACGCTCACCTCGCGCCACACCCGCCCGGGCGACGACCTGCCCGCCATGCTGCAAAAGCTGGGCACGGGCCTGTTCGTCATCGAGCTGATGGGCCAGGGCGTGAACTACGTGACGGGCGACTACTCGCGTGGCGCCAGCGGCTTCTGGGTGGAAAACGGCCAGATCGCCTACCCGGTCGATGAAATCACCATTGCCGGCAACCTGCGGGACATGCTGCGCGGCATCGAGGCCGTGGGCGCCGACGCCTACACCTACGGCGCCAAGACGGTGGGCTCGGTGCTCATCAACCGGATGAAGGTGGCGGGCAGCTGAGCGCAGCGCGCCCAGGATTTTCAGCAAAAAACGCTGCCAGCGCCCACCGGCATTGCGCTGGCAGCTATGCTTTCAATAGCGCCTGCGCAGGGCGCCGTCAATCCTTCCAGCCCGCCTCGCCGATCCAGCGCAGCGCGGTGAGCGACGGCATGAACAGGTATTCGCCGCCGCGCAGGCGGTTGAAGGTGCTCACGCCGTCGATGCGCCGGCGCACCGGCTGCTCGGGGATGGTGAACGTGCCCGGCTCCTCGTGCAGGCCCACCACGGGGTCGCGCTCCTTGCCCAGGTCCAGGAAGTTGCCGCGGTTGATCCACTCCTGCTGCAGGAACTCGATGGTGTCGTAGGCCCGCGCGCTGATGAAGATGAAATAGATGCCGCGCGGCTCGCGGCCGTCGTCGCTCGCTGTCAGCTCGGGCGTCCACTTCGGCCCGAAGGTCGAGGGCCGGCGGATGATGCGGTGGAGGTTCTCGTCGGTCAGAATCGTCAGGCTGGTGCCGCGCGGGTTCAGCCGGCGCATGTGCGCGGCGTGTGGGCAGACCAGGCCGCGCTCGTCGCCCTTGAAGTCGAAGTCGTTGTTGCGCTGAGGGTCGGCGCCCAGTGCCTCGTCGTCGCGCTCCGGCGAGAGGTTGAGCGGCGCGCCCGAGCGCCAGCGGCCCACCAGTTGGGCGGCCAGCTTTTCCTGCTCCTGCTCGCCGTCCGCGTGCTGGCGCACGAAGTCGTTGAATGCGCCGGGGCGGCTGTCGTACTTGCGCAGCACCACGAAGGAGCCGTTGCGGCCCAGTTCGGGCGGCTCGGGCATGGCCACCGGCTGGCCGCTCTCGCTGTTCTCGCCCAGGATGAATTCGCCTGGCGCCAGCGCGCGCCCGCCGCCGGGCGGGGGCTCGACGCCGGCGCCCTGCACCACCGGCTGCGAGATGCCGTCGCGAAAACCGAAGGGGTTCTTGGCGTCCTCGTCCGCGCCGAACTCGTGCGTGCCCACCAGCGTGACGCCGCGCGAGGCGCGCAGCTCGCCCATGGCCTTGTCCACCGCCTCGTCCAGGGCGGCCTTGTCTTCGGCGTAGATGGTCAGGGCGATGTGCAGGCGCTTGCCCTGGTAGGCGTCTTCCCAGGTCTCGGGCGCGTTCTCGCCGAAGTCGCGCAGCTGCTCGGCGCGCGCGGCCATGCCCTCGCGGAAGGGCAGGGGAAAGGACGCAAGCGCGCTGTCCGGCAGGCCCAGGGCCTGGAGGCCCGCGTGGCTGATGGCCACGCCGGTCCAGGCGTGCAGGTCGCCCGTCCAGTCGTCGGCCGATGGGATGTGCTTGGCCAGGCGCGCGATCAGGTCGCGTCCGCCTTCGGCCTCATCGACATGCAGCATGGCGTGGATGCCCACGTAGGGCTCGGGGCGCGAGCGCAGGATCAGCGCCTGGATGTCGCCCAGCTGCAGCGTGACCCTCTCGCGTCGAAAGCGGTCCTTGAGATGTTGCAGCAGCGCCATCAGTAGTCCACCCCCTGCGGTTGCGCAACTTCCCTGGACAGCTCGTCCAGCGCCTTCGCCGTGGCCTGGTCCATCCCCTTGTTGCGGCTCATGGCGTCCAAAAACGTGTCCAGCGCCTGCTCCATGCGCTGCAGCCGGCGCACGTCCACTACGGTGACCTGCGGGTTGGCGACGAACCAGCCGGCGGCGTCGATCTGGTGCTGGGCGATGTAGTCCTTGACCTCGGGCGAGTCGATGCCCGGCCAGCCTTCGACGTTGGCGAACAGCAGGTCCATCAGGCCGGGGATCTTGGTGGCGAAGTCGTTGATGTAGGTGTCCCAGTCGCCGTCGTAGGTGGTGGCGAAGATGATGCGCGTGTCCTCGTCGAAGAACACGAAGCGCATGTCGTGCAGCGTGGACACGCGCTGCGCGCCGTCGAAATTGCCGCCGGTGAGCTTGAACAGCCGGCGCAGCCGGTCGGCGCCGCCGGGTTTCAGCGGGGCGATCGCCGTCAGTTCCGAAACGTTGCCCGACTGGCGCCCGACGCGCCCGGCCGATTGCGAGCTGCCCTTGAACAGCGGGTTGTGGTCGCGCACCAGCGCGTCGATGGCGATCTTGGCCACCTGGGGCGCGTCGGCGGCGATTTCCTGGGCGATGCGGCGGAACTCGGCCAGCCGGCTCTCGCCTTCCAGGCGTGGGTCTCCGCCCGATTCCTGGCCGTCCTGGGGCTTGCTCTGGGTTTTGGGGTTCATGGGTGCAGCCTTTCCTTCGATGCGTTGCGGGGCCGGCTCTGATGGCGGCTTTTTCCTTGCTCCTCTTTTCCTCAAGGAGAAAGCGCGTCAATCCGGGATGTCAGCCAGCGACCCGGGCTCGCGCCGGGGCAGGGCGTTCAGGCGGTGGCGCTGCGCGGTCGAGGACTCGTAGGCCGGCCGGCGCACGCGCATGATCGAACCCAGCGGACGGTGCGCTGCTACGCCGTTCCAGGGGTTGAAGGCCAGGTGGTCGTCGCCGTACACCTGGCGCTCGGGCGAATACGGGTTCTGGATGTCGAAGCGCAGCGTGGCGATGGCGCGGTGGGGCGAGGCCTTCTCGTCCCACAGAACGGAGGCATCCTCCACCGGCATGGCGGCGCGGTCGGTCTGCAGCTGCGCGCGCAGCTCGTATGTGGCGCCCTGCTTGGCGAAGTGCGACGTGAGCGCGTCGCGCATGGCGGAAAAGCCCTCGCCGATGGGCTGCTCGTTCAGCCCCTGCAGCTCGCCCCAGGGCGCCAGCGACAGCTTGGCCACGTAATTGCCAAAGCGGATGGCCGCCTGGGTGTGGAAGGTCTCGCCCAGCATGTTGGTGTTCTTTTGCGCCAGGCCCTGCACCGTGGCGCCGGGCGTGCCGCCCAGGCGCTCGACCACGTTCTCGATGCCGCGCGCGGCCGCGGCCACGGCGCGCTGCAGCGCCTGGGGCGCGTCGGCATTGGCCTCCAGCAGCGTCAGAAAGCGCGGGTAGTCCTGCACCGTGCCGAAAGCCAGCACAGGAAAGTTCACCATCAGGAAGTCCTGGTTGTGCCCGCCCAGGCCGGGCAGCAGGCGCTCGCCCTGCACGCCCATGACCTTGATGGCGAAGCCGCGTGGCGCGGGGGCTTCGTCGCTGTGGATGTCGCCCGGGGCCGATGACAGGCGCGCCACGACTTCATATTCGCGCGGCTGGCTGAAGATGCCTTGCGCCAGCTCGGGCGGCAGGTTGGCATGCACGGCCAATGTGCCTTTGACGATGGCGTGGCTCTTGGCATGCGCGTCGCGGTGCGCATGGCGGTGGCGCTCGGCGTTGCGCGCCTGCGCCGCGGCCATGCGGGCGACGATTTCCTGGGTCAGGCGGGCTTCGTCCTCCTGGATCTGTTCGACGGTGTCGTCGTAGGGCAGTGCGGTCATGGCGTCCTCCTGGGGGTGTTGCCGCAGGGCAACTCATCCAGCCATGGTAGGGACACGCATGCAGGCAAGCTGCCGTGGGGTGTGACAGCGCGCAAAAGCGCCGCTGGCTGACAGCGGCGGACGCCTTGGCGAAGCAGCGGGCAGTCCGCACGGGTCGGGCAGACGGTCCGGAGCAGGGGGGGTCAGGGTTAACCCGGGGATTTCCTGCTGCGCCGGAAACGTCGGTTGCACAAAGATACGCACGGGCGTGCGGTTATGCCGAGGTGGCCGCCGCCATCCGCTGGGCGAAAGCTCGTCTCCGCCCAGGGAAATGATGGCAAAAGTGGCTCCAGCGCCCGTAGATCAAGCGCAGGCAGCTATCTTATTGATAGCTTTTGGTGGGCCGCTCAGGCTTCCTCGTGCAGCAGGCTCAGGCCCAGGGCGCCGCGGCGGCGCAGCCAGGGGCTGGGGCGCCAGCGCGGGTCGCCATAGACGGTCTGCAGGTTGAACAGCACCTCCAGCACGCTGGCCGGGCCAAAGCGGTCGCCCAGCGCCAGCGGGCCCACGGGGTAGCCCAGGCCCAGGGTGACGGCGCGGTCCAGGTCGGCGGGCGAACAGATGCCCTGCTGGCAGATGTCGGCCGCGATGTTGATGATTGCCGCCAGCACCCGCTGCGTGACGAAGCCGCCTGAGTCGCGGATCACGCTCACCGCCTTGCCGTCGCGGGCGAACAGCGCGTGCGCCGCGTCGCGCATGTCGGCGCGCGTGGCCGGGTTGGTGGCCAGCACGCGGCGGCGCGTGGCGGCGTCGTCCACCAGCAGGTCGATGCCCACGGTGCGCGACGGGTCCAGCCGCTCGACCACGGCCACCGTGGTCACGTCAAAGCCCAGCGGCGCGATCAGGATCAGCGCGGCGGACGAGGGTGCGGCGCCGGTCTCGATCTGCGCGCCCAGGTCTTTGAGCAGCTGGTACAGCTCGGCGCGGCGCGCCGCGCGCGGCGACACCCACACCGGCGGCAGCTCGCCCACCTGGGGCACGGACGCCTCGGGCGGCAGCTCGGCCTGGCCGTCCGTGTAGCGGTAAAAGCCCTCGCCGCTCTTGCGCCCCAGCAGGCCGCCGGCCAGGCGCTGGGCGGTGATGGGGCTGGGGCGAAAGCGCGGCTCGTCATAGAACTGGTGGTAGATCGATTCCATTACCGGGTGCGAGACGTCCAGGCCGGTCAGGTCCAGCAGCTCGAACGGTCCCAGCTTGAAGCCCACCTGGTCGCGCAGGATGCGGTCGATGGTGGCGAAGTCGGCCACGCCCTCGCCGGCGATGCGCAGCGCCTCGGTGCCAAAGCCCCGGCCGGCGTGGTTGACGATGAAGCCGGGCGTGTCGCGGGCCGCCACGGGCGTGTGGCCCAGGGCGCGGGCGTACTGCATCAGCTGCTGGCAGGTGGCGGTGGCGGTGCGCAGGCCGGCCACCACCTCCACCACCTTCATCAAAGGCACCGGGTTGAAGAAGTGAAAGCCTGCCATGCGCGCGGGATGCTGCAGGCCGGCTGCCAGCGCGGTGATGGACAGCGACGAGGTGTTGCTGGCCAGGACGGCCGTGGGCGCTACGACGGCTTCCAGCTGCGCCAGCAGGTCGCGCTTGGCCTGCAGGTCTTCGGCGATGGCCTCGACCACCAGCTCGCAGCCGGTCAGCTCCTGCAAGGTGCCCGCCGGCACCAGGCGCTCGCTCCAGGCCTGCACCTCGTGCGGCTGCACGCGGCCCTTGTCCTGCAGGCGCTGCCACTGCTGCAACACGGCCTCGCGCGCGGCCTGGGCGGCGCCGGGGCGGGCGTCCAGCAGCTGCACGGTGCTGCCCGCCTGCGCCGCGATCTGCGCGATGCCGCGGCCCATGGCGCCGGTGCCGACGATGGCGACGCGGGTGAAGGGAGTGGGTTGGGGTGTTTGCATGGGCGGAATTATCCGCACCATGCGAGGGCTCAGATCGTGAGCACGTTCTCAGGCGCGGTGCGCCGCCATGGCCTGCATCAGCCGCGCGGCGGCGGCTTCGGGGTCGGGCGCGGCGACGAGGGCGCGCACCACGGCGATGGAGCCCACGCCCGTGGCCAGCACCGGACCGAAGCGCTCCTCGTCGATGCCGCCGATGGCCACCTGCGGGTAGCCGCGCGTGAGCAGCGCATAGGCCGCCAGCCGGCCCAGGCCCTGGGGCGCGGTGGCCATTTTTTTCAAGGTGGTCGGGAACACCGCGCCCATGGCGATGTAGCTGGGCCGCACGGCCGCGGCGCGCAGCATCTCGGCGTAGCCGTGCGTGCTGACGCCCAGGCGCGCGCCGGAGGTGCGCAGCGCGGCCAGGTCCTGCGGCGGCAGCGCGTCCAGGTCTTCCTGGCCCAGGTGCACGCCGTAGGCGCCGGCCTCCAGCGCGTCGCGCCAGTGGTCGTTGATGAACAGCAGCGCGCCCGTGCCCTGCACGGCGGCCACGGCGGCGCGCACCTCGCGGGTGATTGATCCGCGGTCGTCGCTCTTGAAGCGCAGCTGCACCGTGGGCACGCCGGCGCGCGCCATGCGGCCCACCCACTCGGCGTCCGGCAGCACGGCGTACAGGCCCAGGGCCTGTGGACATTCGGCAAAGGCCGGGCCGTGGCCATCACCGCGCTGCGCCAGGCCGAAGTCCTGCGGCGCGTCGGGCCAGCGGGCCGGGTCGAAATGGCCGGTGCGCGCGGTTTGGGCGGCCCAGGCGCGGGCGATGCATTCGGCGTCCTGCGCAATGAAACCCAGCTGGCTGGCCGCGGCCAGGGCGGCGCGGTAGGCCGGCGTGTCGCTGCCGAAGGGGGGCACCGGCTCGGGGGCGAAACCGGCAAAGGCGGCCGCGTGCCGGGCCACGATGGCCTGGGCCAGGTCGGTGGCGGCCGTCATGTCGCGTGGTGCCAAAACGGCGTGCCCAGCACCGGCGTGCTGGGCTGGGCGGCGGCCTGCGGCTGCATGGCGCCGGCCATGCGCGCGGTGCGGCCGGCCGAGACGGCGTCGGCAAAGGCGCCGGCCATGGCGACGGGGTCGCTGGCCAGGGCCACGGCGGTGTTCAGCAGCACGCCGTCGAAACCCCATTCCATGACCTGGCAGGCGTGCGAGGGCAGGCCCAGGCCGGCGTCCACCAGCAGCGGCACGTCCAGGCGCTCGCGCAGCAGCTGCAGGCCGTAGGGGTTGACGGGCCCGCGCCCGGTGCCGATCGGCGCGGCCCAGGGCATGACGGCCTGGCAGCCCACGTCCACCAGGCGCTGGCACAGCACCAGGTCTTCGGTGCAGTAGGGCAGCACGTGAAAGCCGTCGCGGATCAGCTGCTCGGCGGCCTGCACCAGGTTCAGCGTGTCGGGCTGCAGCGTGTAGTCGTCGCCGATCACTTCCAGCTTGATCCAGGGCGTGCCAAACACCTCGCGCGCCATCTGCGCGGTGGTGATGGCTTCGTCGGCGCTGTAGCAGCCGGCGGTGTTGGGCAGCACGGGCACACCCAGGCGCTTCAAGAGCTCCCAGAAGCCCTGGCCGGCCTCGCCCGGCTGCGCGCCCTGGCGGCGCAGCGACGCGGTGACCATGGCCGGGCGGGCGCGCCGCACGGCGGCCTCCAGCACGGCGGGCGAGGGGTAGCGGGCGGTGCCCAGCAGCAGGCGGCTGTCAAACGACTGGCCGTACAGCACCAGCGCATCGGCGCTGGCGGCGGGGGAGGTGTCTTGCTTGGTCATGGAGAGAACGACTTAACCGCCGGTCACCGGCGCGATGATTTCCACCTGGTCGCCGTCGGCCAGCGGCTGGGCGGCGTAGCGGCTGTTGGGAATGAACTGCAGGTTGACGGCCACGGCAAAGGGCGGCTGGGGCGCAAGGTGCGCCACGGCGTCGGCCACGCTGGCGCCTTCGGGCAGTTCGACGGGGGTCTGGTTGATGAGAACGTTCATGGGTTGTCTTGCAGTTGCACGCGCAGGTCAAAGCGCTGGGCCAGCCGCGATTGTCCCGTCTGCAGCAGCTCCATGACCACGTCCAGCATGGCCGGGGCGATCATGAAGCCGTGGCGGTACAGGCCGTTGACCTCCAGCACGCGCGGCTGCACCACGCGCACGGCGGGCAGGTTGTCGGGCAGGGTGGGGCGGCACTGGGTGGCCAGCTCCAGGATGCGCGCTTCGGCAAAGCCGGGGTGCACGGCGTAGGCGGCAGACAGCAGCTCCAGCGTGCTGCGCACGCTGGCCGGCGACAGGTCGTCGGACTCGATCTCGGTGGCGCCGATCACGAACACGTCGCCCTCCTTGGGCGCGATGTAGATGGGATAGCGCGGGTGCACCACGCGCGTGGGGCGCTGCAGCGTGACGCCGGGCGCGTGCAGGCGCACCACCTCGCCGCGCACGCCGCGCAGCTCGCGCCACTGCGCGCGCGCGCCCAGGCCGCGGCAGTCCAGCACCAGGTCGCTTTCGCCCGGCGTGCCGGGGGCAAAGTCCTGCAGGCCGCGGGCGGTGTGCCAGTGCACCTGCACGCCCAGCTGCTGCATGGTGGCGGCCAGGGAGGACAGCAGCTGGCGGTTGTCCAGCTGGCCCTCGCCGGGCAGGTACAGGCCCTGGTGAAAGCGCCCGGCCACCGTGGGCTCCAGCTGCGCCAGGCCGGCGCCGTCCAGCGGCTGCAGCGCGGGCAGGCCTTCGACAGTGCGCTGGGTGCGCTCCAGCGTGTGCTGCAGGCGGGCGGCGTCGGCCGCGTCCTGGCGGTGCCAGACGATGAGCGTGCCGTCCTGCTGGAAGAACACCGGCTCGGCCAGCTGCGCCAGCAGCTGGGGCCAGCGCGCCAGGCCGTGCTGGCCCATGCGCACCACGCCGGGCTCCGTCACGGCGGATTCGGCCAGCGGCGCCAGCATGGCCGCGGCCACGCGCGCGGCGCTGCCCTGCGCGTCCGGGCCGCCGGTGCCATAGACCTGCACGCGGTGGCCGTCCTGCGCCAGGCGAACGGCCAGCAGCCGGCCCATGAGGCCGGCGCCCACGATGGTGATGGACAGGGGGGAGTCGAGGGAGGGGAGGAGGGTGCGCATCGCGTTTCGGAGCCCGGCAGACTGATGGGGACAAAACGGGCGCGGCGCCGCGCTGCGAAAACTCCCCACGCCAGCATGACCTGGATCGGGTGCGAGGGTGTTTCTCAGCCGCCAGCGCATGGCATGGCGGCACCCCTGTTTCGTCCGAAGCAGGAATTACAGCACAGCACCTGCGGCCCTGCCGTTGACATGGCGCAGGCCCGCCGCACTGGCCGATAATTTTTGCCATGAACCAAGACACCCAGGCGCCGCAGGTCGTGCGCACCGCAAATCGGCGCTATGCGCGCGTGCTGTCCATTGCCGGCTCGGACTCGGGCGGCGGCGCCGGCATCCAGGCTGACCTGAAGACCTTTGCCGCCCTAGGCTGCTACGGCATGACGGCGATCACCGCCATCACCGCGCAAAACACCCGCGGCGTGCGCGCCATCCACGGCGTGCCGCCCGAGATGCTGCGCGCGCAGATCGATGCGGTGGTGGAGGACATCGGCGTGGACGCCGTGAAGGTCGGCATGCTGCATTCGCCTGAAGTGGTGCGCGTGGTGGCCGAGGCGATTGCCCGCCACAGCCTGCGCAACGTGGTGCTGGACCCGGTCATGGTGGCCACCAGCGGCGACCGCCTCATCGCCCAGGAGACGGTGGGCGCGCTGGTGCAGGAGCTGTTCCCGCTGGCCGCCGTGGTCACGCCCAACCTGGACGAGGCCGGCTGGCTGCTGTCACGCAACATCGAGGCCGAAGAGCAGCTGGAAGGCGCCGCCGACGCGCTGCTGGCCCTGGGCGCGCGCGCCGTGCTGCTCAAGGGCGGGCATTTGCCCGGCGAGCGCGTGGTGGACCTGCTGGCGCTGCCCGGCGGCGTGCACGAGCGCCTGGGCTCGCAGCGCATCGCCACGCACAACGGGCACGGCACGGGCTGCACGCTGTCGTCGGCCATCGCCGCGCACTTGGCGCTGGGGGCCGACATGCCCGAGGCGGTGCGCCAGGCGCGCCGCTACATCCTGGGCGCGATCGCTGCCGGTGCCGACGTACGTACGGGCGCCGGCCAGGGGCCGCTGAACCACGGCTATGCGCCCGTGGCGCAGCGCATCATCGAGGAAGAATAAGAAAAAGACGGGGCGCGGGCCGGTCACCAGCCCCAGGTCAGCCGCTTGGCCACCCAGCCGGTCTGGCCGCCGTCCCTGCGTACCTTGGCCCAGGTGCCCTGGTTGTCCAGGGTGCGCACGATCTCGTTGTGCTCCAGCTTGCCGACGATGCGGCTGCTGGTGCCGGGCTTGGCGCGCAGGTTGGCCGTGGGCGCCGTCACCACGCGGTGCGGGGCCTTGGTGGTCAGCGGGGCGAAGACCCAGCCCAGCGTGGCCTCGTAGTCGCCCACATGCAGCCACTGGCCGCGGCGCTCACGCACCTGCAGCGGGTAGCCGCTCGCCAGCTCCCACAGCGTGTCCGAACGCGTGGTGGGTTTCTCGCGCACGTTCACCACATTGCCCTTGATGCTGACGAACTCGCGCGCTTGCGCGCCGGCGGGGGCCAGCAGCGGTGCGGCCAGCGCGAGCGCGGCAGCAGCGGTACGGAGGGCGGAGGCGAAGCGGGGCAGGGCAAACGACACGGGGCGGGGTTCCTTTCTGGGGGAGGGGGAGAAAAGCCAACCGACATGGAGGGCCGCGCGCGCGGCGAAGTTCCGGCGCCGCGGCGCTGCTATTCAAATGAGAGCTGCTGGCGGTTGATCCATGCGGGTTTCAAGATAAAAAACCTTGAACATGGCGCCGATCAAGCGCTGGCAGCTACTCAAACCATAGCAGGCCTGGCCGCGCGCCCCCGCGTCGCCCACGACAGGAGCAGGCACAGCGCCAGCGTGGGCAGGGCCGCGCCCATGCCTGGCACCAGGCGCGGGCCGGCGTGGTAGAAGGCCACGCCGGCCAGCCACAGCAGCACGGCCGGCCAGTGCACGGGCGCGGCGCGCGCCAGATCCACGCGCGCCGCCGCGCCGCCGGCCAGCCGCCCCAGCACCACGCCGAACAGCGGCACGAACACCGAGCTGAGCAGCAGCAAGAAGGGCTCCAGGCTGTGCATGGGCAGCAGCAGCGCCAGGCCCGTGCACAGCAGCGCGATGAGGATGCCGAAGCGCCGCACGCTGGTGCGCGGGCGCAGGGCGTGCGCCGAGACGGCGCCCGAGTACGCGTCGCCATAGGCGTTGTCCACCTCGTCGATCAGGATCAGCGACAGCGCGATCAGTCCGCCCTGGGCCAGCAGCAGCGCCGTCACCAGGTCCTGGCTGGGCAGCACCAGGGCGACCAGCACGCCCAGCCCATAGCACCACATGTTGGCCAGCGCGTAGCCGGCCCAGGTGGCGCGCAGCGCCGTGCGCCCATTGGTGCCGTGGCGCGCGTAGTCGGCCACCAGCGGCAGCCACGAAATCGGCATGGCAATCACCAGGTCCAGGGCCGACATCACGCCCATGCCGCCCGCGCCCGGGCGCTGCCACAGCTGCACCAGGCCCTGGGCCTGCGCCAGCGCAGCGAACTGCCAGGTCAGCCACAAGAGCGACAGCACCACCAGCGGCAGCGCCACGCGCGCGATGATGCGGCGCACCAGCTGCACCATGGAGCCGCTGAGCAGCAGCACCACCACGCCGCCCCACAGCAGCGTGGCCGGCACCGCCCAGGCGGCGCCCGCCATGGCGCCGGACTGCCGCCCCAGGGCCAGCGTGGCGTCGCGCATCACCACCAGCTCGAACGTGCCCCAGCCGATGAGCTGCACGATGTTCAGCCCGATGGGCAGGGCGGCGAAGCGCCGGCCATAGACGGCGTGCATCAGTCCGGCGCTGGCCAGGCCGCTGTCGCAGCCCAGCTTGGCGACCCAGCCGAGCGTGCCGGCGCCGATGAGCGAGCCGAGCACGATGACGATGAGCGCCTCCTGCGTGCCCAGTGCCGGCATGAGGTACGCCCCCACCTGCATGACCAGAAGGCCCACGCCCAGGCTGAACCACAGCGATGCATGGTCATGCCATTGGAAGACGCGCTGCTCGGCAGGCACCGGCGCAAGCGCATCGTTTGGGCGGATAGGGGTGGTGGGCATGCGGGCTCCGTGGCAGACGACAGGGCAGGGGCCGCAATGCGCCGTGCGGCGCCGAGGAAGACGGGGCCAATGGCACGGCGTGAAGGACAGCTTCCCTGCGCGAGGATGATCTCGGGCCCACGCGACCGAAGTCCGTGGGCACAGGTTCGAAGGGTGTGATCTCAGCCCCGCCCTCGGCGGGACACCCCTAGCTTGCTGCCTTGGGCAGCGGCGCGATTGTGCCACCTGGCACTGCGCTGCTGGTGGCTCGCGCGCTTGTCGCGCCGTCAGTGGTCCGCGCCCTGGGGCAGCCTGGCGATGACCTTGATCTCGAACTGAAAGCCGTACAGCCAGGTCACGCCGATGCCCGTCAGCGTGGGGTGGGGCGCAGGGCCCCAGTAGTCGGCGGCAACGGACCAGATCCGCTCGAAATGCGCTTCAGGGTCCACGATGAAGACGGTGGCGTCCACCACATCGTCGAAGGTGCAGCCGGCGGCGGCGAGGATGGCGTTCAGGTTCTCGAAGGCCCGCCGCACCTGCGCCTCCAGGTCGGGCTCGGGAGAGCCGTCCTCGCGGCTGCCGACCTGGCCCGAGACGAAGAGAAACCCGTTGGAGCGGATCGCGGGGGAGTAGCGGTTGCGCTCGTAGAGCGCCTGGCGGCCAGCGGGGAAGACGACGTCGCGTGGGGTCATGAAATGCCTTGCAGAGGGAGCGGCGCTGCCGCCCCGGGGTGGGTGAAAGCCTGGAATCTAGGGCCGCGCGGCCGCGCGATAAACAGGCAGTCGCACCCATCACTGTTCGTAAAATCCAAACAATCAAACACCAAGAAGGACTGACGAGCCATGGACCGCTTCGATGCGATGCAGGCGTTTGCCCGCGTGGTGGAGACCGGCAGCTTCACCAAGGCGGCGCAGACGCTGCACATGGGCCGGGCCACCGTGACGCAGCTGGTGCAGCAGCTGGAGGCCCGGCTGCGCGTGCGGCTGCTCCACCGCACCACCCGCCAGGTGAACGTCACCGCCGACGGGGCCGCGTACTACGAGCGCGTAGTGCGCCTGCTGGCCGAGCTGGACGATGCCGAGACCAGCCTGTCGGACGCGTCAACCCAGCCCCGGGGCCGGCTGCGCGTGGACGTGCCCAGCCCGTTCGCCCGCATGATCCTGGTGCCCGCCCTGCCGGCATTCCACGAGCGCTACCCCGACATCCAGCTCGATCTGGGCGTGAGCGACCGGGTGGTGGACCTGATCGGCGACCACGTGGACTGCGTGGTGCGTGGCGGGGCGGTCACCGACCAGTCGCTTGTCGCGCGGCATGTCGGCGACCTGCTGCTGGGCGCCTATGCCTCGCCCGGCTACCTGCAGCGGGTGGGCACGCCCGCCCATCCGCGCGAGGTGGAGGACTCGCAGCACCGCATCGTCGGCTTTCGCTCGGCGCGCACCGGCAAGCTGGTGCCCTGGGTGCTGCACCGCGGCGAGGAGCGCGCCGAGGTGCTGGGGCGCCATGTACTGACGGTGGACGACGGCAATGCCTACCTGGCCGCCGGGCTTGCCGGGCTGGGGGTGCTGTGGCTGCCGCACTACATGGCGCAGCCGCACGAGGCGCGCGGTGAGCTGGCGGCCGTGTTCGCCGAATGGCGCTCCGCGCCCATGCCGATGTACGTGGCGTTTCCGCCAAGCCGCCACGTCAGCGCCAAGCTGCGTGTGTTCATCGACTGGATCGTGGCGCTGCTGCATGAGCATGCGCCGGTGGGCGGGCGCCGCAGCGCGGCCTAGCACACCGCGGCGGCAAAACCGGCCGCGGCACCGGCGCCGCTGCGCGGGTGCTCAGTGCCCGGCCGGCTCGGCCAGCGGGGCCACGCCCAGCAGCGCATGCAGGCGCGTGCTGGTGGTGGTGTATTGCAGCGCCACCTTGTCGCCGCTCAGCCGTTCGGCGGCGGCAAAGGCCGCGAGGGTGGCCTCATGGAACCCGCACAGGATGAGCTTGCGCTTGCCCGGGTAGGTGTTGATGTCGCCCACGGCATAGATGCCCGGCACGCTGGTGGCGAACGTGGCGGTGTCCACCACGAGCTGCTTGCGCTCGATGGCCAGCCCCCAGTCGGCCACCGGGCCCAGGCGCGGCGAGATGCCCAGATAGACGAAGAGCCGGTCCAGCGGCAGGCGCTGCGATCCGCCCTCAGGACGGGCCAGCTGCAGTGCCGCCAGCGGGCCGCCTGCCGGCGCGTCCACGCCGGTGATCTGCCCAGCGGCGACGTGGATGCGGCCGGCGTCGCGCAGGGCCTGCAGGCGTGCCAGCAAGGCGGGCGCGGCCTGGAAGGCGTCGCGCCGGTGCAGCAAGGTCACGCTGGCAGGGGCGTGCGCGCCTTGGCGCTCGGCGCAGGCCAGCGCTGCGGCCACCGCAGCTTCATCGCCGCCATGCACGACGATGCGCAGCCCGGCTACCGACAGAACGCCAGGGGACGTATCGGGGCTGCCGGCCACGTCAGGGTGGTAAAGCACCTGCGTGCCCACAAACGCCTCGATACCCTCGGCCTTGACGGTGCGAGGCACGAAGGCGCCCACGCCGGCTGCGATGAACACGGTGCGCGCCAGCAGTTGCACGCCAGCCGTCGTGGCCAGCAGCACGCGGCCGTCGGCTTGCACCTCCAGGGTGGCGACCTGCTGTGCCAGGTGCTGCTGAGCGCCGAAAGGCGCGATCTGCCGCGTGAGCCGCTGCACCAGATCACGGCCCGTGCATACGGCCACGCCGGGAATGTCGTAGATGGGTTTGTCGGGGTACAGCTCGGCGCACTGGCCGCCCAGGTGCGGCAGGGCCTCGATCAGGTGGGCAGCGATGCCCTGCAGCCCGAGCTGGAACACCTGCCACAGCCCCACGGGGCCGGCGCCGATGACGACGGCGTCCACGCTCTGGGGCGGGGCACTGCTCATGCGTGGATCAGCGTTCGAGATACTGGAGCTTGTCCGGCTTGCCGTTCCACTCGTCGGCCTCGGGCAGCGCGCCCTTCCTCTTGGTGATGCTCTTGAACTTCGGCGTCAGGTCGGCGTTGAGCTTGATGTAGGGCAGCTGGTCGGCCGGCAGGTCTTCCTCGGCAAAGATGGCATTGGCCGGGCACTCGGGGATGCAGACGGCGCAGTCGATGCACTCGTCCGGGTCGATCACGAGGAAGTTCGGGCCTTCGCGGAAGCAGTCCACGGGGCACACGTCCACGCAGTCGGTGTATTTGCACTTGATGCAGTTCTCGGTGACGACGTGAGTCATGGGTGAGCTCTAGAGTTCTTGGGTATTCGGGATAGCCCGCAATTTTAGGCTGCAGGGCGGGGCAACCGGACGCCAGGCCATGGCCCGGGTCCGGTTACCTTGATTCGGATCAAGCTGCGAGGCCGCCTGGGCGCCGTTCAGCGCACCAGCACCGCGCCGGCCGTGCGGTGGCTGGCTGTGTCCACCAGGATCAGCGAGCCGGGCACGCGCGCATGGGTGAACGCGGCGGCGGGGATGGCCTCCTGCAGCTGCAGCTCGACGTGGCCGATGGCGCCCGGCTCCAGCGTGTCGGCCGCCTCTTGTGCCAGGGTGTGGATGTTCAGCCGGTGTGCCACGCGGCGCACGCGGGCCTTGACCCAGCGGTGGCCGTGCAGCGCCCAGTACACGCGCCCGGCGGCCAGCGGCTCGTCGTCCAGCCAGGCGACGGTGGCGGACAGCTCGCGCTGGCCGGGCCAGGCGGTGGTGGCGGCGGGACTATCGAAGTCGTCGTCGGCGGTGAGCGCGGGCACCGGCGCGGCCACGATCCAGTCGCCGCGCGAGACGTCCACCTCGCGGTCCAGCACCACGCCGGCGCTGGCGCCGGTGGCGGCGCTGGCCGGGCGGCGGGCGTGGTCCAGCACCTGGGCCACCTGGGCCGACTGCCCGCCGGGGAAGACCTGCACCGGCATGCCCGGCGCCACGCTGCCCGCGGCCACGCGGCCCCAGAAAACGCGCCGGCCCTGTGTGGTGTCGGCCGAGGCCGAGGCGGTCTTTTCCACCCACTGCACGGGCAGGGCCAGCGGCAGCTGCGCGTCGGCCGGCGTGCAGGGCAGGCGCTCGAGCAGCTGCAGCAGGGCCGGGCCGTCGTAGCCGCACCAGCCGGGCTCTCGCGCGGCCACGTTCCAGCCCTTGAGGGCAGAGATAGGCACGGTGGCGGCGACGCTCAAACCCGCCTCGTGCGCAAAGCGCGCCAGCGCCGCGCGGATGTGGCTGAAGGCCCGCTCGGGCTCGGCCACCGCGTCCAGCTTGTTCACGGCGAAGACCAGCGAATGCACGCGCAGCAGGTGCGCCAGCAGGGCGTGGCGGCGGGTTTGCGCCAGCAGCGCGGGCTCGGGCTGGCGCCAGTCCAGCTTGGTGGCGTCCACCAGCACCACGGCGCAGTCGGCCTGCGAGGCGGCGGTCACCATGTTGCGGGTGTACTGCTCGTGGCCGGGCGCGTCGCCGATGATGAACTTGCGCGCGGGCGTGGCGAAGTAGCGCCAGGCCACGTCGATGGTGATGCCCTGCTCGCGCTCGGCAGCCAGGCCGTCGGTGAGCTGGGCCAGGTCGGCCTCGCCCGAGCGCGATACGCCGGCCAGCTGGTCGGACAGCACGGCGCGGCTGTCCACCAGCAGGCGGCCAATCAGCGTGCTCTTGCCGTCGTCCACACTGCCGCAGGTGATGAAGCGCAGCGCGGTTTCATGGTCCAAAGTGGCTGCAGCGCTTGCCTGGTGCGCGCTGGCAGCTATTGTTTCGATAGTGTCCGGTGCGGTGGCGGTGGTCATCAGAAATACCCGTCCTTCTTGCGTTTTTCCATCGAGGCGTCGCTGGTCTTGTCGTCCATGCGCGTGGCGCCGCGCTCGCTGACTTCCGCGCTCAAGGTCTCGATGACGATCTCTGCGGCGCTGGCGGCGTCGCTTGCCACCGGGCAGGTGCAGGTGATGTCGCCCAGGGTGCGAAAGCGCACTGCGCGGGTTGCGACCTGCTCGCCGTCCCTGGCGGGGGTGAGCGGCGTGACGGGCACCAGCAGGCCGCGGCGCTCGACCACCTCGCGCGGGTGGCTGTAGTAGAGGCTGGGCAGCGCAATGGCCTCGCGCTCGATGTACTGCCAAACGTCCAACTCCGTCCAGTTGCTGATGGGAAAGACGCGGAAATGCTCGCCCGGTGCGATGCGGGTGTTGAACAGCGTCCACAGCTCGGGGCGCTGGGCCTTGGGCTGCCACTGGCCGAAGCTGTCGCGGTGCGAAAAGATGCGCTCCTTGGCGCGGGCCTTTTCCTCGTCGCGGCGGGCGCCGCCGATCAGCGCGTCGAAGCGGAATTCCTCGATGGCTTCGAGCAGCGTGACCGACTGGTGCGCGTTGCGCGGCTCGTCGGGGCGATTGAGGCGCACGGTGCCGCGGGCCATGGAATCTTCCACGCTGCGCACGATCAGCTGGGCGCCCAGCTCGGCCGCGCGCTGGTCGCGAAACTGCGTGACCTCGGGGAAGTTGTGCCCGGTGTCGATCATCAACAGCGGGTAGGGGATGTGGCCGGCGCCAAACGCTTTCTCGGCGCAGCGCAGCATGACGAGCGAATCCTTGCCGCCGGAAAACAGCAGGGCCGGGCGCTCGAAGGCGGCGGCGACCTCGCGCAGGATGAAGATGGTTTCTTCCTCCAGCGCATCCAGGTGGCGGTTGCTCAAGGTGCTCAGCACGTCGGGATCGACACGGGCGTTCATGATCCAGTTTCCAGTCAAATCAGGCTGCAACGCAGACGGGACAAGCGCTGGCAGCTATTGTTTTTATTCAGTGGGTTAAATGGAGACCGCACTCGCGCTGGGCCTCGCCCTTGGTCGGGTCCACGTAGTCGAAGTTGTTGGGCAGGCCGTGGTCCTGGCAGTACTGGTGCAGGTCGCGGGACGTCCAGTGCAGCAGCGGCGCGACCTTGATGAGGCCGTCGGGGTTGACGCTCACCGGCTCCATCTGCGCACGCACCGCGCTGTCGCTGGCGCGCAGCGCGGTGAACCAGACCTTGGGCGCGGTCTCGCGCAGGGCGCGGGCGAAGGGTTCGAGTTTGACCTCTTCGGTGAACGCGGCGTGGCGCGGGTCATCCAGCGCCGGCGCCGGGCCCTGCAGCGCCTCGCGGTGCGCGCGCGAGCGCAGCGGCAGGTAGGTGCGCAGGTTCAGCTTCAAGAGGCGAGTCACCTCGTCGGCGTAGCGGTAGGTGGCCTCGGTGTTGTAGCCGTTGTCCATCCAGATGACCGGCACATCGGGCTGAACCTGGGTGACCAGGTGCAGGATCACGGCCTCGAACGGGCGGAAGTTGGTGGTGACGATTGCCGGCTGATTGAGGCTTAGGGCCCAGCGCACCAGGGCGGGCGCGTCGCGGCCCAGCTCGGCGTTGACGTGGGCCAGATCCAGGCCCCGGTCCAGCTCCAGGGTGGCGCCGCCGCTCATGCCGCCTCCCGGGCGAACAGGGGGCGCGGCTCGTGCACGTCGCCCTGATAGAACGCCGAAAAGCGCGCGAACTGGCGCTCGGCGGCGGCCGGGTCCACGCCTTCGGCCAGCACGGCGCTGGAAAAGCCGCTGCGGTGCATGTGCACCAGCTGGTCGATCAGCACGTCGCCCGTGGCGCGGATGTCGCCCGCAAAGCGATAGCGGCGGCGCAGCAGCAGGGCCTGGGTGTAGGCACGGCCGTCGGTGAACTTGGGGAAGTGCAGTTCGATGGCCTGCACGCCGTCGAGCGCGCCGCTGGCGGCCAGCTCGGCCAGGTCGGCATCGTTCGCGATTGGCAGGCGTTTTTCGGCCTCAAGGCCCGTGGGATAAGCGCTGGCAGCTAGGATTTTCATCGTTGTCTCAGCCTCCGGTTTCAGTCCTGCTCGCTCAGGGCGGGCTCGTCGATCTTGGGGTGGCGCGCGCCGTTGGCGGCCGCCTTGAAGGGGTCGTGGCCCACGCGGCGCAGGACGTCGATGAACAGCTCGCCCGGCTTGCGCACGGTGCGAAAGACCTCCAGCACGGCCTCGATCACATCCGGCACCTCGGCCGCGTTGAACGACGGGCCGACCACCTTGCCGCCGATGGCCGGGCCCGACAGCTGCGAGCCGTCCGCCCCGCCCAGCGTGACCTGGTACCACTCCTTGCCGTCCTTATCCACGCCCAGGATGCCGATGTGGCCGCTGTGGTGGTGGCCGCAGCTGTTGATGCAGCCGCTCATGTGCAGGTCGATGGGTCCCAGGTCGAACAGCTCGTCCAGATCCTGGTAGCGCTCGGTAATCGCCGCGGCGATGTGCAGCGAGCGGGCGTTGGCCAGCGAGCAGAAATCCCCGCCGGGGCAGGCGATCATGTCCGTGAGCAGGCCGATGTTGGGCTGCGCCAGCCCCAGCTTGCGCGCGGCTTCGTACAGGGCGGGCAGGTCGCTTTGGTGCACCCAGGGCAGCAGCAGGTTCTGCTCGTGCGTCAGGCGCGCTTCGGCGGCGGAGAACTGCTCGGCCAGCTGCGCCAGCGCGTCCAGCGTATCGGCATCCGCATCGCCGGGCGCAAAGCCCACGCGCTTGAACGACAGCGTCACGGCGCACAGGCCGGGCAGGCGGTGCCCGCGCACGTTCTGGCGCAGCCAGCGCTGGTACAGCTGGCCCTGCGGGTCCACGCGCGAGGGCAGGCCCGCGGGCCGCAGTTCGGGAATGGCGAAGTGGCTGGTCACGCGGTCCAGCTCGGCCTGGGTGATGGTGTGCGGGGCGCCGTCCAGCTCGGTGATGGCCTTGAACTCCTGCTCCACCGCGTCGATGAAGCCCTGGCCCTCGGCCTTCACCAGGATCTTGATGCGGGCCTTCCACTTGTTGTCGCGCCGGCCGTAGCTGTTGTACGTGCGCACGATGGCCTCGATGTAGTTCAGCAGCTGCGGCCAGGGCAGAAAGTCGCGCACCACCGTGCCCACGATGGGCGTGCGGCCCATGCCGCCGCCCACCTTGACGGTGAAGCCGACGGCGCCCTGGGCATCGCGCACGGCCTGCAGGCCGATGTCGTACCAGCCAATCGCCGCGCGGTCTTCCAGCGCGCCGTTGAAGGCGATCTTGAACTTGCGCGGCAGGTAGGTGAACTCGGGGTGCAGCGAGCTCCACTGGCGCGTGATCTCTGCGAACGGGCGCGTGTCCACGATGCCGTCTTCCGCGATGCCCTCGTAGGCGTCGCAGGTGATGTTGCGGATGTCGTTGCCGCTGGTCTGGATGCCGTGCATGTGCACGCTGGCCAGCAGGTCCATCACGTCGGCCGCCTTGGACAGCGGGATCCAGTTGAACTGGCAGTTGGTGCGTGTGGTGAAGTGGCCGTAGCCGTACTTCAGCGGCTCGGCCGGCAGCGTCTGCCCGGGCTGCGACGCCTCCAGCGCGTCCTGCGTGGCTTGGGCGTGGGCCAGCAGCTCGGGCGTGGGGCGATCGTATTCGCGGGCGATGTGCGCCAGCATGCGCAGCTGGGTGCTGCTGATCTCGCCGTAGGGCACGGCAATGCGCGCCATGGGGGCGTAGCGCTGGATGTACCAGCCGTTTTGCAGGCGCAGGGGCAGCAGCTGCTCCTCGGTCAGCTCGCCGCGCTCCCAGCGCTCGAGCTGGTCGCGAAATTGCTGGGCGCGCAGCTGGACGAACTGGCGGTCGAATTCGGTGTACTGGTACATGGCGCGTGGTCTTGGGGTTCCAGGCCGCGCCGCGCCGGGGCTGAAAGCAGCAACCCGCCGCGGCACGCAATGGGCGGACTGTAGGCAAGGGTTCTATAAAACCAAACTACTGTTTTTCACTGCATATATATCTGCAGAAGCATATAAGGACGCGTTGCGTGTGCGGCGGCGCGGGCGCACACTGGCGCCCCGCCGCGCGCAGCCTGCCGCGGCGGGCCGGTCGTGAACGAGAACCTCAAGGAGCGGGGCCATGGCGTTCCTGCAAGAACTACAGGCGGGTGCCACCGTCTTCACCCAGCTGCGCTTTGGGGCGCTGGTGGTGTTTTCCATCGTGCTGCCCTGCGTGATCTATGGGCTGCTGCTGGCCAAGCGTTCGGTGTCGCCGCTGGTGGTGCTGTTTTTCGGGCTGCTGCTGGTGTTCATCGCGGGGGTCGATGTGTACCTGCTGCAGACCCTGGCTGCCGATGCGCGCGGCACGCTGTCCCGGGCGGACAACGCGCTGTTCACCTCCGAGGTGTCTGCCGCGCTGTACCTGCTGCCGGCGCTGGTCGGCGGGGTGGGCGTGAACGTGACCTCGCATGTGCTCATCCGCCACCTGTTCGGCGCGGAGCGGCGCTTCGAGCACGCGCAGGAAGAGGACGACAACCGGCGCTGACAGGCCTTCAATGCTGTGTGGGCAGCCGCTCGGTGCCCAGGGCCTGGGCCAGGCGGGCCTCCAGCGGCAGAGGTTCGCCCTGCAGCCGCGCGGCCAGCAGCTCGCCGCACAGCAGCGCCAGGGTCAGGCCGCGCGCGCCCATGGCGGTGCTGGCCCACAGGCCGGGCAGCGCCTGGGCATCGAGCGGGCCGACGATGGGCAGGCGGTCCGGCGCGGCGCAGCGCACCGCGGCCCAGGTGCGCACGGCCGCAGCCGGGCCGGGCGGCTGGGCAAAGGCGGGGGCGAGCGCCTCGGCCAGCGCCGGTTGCAGCACCTGCAGTTTGGCGAGGTTCTCGGCCCGGCCGGCCAGTGCGTCGGCCGCACTCACGGGCAGCTCGCCGCAACCCCGCTCGAAGGTCGAGCCCAGCACCCAGCCGGGCGCGCCCTGCGCGGCGGCCAGGGGCACCTGCGGCACCAGGTTGCCGTGGCCGTTGACGGGCTGCGGCGGCCAGGGCGCGCCGCCGGGCGCCTGGGCCTGTACGCCCCAGGCGATCTGGCCACGCAGCAGCTGCAGCGGCAGCGGCGTGCCGGAAACAAGAGCGCTGGCAGGGCCGGCGCAGACGACGGCCAGCGGGGCCGCTTCGGCCAGCGGGGCGTCGGCCTCGTCCAGCGCCAGCCATTGGCTACCGCGGCGGACGAGGCGCGCCACCCGCGCCTGGCCGCGCCACGTGATGCCCGGCGTGGCCAGCAGTGCGCCTATCAGCTGCGCCGGGCGCACCCAGCCGCCGCGCGCGTGCCAGCAGGCGGGCGTGGCGGGCGGCAGGTGGCTTTGCGCGAGCTGCTGCGCCGTGGCCGGGCGGCTCCAATCCAGGCCGGGGCCGTCGCTCCAGGCCAGGCGCGGCGGGGCCTCTGCGTCGTGCTCCAGCACGCCGGTTTCCTGCCAGTCGGTGCCCTGGGTATCTGGCAGCAGGTGGGCGAGGGTTTGCAGCGTGGTGCGCACGCCAGCGCGCGACAGGCGCGACAGCAGGCTGTCGTCGGGCGAAACGTGCGAGGCAAACACGCCCGCAGGCAGGCCGGAGGCGCCGGCTGCCGGCCCGGCGGCAGCGTCCAGCACCGTCACGCGCCAGCCGCGGCTCGCCAGGCTGGCGGCCACGGCGCTGCCGGCCAGGCCTGCGCCGATGACCAGGCAGTGGCCGGGCTCGGCGCGATCTGCCAGGGCCGCGTGTGCCAGGGGCGGGCGGCCGGGGCGCGGCTGCCAGGGCGGGTCGAAGGTGGCGAGCAGGTCGCCGCCTGGCGCTGCCGGGCCGTGCTTCGCGTGCAGGGCAAAGCCGGTGGTCGCCAGCAGGCCCTGCACCTCAGGCGGCATGCTGCGGGCGGCCAGGCGCGTGCCGCGGCGGCAGCAGCGGGCCACGGCCTTGAGCGTGTGCAGGGCGCCCGGGCCGTGCGCCAGGGCGGCGCCGTTCAGATAGACCGAGTCGGCCAGGGGCTGCTGCTGGCGCAGCAGTGCCTGGGGCTCGCCTACCAGCAGCGTGAGCAGCACGTGGCCGCCTTCGAAGGCCAGGCGGTGCACGCCGGGCAGCAGGCCCCAGCACTGCTCGGCCAGTTTTTGCGCGAAGGGCTGGAGTTCGGGGTACGGGTGCGCGGCGCGCAGGATTTCGCCGGCGTCCAGCAGGCACGGGTCACAAGCGACGACGTGCAGCAGGCGCGGGCGCTGCGGGTCGGCGCACCAGGCGGCCCAGGTGGCCAGGAAGGCCAGGCCGGCGGGGCAGCCCAGGGTGAGGACGCGCCACTGGGCGCGGCCGGACCATGCGGCGGGCAGGTCGCAGCCGGTGAGGAGGGACGAGGGAGGGGCCAGAGGAGGAAGGGGTCAGATCAGCGCTGGGCGGGACGCAGCCCGCCGCGGCGTCTGCGCCGCTGCAAAGAAGTGGTTTTGGCGAAACCGCTTTTCGCAGCGCTTCATTGCATTACGCGCTGGGCGGGACGTAGCCCGCCGCGGCGTCTGCGCCGCCGCCGAAGAAATGATTTTCCATCTGCCGGGCCAGGTACTGGCGGGCACGCGCGTCCGCCAGGTTCAGGCGGTTTTCGTTCACCAGCATGGTCTGGTGCTTGAGCCAGTCGCCCCAGGCCTTCTTGCTCACGTTGTCGTAGATGCGCTTGCCCAGGTCGCCGGGGTAGGGCGGAAAGTCGAGGCCTTCGGCTTCCTGGCCGAGCTTGATGCAGTGGACGGTGCGTGCCATGGGGAATATGTTCCTGCGTAAAAGTTCTCAGTCATTAAACGAATAACGAACTGATTTCTTATTGGTTTCAGTTTGCTGGGGCGGCTTCCAGAATGCGCTGCATCTCTTCCAACGCACAGAAAGCAGCCGTGAAAAATCGCCGTCACTTTATCAAGTTTCCCCTGGCAGCCGCCGCCTTTGCCGCCACGCTGGGCACGGTCATTGCCCTGCCCGCGCTGGCCCAGGGCGCGCAGTTCCTGAACGTGTCCTACGACCCGACGCGCGAGCTGTACGCCGAATACAACCAGGCCTTTGCCCGCCACTGGAAGGCAAAGACCGGCCAGGACGTGCAGTTCAGGCAGTCGCACGGCGGCTCGGGCAAGCAGGCGCGCTCCATCATCGACGGCATCGACGCCGACGTGGCCACGCTGGCCTTAGGGGGGGATGTGGACGCGCTGGCCCGCCACGGCCTGCTGGCCCCCGACTGGCAAAAGCGCCTGCCGCACAACTCGGCGCCCTACACCTCGACCATCGTGTTCCTGGTCAAGAAGGGCAACCCCAAGGGCCTGAAGGACTGGGGCGACCTGGCCAGGCCGGGCGTGCAGGTCATCACGCCCAACCCCAAGACCAGCGGCGGCGCGCGCTGGAACTATCTGGCGGCGTGGGAGTTCGCCAGGCGCACCTACGGCGGCGACGCGCAGGCCCGGGACTTCGTGGGCAAGCTCTACAAGAACGTGCCGGTGCTGGACACCGGCGCGCGCGGCTCGACCATCACCTTCGTGCAGCGCGGCGTGGGCGACGTGCTGCTGGCCTGGGAGAACGAGGCCTTCCTGGCGATCAAGGAGTTTGGCCAGGGCAAGTTCGAGATCGTCGTGCCCTCGATCTCCATCCTGGCCGAGCCCACGGTGGCCGTGGTGGACAAGGTGGTGGACAAGAAGGGCTCGCGCGCCCTGGCCGAGGAATACCTCAGGCACCTGTACTCCGACGAGGGCCAGGAGATCGCCGGCAAGAACTACTACCGGCCCACGAGCGAGAAGGCGAAGGCGAAGTTCGACGCGCAGTTCCCCAAGCTCACGCTGGTGACCATCGACCAGGCCTTCGGCGGCTGGGCCAAGGCCGACAAGGAGCACTTCGCCGACGGCGCCAGCTTCGACCAGATCTACACCAAGCGCTGATCGCAGTATTGGTGAAAAAGGCCTCCAGCGCTTGTGGAGCAAGCGCTGGCAGCTATCAAAAAAGTAGTAAGAAAACGGCGGCTATCTCACCACAGCAACACCACCGCCACGATGGCCGTGCCCAGCGCCAGGTTCACGCCCACCCCGGTGCGCATGCGGGCCAGCGCCGCGCCGCCCGCGGCCCAGTCGGCGGCGGCGACGGCCGCGTCCAGGCGCGACAGCACGGCGAAGTACAGGTAGCCGAAGAGGGCCATCATCAACAGGCCCGCGCCGATCATGAAGTGCCAGTCGCGCGGCATGGAAAATGCCCCGCCCGAGCCGATGCTGACCATGCCGATCATGGCCAGGCCGGTGGTCAGCACGACCACGACGGACGCCGCCACGGCGGTCAGAAAGCGCTGCAGCACGGCGTGCATCAGCGGCACGCGCTGCTCGGGCGCCAAGCCCTGCGCGGCCGGGCGCAGGAAGAAATGGGCAAACACCATGCCGCCCACCCAGACGATGATGGACAGCACGTGCAAGAGTTTGAGGGCGTTGTAGAGCATGCGAAGGCCGCTGCGGCGCGGCAGGAGGGAGTGGACAGTGGCGCGCATTGTGCCCACGCCATGGCGCCCAAGACCCGACGCGCAGCGCGCTTATTCGCGGCCCTATCGGCGCATTAGAATGCGCGCCCTATGCGTTTTTGGCTGACCCTGTTGCTGACGGTTTTGCTGCCGCTGCAGCTCAGCTGGGCGCAGGCGGCTGCCTACTGCCGCCATGACGCGCCGCATGGCACGGCGCACCAAGGCCACCACCAGCACCGCCAGCATGGGCCGGGGCAGGTCGGTGAAGCCTCGGGCGGCGAATCCCGGCTGACGGACCTGGACGCCGACTGCAGCGCCTGCCATGCCGCCTGCGCCAGCGCCTTGCCCGCGCACCTGTGCCCGTTCGCGGGGGCCGCAGAGACACCGGGCCTGCCGGCCGCCACGCCGCCGCCGCGCTACTCGCACACCTGCGCCCCGCCCGACCGCCCCAACTGGCGCGCGCCCGCCTGAGGCGCGCGGCGGCTCCTTCCGCCTGAATTTCCTGGCTTTTCCGCCCTGCGCGGGAAGGCCCGTTCCGCGTGCCGATGAGTTTTTGCCTTTTTCCATCACTCTCGGACTTTTTGGATGACACACCCTTTTCAAAGGCTGCGCGTGCCCCTGGCCGCCAGCCTGCTGGCCTGCGCGCCGCTGGCGCAGGCCCAGCCCGCAGGCGCGCCGCTGCCCGCGCCGGCTGGCGCTGCCGCCCCCGCGACCGGCGCGCCCGCGCCGGCCGTGCTGACGCTGGAGCAGGCGCTGGCCGCCGCGCTGCAGGCCAGCCCGCTGCTGGCCGCCGCGCAGCATGACGTGCGCGCCAGCGAGGCCGCGCAGCAGCAGGCCCAGGCGCGGCCCAACCCGGTGCTGGAGCTGCAGCTGGAGGACACGCGCGCGGCCACGCGCACCACCACGGTGGCGCTGTCGCAGGCGCTTGAACTCGGCGGCAAGCGCCAGGCGCGCCAGGCCGTGGCGCAGCAGGGCGCCGCCCTGGCGCGCGCCGCGCTGCACATGCGCCGCGCCGAGCTGCGCGCGGACGTCATGGCGGCCTATTACGAGCTGCAAATCGGCGCGCAGCGCCAGCTGCAAGCCGAGCAGGCGCACGCCCTGGCCGAGCGCGCCAGCACCGCCGCCCGCCGGCGCGTGGCCGCCGGCAAGGCGCCCCCGCTGGAGGAAGGCCGCGCCCAGGCGGCCGAGGCCACGGCGCGGCTGCAGCAGCTGCAGGCCGGCCAGGCGCAGCGCGCCGCCTGGCTCCGGCTGCGCACGCTGATGGGCCAGGGGGGCGGGGACTACGACGATGTGCCCCTGCCCGGCCTGGCGCCGGCCTGGCCGAGCGCCGCCGTGACGGGCGACGCCCTGCAGCGCGTGGCCCAGGCCCCGGCGCTGGTGCAGGCGCGCCTGGAGGTGCAGCGCCTGCAGGCGCTGGTGCAGGTGGAGCAGGCCAGGCAAACGCCCGACGTCACGCTGAGCGTGGGCGCCAAGCGCGCCGCCGAGCTGCAGCGCACGCAGTGGGTGCTGGGCCTGTCCGTGCCCCTGCCGCTGCTGGACCGCAACCAGGGCGCCCTGCAGGAGGCCCTGGCCCGCGAGGACCAGGCGCGCGAGCAGCTGCGCGCCACCGAGCTGCGCGTGCGCGAAGAGGTGCAGCAGGCGCTGCGCCGCCATGCGCTGGCCGACGCCGAGCTGCAGATGCTGCAGGCCCAGGTGCTGCCGGCCTCGCGCGAGGCGTTCGAGCTGGCCGTGCGCGGCTTCGAGCTGGGCAAGTTCGCCCTGCTGGACGTGCTGGACGCCCAGCGCAGCCTGCAGCAGGCTCAAGGCCAGCAGCTGGAAGCGCATGCCCAGCAGCTGCGCGCCGCCGCCGAGCTGCAGCGCCTGCTGGGCGAGCCGCCCGGTCCGGCGTCCACCACCACCACCGACGACCCCGCCACCCTTCTTCCCGCCCGCTCCGCCGCCGGAGACCGCTCATGAACCAAACCTCCCACGAACCCCGCGCGCGCCAGCGCCTGTCCCGCCGGCATGCGCTGGCCATTGCCCTGCTGGTGCTGGCCGGCGTGGCCGGCGCTGCCCTGATCCTGCGCCCGCAGCCGGCGCAGCCCGCCGCCGCGGTCGAAGCTGCGGCCGGCCACGAGAAGGATGGCCACGAGAAGGATGGCCATGGGGACGATGACGCCAAGGGCGCGCATGGCAAGGACGCAAAGAAGGCCGAGAGCCCTGAGCACGGCGGCGGCGAGCACGGTGACAAGCACGGCGACGAAGAACCCGCCCGCGTGCAGCTGAGCGACGCGCAGCTGGCCGCCGCCGGCGTCGAGCTGCAGGCCGCCGGCCCGGCGGGCATCGCCAGCGTGCTGCGACTGCCTGGCGAGATCCGCCTGAACGAAGACCGCACGGCGCACATCGTGCCGCGCGCGGCCGGCGTGGTGGAGAGCGTGTCGGCCAGCGTCGGCCAGCAGGTGCGCCGCGGCCAGGTGCTGGCGGTGCTCTCCAGCAGCGCCGTCTCCGAGCTGCGCGCGGAGTTGCAGTCGGCGCGCCGCCGCCGCGAGCTGGCGCGCGCCACCTACGAGCGCGAGACCCAGCTGTGGGAAGAAAAGATCTCCGCCCGCCAGGACATGCTGCAGGCCCGCCAGGCCTGGCAGGAAAGCGACATCGCCGTGGCCAACGCCACGCACAAGCTGCGCGCCCTGGGCGCGGCGCCCGACAGCGCCGACCTGGCCCGCATCGAGCTGCGCGCGCCGTTTGATGGCGTGGTGGTGGAGCGCCACCTGACGCTGGGCGAGGCCGCGCGCGAGGACACCAGCGCCTTCACCGTGGCCGACCTGGGCACGGTGTGGGCGCAGGTCAGCGTGGCCGCGCACGAGCTGGCGCAGGTGCGCGTGGGCGAGAGCGCCACCGTGCGCGCCGGCGCCTCGCAGGCCAGCGCGCAGGGCGAGATCTCCTACGTCAGCGCCCTCATGGGCGAGCAAAGCCGCGCGGCCACCGCCCGCGTCACGCTGCCCAACCCGGCAGGGGCCTGGCGGCCGGGGCTGTTCGTGAACGTGGAAGTCATCACGCAGCAGGCGCAGGTGCCGGTGGCCGTGCTCGGCAGCGCGCTGCAAAGCCAGGACGGGCGCAGCGTGGTCTTCGTGCGCCAGGGCGAGGCCTTCGTGGCCCAGGCCGTGCAGACCGGGCGCAGCGACGAGCGCATGACCGAGATCGTGCAGGGCCTGCCGGCCGGCGCGGTGTATGCGGCGCAGGGCAGCTTCATCGTCAAGTCAGAGCTGGGCAAGGGCTCGGCGGCGCACGAGCATTGATGGAGCGCACGCAACATGTTTGAACGCATCATTCGCTTTGCCATCGAGCAGCGCTGGCTGGTCTTGCTGACCGTGCTGGGCATGGCGCTGCTGGGCGCCTACAACTACCAGCGCCTGTCCATCGACGCGGTGCCCGACATCACCAACGTGCAGGTGCAGGTGAACACGCCCGCGCCCGGCTATTCGCCGCTGGAGACCGAGCAGCGCATCACCTTCCCCATCGAGACCGCCATGGCCGGCCTGCCCGGGCTGCTGGAGACGCGCTCGACCTCGCGCTACGGCCTGTCGCAGGTCACGGCCATCTTCCGCGACGGCACCGACGTGTACTTCGCCCGCCAGCTGGTCAACGAGCGGCTGCAGTCCGCCCTGGGCCAGCTGCCGCCGGGCGTGCAGCCGGCGGCCGGGCCGATCTCCACAGGCCTGGGCGAGATCTTCCTGTGGATCGTGGAGGCCGAGGAGGGCGCGCGCAAGGCCGACGGCACGCCGTACTCGCCCACCGACCTGCGCGAGATTCAGGACTGGATCATCAAGCCGCAGCTGCGCAACGTGCCCGGGGTGACAGAGATCAACACCATCGGCGGCTGGGCCAAGGAGTACCAGATCGCCCCCGACCCGCAGCGCCTGGCGGCGTTCGGCCTGTCGCTGGCCGACCTGGTCAACGCGCTGCAGCAAAACAACGCCAACGTGGGCGCCGGCTACATCGAGCGGCGCGGCGAGCAGTACCTGGTGCGCGCGCCCGGCCAGGTGCGCGGCACGCAGGACCTGGGCGAAGTGGTGCTGGCCGTGCGCGGCGCCACGCCGGTGCGCGTGCGCGACGTGGCCCAGGTGCAGCTGGGCCAGGAGCTGCGCACCGGCGCGGCCACCGACAACGGCCGCGAGGTGGTGCTGGGCACGGTGTTCATGCTGATCGGCGAGAACAGCCGCAGCGTGGCCCAGGCCGTGGCGCGCAAGATGGAGGAGATCAACCGCGGCCTGCCCGAGGGCGTGCGCGCCGTCACGGTCTATGACCGCACGGTGTTGGTGGACAAGGCCATCGCCACGGTCAAGAAGAACCTGCTGGAAGGCGCGGTGCTGGTGATCGCGGTGCTGTTCCTGTTCCTGGGCAACATCCGCGCGGCGCTCATCACGGCGGCGGTCATCCCGCTGTCCATGCTGTTCACATTCACCGGCATGGTCAGCCAGAAGGTCAGCGCCAACCTGATGAGCCTGGGCGCGCTGGACTTCGGCATCATCGTGGACGGCGCGGTGGTCATCGTGGAAAACTGCGTGCGCCGCCTGGCCCACGCGCAGGAGCGCCACGGCCGCCCGCTCACGCGCACCGAGCGCTTCCACGAGGTCTATGCCGCCTCGCGCGAGGCGCGCCGCGCGCTGCTGTTCGGCCAGCTAATCATCATGATCGTGTACCTGCCGATCTTTGCCCTGGGCGGGGTGGAGGGCAAGATGTTCCATCCCATGGCGCTGACAGTGGTGATCGCGCTGCTGTCGGCCATGGTGCTGTCGGTGACCTTCATCCCGGCAGCGGTGGCGCTGTTCATCGGCGAGCGCGTGGCCGAGAAGGAAAACCGCCTGATGCGCTGGGCGCGCAGCGCCTATGCGCCGCTGCTCGATGCAGTGCTGGCGGCGCGCGCCGTCACGCTGACGGCCGCGGCCGTCGCCGTAGTGCTGGCCCTGCTGCTGGCTGCGCGGCTGGGCAGCGAGTTTGTGCCCAGCCTGAACGAGGGCGACTTCGCTATCCAGGCGCTGCGCGTGCCGGGCACCAGCCTCACGCAGTCGGTGCAGATGCAGCAGCAGCTGGAATCGCGCCTGAAGGCCCAGTTCCCCGAGATCGAGCGCGTGTTTGCACGCACCGGCACGGCGGAGATTGCCTCGGACGCCATGCCGCCCAACATCTCGGACGGCTACGTGATGCTCAAGCCCGAGAGCCAGTGGCCGCGGCCGCGCAAGAGCCGCGACGAGCTGCTGGCCGCCATCCAGCAGGCGGCCGCCGAGGTGCCGGGCAGCAGCTACGAGTTCTCGCAGCCCATACAGCTGCGCTTCAACGAGCTGATCTCGGGCGTGCGCAGCGACGTGGCCGTGAAGATCTTCGGCGACGACATGCAGGTGCTCGAGCGCAGCGCGCAGCAGGTGGCGCAGGTGCTGGCCGCCGTGCCCGGCGCCACCGAGGTCCGGGTGGAGCAGACCACCGGCCTGCCCATGCTCAGCGTCAACATCGACCGCGAGCGCGCCGCGCGCCACGGCCTGAACATCGCCGACGTGCAGGCCACGCTGGTCACGGCGGTGGGCGGGCAAAACGCCGGCACCATGTTCGAGGGCGACCGGCGCTTTGACATCGTGGTGCGCCTGCCCGAGCAGCTGCGCGGCGACCTGCAGGCCCTGCAGAGCCTGCCGATTGCGCTGCCAGGCGCGCGCGACGCCAGCGGCCGGGCGCTGTTCATCCCGCTGTCGGAGGTGGCGCGCCTGGAGCTGTCGCCCGGGCCCAACCAGGTCAGCCGCGAAAACGGCAAGCGGCGCATCGTCGTCAGCGCCAACGTGCGCGGGCGCGACCTGGGCGGCTTCGTGGCAGACGCGCAGACGGCCCTGGCCACCACGCGGCTGCCCGCCGGCTACTGGACGGCCTGGGGCGGGCAGTTCGAGAACCTGCAGTCGGCCACCCGGCGGCTGCAGCTGGTGGTGCCGGTGGCGCTGCTGTTGGTGTTTGCGCTGCTGTTTGCCATGTTCGGCAATGCGCGCGACGGGCTGATCGTCTTCACCGGCATCCCGTTCGCGCTCACCGGCGGCGTGCTGGCGCTGTGGCTGCGCGGCATTCCGCTGTCGATCACGGCGGCGGTGGGCTTCATCGCGCTGTCGGGCGTGGCGGTACTCAACGGGCTGGTGATGATTGCCTTCATCCGCAATCTGCAAAGCGAAGGCATGCCGCTGATGCAGGCCATCCGCGAAGGTGCGCTGGCGCGGCTGCGCCCGGTGCTGATGACGGCGCTGGTGGCCTCGCTGGGCTTCGTGCCCATGGCGATCGCCACCGGCACCGGCGCCGAGGTGCAGCGCCCGCTGGCGACGGTGGTGATTGGCGGCATCCTGTCGTCCACGCTGCTGACGCTGCTGGTGCTGCCGGTGCTGTACCGGCTGGTGCACCGGCGCGACGAGGACTGAGCCGGCCCGGGCGCTGCGGGCGGGCCGCTGGTTGCTATGGTTTACATAGCTGCCAGCGCAAGCCCAGAAAGCGCTAGAGGCCGATTTGGCTCCAATACCTGCCGGCTCAGGCCGGCAGGGCCTGCGGCGCCGGCGCGCTGGCCGCAGGCGCCAGCTCGGCGCGCAGCTGGCGCGTGGCCTGCACCATGGCGCGCAGCGCGGCCTCGGTCTCGGGCCAGGCACGCGTCTTCAGGCCGCAGTCGGGGTTGACCCACAGGTGCTGCACCGGCACCACCTGCGCGGCGCGGCGCAGCAGGTGCAGCATCTCGCCCTCGCCCGGCACGCGCGGCGAGTGGATGTCGTACACGCCCGGGCCGATCTCGTTCGGGTAGCGCCAGTCGCCAAAGGCCGTGAGCAGCTCCATGTGCGAGCGGCTGGTCTCGATGGTGATCACGTCCGCGTCCAGCGCGGCGATGGCCGGCAGGATGTCGTTGAACTCGCTGTAGCACATGTGGGTGTGGATCTGCGTGCCATTGCCCACGCCGCTGGCGGCGATGCGAAACGCCCGCGTGGCCCAGGCGAGATACTGCTGCCACTGCGCGCGGCGCAGCGGCAGGCCCTCGCGGATGGCCGGCTCGTCGATCTGCACGATGGCGATGCCGGCTTTCTCCAGGTCCACCACCTCGTCGCGGATGGCCCAGGCGATCTGCTCGCAGGTGCGGCTGCGCGGCTGGTCGTCGCGCACGAAGGACCATTGCAGGATGGTCACCGGCCCGGTCAGCATGCCCTTCATGGGGCGGTCGGTGAGGCTTTGCGCGTACTGCGTCCAGGCCACCGTCATGGGCGTATCGCGCGCCACGTCGCCGTACAGAATGGGCGGCTTGACGCAGCGCGAGCCATAGCTTTGCACCCAGCCGTTTGCCGTGAAGGCAAAGCCCGCCAGCTGCTCGCCGAAGTATTCGACCATGTCGTTGCGCTCGGCCTCGCCATGCACCAGCACGTCCAGGCCCAGGGCTTCCTGGCGGCGCACCACGTCCGCGATCTCGGCGCGCATCTGCGCTTCGTAATCCTGCGTGGGCAGCTGGCCGCGCCGGTGCGCGGCCCGCGCGGCGCGGATCTGCGCCGTCTGCGGGAACGAGCCTATGGTGGTGGTGGGCAAGAGCGGCAGGGGCAGCCGCGTGCGCTGCACCAGCCGGCGCGCGGCAAAGGGAGCGCGGCGCTGGTCGGCGCCGGCCGGGGCATCGGCCAGGCGGCGGGCGACGTCTGCGCGGTGCACGCGGGCGCTGGCGCGGCGGCTGGCGATGACGGCGCGGGCGGCGGCCAGGCGCGGGCCCTGCTGCTGCGCGCTGCCATCCAGCAGGGCGGCAAGCAGGGCCAGTTCATGCAGCTTTTCTTCGGCAAAGGCGAGCCACGAGCGCAGTTCGCCATCCAGCCGCTCTTCGCCCTTGAGCGACTGCGGCACGTGCAGCAGCGAGCACGAAGGCGCCAGCCACAGCGGGCCCGGGTGCTTGGCGGCTATGGGTGCGAGCAGCGCCAGCGCCGCGTCCGGGTCGCAGCGCCAGATGTTGCGCCCATCGACGATGCCCACCGACAGCACCTTGTAGCCCGGCAGCCAGTCGGCCACGCCGGTCAGCTCCTCGGGGGCGCGCACGGCGTCCACGTGCAGGCCGGCCACAGGCAGCTGGCAGGCCAGGCGCAGGTTGTCCTGCAAGGGGGAGAAATACGTCGCCAGCAGCACCTGTGGGCCGGCCTTGCCCAGCTGCCAGTAGGCGGGCTCGAAGGCCTGGCTCCAGGCGGCGGGCAGCTCCAGGCCGAGGATGGGCTCGTCGATCTGTACCCACTGCACGCCCAGGTCTTTCAGGCACGCCAGGATCTGCGCATACACCGGCAGCAGGCGCTCCAGCAGCGCCAGGCGGTCGAAGGGCGCATCACCCTTGTCCTTGGCCAACCACAGGAAGGTGAGCGGGCCGACGAGCTGGGCCTTGACGGCGTGGCCCAGCGCCTGCGCCTCGCGCACCTCGTCGAACAGGCGCTCGCTGGCCAGGTGGAATTGCGTATCCGCGTGCAGCTCGGGCACCAGGTAGTGGTAGTTGGTGTCGAACCACTTGGTCATCTCCAGCGCCGCGTGGCCCTCGGGCGCCGCATGGCCGTGCGCGCAGCCGGCGCCGCAGGCCTGCGGGTCGTGGCCGGTGGTGCCGCGCGCCAGGGCGAAGTAGCGCGCCAGCTCGGGCGCGCCGGGCGCAAAGCCGAAGCGCGCCGGCTCGCAGCCCAGCAGCTGGATGTGGTTGGCCACGTGGTCGTAATAGGCAAAGTCGCCCACGGTGACGAGGCCCAGGCCGGCGTCGCGCTGCGCCTGCCAGTGGCGCGCGCGCAGCTCGGCGCCCACGGCTTGCAGCGCGGCAGCGTCGATCTCGCCGCGCCAGTGGCGCTCCAGGGCGAATTTCAGTTCGCGCGCCGCGCCCATGCGCGGAAAGCCCAGCGTGTGGGTGAGGACGGGGCGGGTGGGGGCGGCGGTGGTCACGGCGGGGGGCTCCTGGTGGGAAATGGAATAGCCCCGATGGTCTGCCGCCTGCGTTTATTATTCAAACGAAAGTTTTAGCTGTTCAACTTGAATAATTTCGATGATTCAATCCATCCTGGAGGTGCGCCACCTGCGCACCCTGCAAGCCCTGCGTGACAGCGGCAGCCTGGTGCGCGCGGCGCAGCTGCTCAACCTGACGCAGTCCGCCCTGTCGCACCAGGTGAAGTTGCTGGAAGAGCGCTACGGCGCGCCGCTGTTCGAGCGCAAGTCGGTGCCGCCGCAGTTCAGCGCCGCCGGCAGCCGGCTCTTGCTGCTGGCCGACGCCGTGCTGCCGCAGATCGAGGCGGCCGAGCGCGACGTGGCGCGGCTGGTGCAGGGCCAGGGCGGGCAGCTGCGCATCGCCGTGGAGTGCCACACCTGCTTTGACTGGCTGATGCCGGCCATGGACGCCTTTCGCGCCCGCTGGCCCGAGGTGGAGCTGGACATCGTGAGCGGCTTTCACGCCGACCCGGTGGGCCTGCTGCACCAGGGCCGGGCGGACGTGGCCATCGTCTCGGAGGTGGACGCAGGCGACGCGGCCGCGGTCGACCACCACGCGCTGTTCGCCTTCGAGATCCGCGCCCTGCTGGCGCATGGCCACGCGCTGCTGGCCAAGCCGCATCTGCAGGCGCAGGACTTTGCCGACCAGACGCTCATCACCTACCCCGTGCCCAACGACATGCTGGACCTGGTGCGCCAGGTGCTGGAGCCCGCCGGCGTGCGCCCGCCGCGGCGCACCACCGAGCTCACCGTGGCCATGCTGCAGCTGGTGGCCAGCGGCCGGGGCGTGGCCGCGCTGCCCGTGTGGGCGGTGCAGGGCTACCTGGAGCGTGGCTACGTGCAGGCCCGCCCCATCGGGCCGCAGGGCCTGCGCGGCGAACTGCACGCGGCCTGCCTGCCGCAGCTGTCCAGCAGGCCGTGGATGCAGGATTTTGTAGCGGTCACGCGCGAGACGAGCTTCGTCACGCTCAAGGGGGTGCAGCTGCTGTAGGCCGGCCGGGCGCCCGCTTGCCTGCCCCGCGCAGCCGCCCGGCCAGGCCCGTCAGGCGCCGTAGCGGCGGTGCATGCGCTGGAGCAGCTCTTGCAGCACGCGCTGGTCCGCCGCGCTGAGGTGCTCGGCCAGGGGCGCCAGCGCCTGCTGCGCCTGCGCATGCAGGCGCTGGACCAGCGCAGCGCCTTCCTCCGTCAGCGACACGTCCGTCGCCCGGCCGTCGTGCGCATTGGGCGCGCGGGCCACCAGGCCGCGTTTTTCAGCGCGTGCAACCAGCCCCGACAGGGTCTGCTTTTCCAGCCCCAGGTGTTCGGCCAGTTCCGCCATGCGCGGGCGGCGGTCGCGCAGGATGCCCAGCGTGCGCAGCAGCGTGAGCGAGAGATCGTTCTCGGCGCCTATCTTGTTGAGCACGGCCATGGTGGCAAAGGCGACCGGCACCAGCGCATTGGCCAGGTCTTCGTGAAAGACGTCGGAGGGCGGTGCGCTCATTTTTTTTCTGCTCATGGTGGAAAGCATCTTGACATAGTTCGTAATACGCATCAAAAATAGATCGCATTACGAACTTAATGCAGGAGCCACCCATGAAAGCCGCCGTCATCACCACCTTCGACCGTGCGCCGCACTATGGCGACTTTGGCGAACCGATAGCTGCCGAGCCCGGCGAGATGCAGGTCGATGTGCTCGCCGCCGGCCTGCACCACCTGGCCCGCGGGCGCGCGTCCGCAGCGCACTACGCCCGCGCCGCACAGCTGCCGCAAATCGCGGGGGTGGACGGCGTCGGCCGCGGCAGCGATGGCCGGCTGCGCTACTTCGCGCAGGCCCCCGGCCAGCCCGGCACCATGGCGCAAAGGACCGTGATCGCGCCCGGCCACAGCATCGAGCTGCCGCCCGGCAGCGACCCGGTCGCCGTGGCCGGCGCGATGAACCCGGCCATGGCGTCGTGGCTGGCACTGCGCTGCCGCGTGCCGTTTCGGCGGGGGCACAAGGTGCTCATCCTGGGCGCCACGGGCAGCGCCGGCCGCATGGCCGTGCAGATTGCCCGCCACCTGGGCGCCTCGCAGGTCATCGCGGCGGGGCGCAACTCGCAACAGCTCGCGCAGCTCCCCGCGCTGGGCGCGTCTGACACCGTGGCGCTGGACGACGCAGCCCGGCTGGGCGCGCTGGCGCGCAAGGTGGATGTCGTGCTCGACTTCGTCTGGGGCGCGCCCGCCATGGCCGCGCTGCACACGCTGGTCGAGCGGCGCGCAGACCGCAGCCAGCTGCTGACCTGGATCCATATCGGCTCGGTGGCGGGCGAATCGGCCGCGCTGGCCGGTGCGCTGCTGCGCTCGGCCAATCTGCGCCTGGTGGGCAGCGGGCTGGGCTCGGTGCCGCAGCAGGAAATCCTGATGGAGCTGCCGGCGCTGGTGCACGAGATCGCCCGCGGCAGCTTTCGCATCGACGCGCGGGCCGTGCCGCTGCGCGACGTGGAGCAGGTGTGGAACGCACCCCCGCACGCTGGCGAGCACATCGTCTTCGTGCCCTGAGCAGCGGGCAGCGCCCCGGCGGTCCTTTGCTGCGTACGCGGGCGGTCAACGGGTGCCCTGTGTGGCAGCGCCTCGCCATGCGCCAGCGCGGGTGCTCCTGAAAAGAGAGCTGCCAGCGCTTGTCCAGCAAGCGCTGGAGGCTGTTTTTTTACCGGGTTTATTGGTGCTCAGTCGGCGCGCAGCATGGCCTGCGCCCATGCGGGCAGCGGCGTGGCCAGCTCGGTCGTCCCCGCCGGCGTGCGCACGGCCACCAGCTGGGGGCCGCCAGCCTCGACCTCGGCGCCGTCATACAGATACGCCACGTCGGCCCGGCGCACCGCCTGCGCCAGCAGCGCCAGGGTGCGCGGCAGGCGCGCCAGGATGCGCTCGGGCGGCACCGGGTGGCCACCCTCGCGCACGCGCCGGGCCACGCGCTCGAGCAGGCGCTGCGGCTCGTCCAGCGCCACCACGTGCAGCGCGACGGTGAAGCCGCGGCGGCGGGCGTGGTCGATGAGCGCCAGCTTGGAGGGGTGCGAGAACACCGTCTCGCTGGCGAACGGCGTGCCCGCCTCGATCAGCGCGGCGCGGCGCGCGTCGGCCCAGGCGCGGGCGGCCAGCGACCGCTCCTGCGCGTCGGCGATGTGCTGCAGCTGCGCCTGCTCGTGCAGGTCGGCGTTCACGAATTCCATCGGCGGGCCGAGGATGCCCTCGCGCACCAGCGCGCGATACAGCGTGGACTTGCCCGCGCCGTTGGGCCCGGCCAGCAGGTGGAACCAGCAGGGCGCCGCGTGGGCGCCGCCGGCGGGGCGCGTCACTGGGCGCGCGACTGGTTCTCGCGCACCACCTCGCGCACGCGCTCGGCCAGCGTGCCGCGTGCCTGGGCGGCCAGCAGCCGTTGGGTGAGCGCTTCGACCGACACGGGCGCCGTGGCCTGCGCAGCGGCGGCCTCGTACTGCTCGATGGCGGCGCGTGCGTCCTGCACGCTCAGGCCCGTGTGCTCGACGATCTGGCCGAGCGTGGCCCAGTATTCGATCTGGCTGGCAACCGAGCGGCGCAGCGGCTGGGCGGCCTGGCGCGCCTGCTCCACGAGGGAGCCGGGCAGCTTGACGGAAGAGAAAGCGGGTTGGGCCATGGTGCGGGTTCCTTTATGGCGCATTTTGCGCCACTTTGGTTCCCATTCAAGAGGCGCCCTGCGGATCCGGTGGGCAGGCGCTATCTTTTCAATAGCTCCCAGCGCTTGTCCCGCAAGGGCTGGAGGCCGATTTCGCCCAGATGGCGGCGCTTTAGCGGTAGCGCTGCTCCAGCGCATGCCACGCGGGCTTGCCCACCAGCCGCTGGCGCTCGGCAAACGGCGCGACCAGGGCCGGGTCTTCGCGCACCTCGCGCGTGTCGCGCAGCGTGGCCAGCACCTTTTGCATGCCGGCCAGCGCCCCCTGCAGCGCGGCGTTGGCGTACAGCACGAAGCCGTAGCCCAGCGCGCCCAGCTCATCGGCGCCCACGATGGGCGTCTTGCCGCCGATGACCATGTTCATGAGCTGCGGCGTGGCCAGGCGTTGCGGCAGGGCGCGCACTTCGGAGGCAGAGGTCACGGCCTCGACGAACAGGATGTCAGCGCCCGCCTCGGCGTAGGCTTGAGCCCGCTCCACCGCGGCGTCGAAGCCGTGGATGGCGGCGGCGTCGGTACGCGCCATGATGAGCAGGTCGCCATCGCGCCGCGCGTCGCAGGCGGCGCGGATCTTGCCGACCATTTCGCTCGCCTCCACCACGTCCTTGCCGCTGAAGTGGCCGCAGCGCTTGGGGCTGACCTGGTCTTCGAGCTGGATGCAGTCGGCGCCGGCGCGCTCGAGCGTGCGCACGGCGTGGTAGGTGTTCAGCGCGTTGCCAAAGCCGGTGTCGGCATCGACGATCAGCGGCAGCTCCACCGCATCGCGGATGCGCGCGGTGTGATTTGCGATGTCGGCCAGGCCCATAAAGCCCTGGTCGGGCAGGCCCAGCCACATGTTGGTCACGCCGGCGCCGGTGACGTAGATCGCCTCGAAGCCCATGTCGGCCACCACGCGGGCCGAGAGGGCGTTGAACGCGCCGGGAACGAGGACGCCGCGGCGCTGGGCCGCCAGCGCGCGCAGCTGTTGTTTGGTGCTCATAGGGTGTCCAGAAAAATCAGAAGCTGCCGGCGGGCACGCGCACCCAGCCTTCCATCAGGATGCGGGCGCTGCGGCTCATGACGGCCTTGCGCGCCTGCCACTGGCCGTCCGCGCCTTGCTGCACCTCGGCGCCCACGCGCAGGGTGCCGCTGGGGTGGCCCAGGCGGACGTGGGTGCGCGCTGCGCCGCCCGCCGCCTGGCAGACCAGCGTGCCGGGAATGGCCGCTGCGGTGGCGATTGCGACGGCCGCCGTGCCCATCATGGCGTGGTGCAGCCGGCCCATGGACAGGGCGCGCACGAGCACGTCCACGTCCTCTTGCGCGACTTGGCGGCCGCTGGATGCGGTGTAGTCGGCCGGCGGCGCGACGAAGGCGATTTTTGGCGTGTGCTGGCGGCGCGCGGCCTCGGTCACGTCGGCAATCAGGCCCATGCGCACGGCGGCGTGGGCGCGGATGGTCTCCAGCCGCGCCAGCGCCGCCGCGTCGCCGTTGATGGCGGGTTGCAGCTCGGCGCCGGTGTAGCCCAGCTCGTGCGCGTTCAGGAACACGGTGGGGATGCCGGCGTTGACGAAGCTGGCGACGAAGCGGCCGATGCCGGGCACGTCGAGCACGTCCTGCGCGTTGCCGGTGGGCAGCACGGCGCCGCTGGCGCCTTCCTCCTCGGGCGCGGGGTCGAGGAATTCGAGCACGATCTCGGCGGCCGGGGAGGCCACGCCGTCCAGCGTGAAGCCGCCCGCCTCCTGCACCTGGCCATCGGCGACGGGCACGTGGGCCAGGATGGTCTTGCCAATGTTGGCCTGCCAGATGCGCACGGTGCAGGCGCCGTCCTGCGGGATGCGCTCGGGCGGCACCAGGCCGGCGTGCAGGGCGAAGGCAGCGGCGGCGGCGGTGAGGTTGCCGCAGTTGCCCGACCAGTCCACGAAGTCGTCCTCGACGGCGACCTGGCCGTAGAGGTAGTCCACGTCGTGGTCGGCGCGCGTGCTGCGGCTCACGATCACGCACTTGCTGGTGCTGGACGTGGCGCCGCCCATGCCGTCCACCTGCTTGCCGTAAGGGTCGGGGCTGCCGATCACGCGCTGCAAGAAGCGGTCGCGCGCGCGGCCGGGTTGCTGGCAGGCGGGGGGCAGGTCTTCCAGGCGAAAGAAAACGCCCTTGCTGGTGCCCCCGCGCATATACGTGGCGGGGATGCGCAGTGTGTTGTTGTTGCTCATTTATTGATAGCTGCTGGCGCTTGATAGGTGGGCGCTGGAGGCTGATTTTGCTTCAATCTTGCGCTCGGCCGAGCGGGCCAGGAAGTCCTGCGCAAAGCGTTGCAGCACGCCGCCGGCTGCATACACCGCCACTTCGTCCGCCGTGTCCAGCCGGCAGCGCACCGGCACGCGCTGCACGGCGCCGCTGCGCCGGCGCACCAGCAGCGCCAGCGTGCCGCCCGCCTGCACGTCGCCCTGCACGTCGAACACCTCCGTGCCGTCCAGCCCCAGCGTGTGCCGCGTGGTGCCGGGCAAAAACTCCAGCGGCAGTACGCCCATGCCGATCAGGTTGGTGCGGTGGATGCGCTCGAAGCCCTCGGCCACGACCACCTCCACGCCCGCCAGCCGCACGCCCTTGGCCGCCCAGTCGCGGCTCGACCCCTGGCCGTAGTCGGTGCCGGCAATGATGACGAGCGGCTGGCGGCGCGAGAGATAAGTCTCGATGGCCTCCCACATGCGCATGACCTGGCCGTCCGGCTCGACACGGGCGAGCGAGCCGGCGCGCACGTTGCCCGCTTCGTCACGCACCATTTCGTTCTTCAGTGTCGGGTTGGCGAAGGTGGCGCGCAGGGCCGTCAGGTGGTCGCCGCGGTGCGTGGCGTAGGAGTTGAAATCCTCCTCCGGCAGGCCCATGCGCGCCAGGTATTCGCCGGCCGCGCTGTCCGCCAGGATGGCGTTGGAGGGCGAGAGGTGGTCGGTTGTGATGTTGTCCGGCAGGAGGGCCAGCGGGCGCAGGCCCCGCAGCGTGCGCGGGTGCGCGGCCAGGGCGCCTATGCCCTCGGTGTCCCAATAGGGCGGGCGGCGGATGTAGGTGGACTGCGCTCGCCAGGCGTATTGCGGCGCGGCGCGCCGGGCGCCGGCTGGGCGGATGGCAAACATGGGCTCGTACACCGCGCGGTAGTGCTCGGGCCGCACGGCGGCGGCCACCACGGCGTCGATCTCCTCATCGCTGGGCCACAGGTCGCGCAGGCGCACTTCGCGGCCATCCGCCACGCCCAGCACGTCGCGCTCGATGTCGAAGCGGATGGTGCCGGCCAGCGCGTAGGCCACGACCAGCGGCGGCGAGGCCAGGAAGGCCTGCTTCGCATACGGATGGATGCGCCCGTCGAAGTTGCGGTTGCCCGAAAGCACGGCCGTGGTGTAGAGGTTGCGCTGAACGATCTCCTGCTGGATGGCGGGATCGAGCGCACCGCTCATGCCGTTGCAGGTGGTGCAGGCGAAGCCGACGATGCCAAAGCCCAGCGCTTCCAGGTCAGCGAGCAGGCCGGCTTCCTGCAGATACAGCTCGACCGCGCGCGAGCCGGGCGCCAGCGACGTCTTGACCCAGGGCTTGCGCTGCAAGCCCAGCCGCCGCGCGTTGCGCGCCAGCAGCGCCGCGGCGATCACGTTGCGCGGGTTGCTGGTGTTGGTGCAGCTGGTGATGGCGGCAATGATCACGGCGCCATCGGGCATCAGGCCCTGCGCTTCTTCGGCGCGGGCCTTGTCCAGACCGACCGCGATGCTGCGCTCGGCCAGCTGCGCGGTGGGCAGGCGCCGGTGGGGGTTCGACGGTCCGGCCAGGTTGCGCTCGACGCTGGAGAGGTCGAAATGCAAGACGCGCTCGTACTGCACCTGCGCCAGCGCATCCGCCCACAGGCCGGCGGCGCGGGCGTAGTTGTCCACCAGCTGCACCTGCTGCTCATCGCGCCCGGTCAGGCGCAGGTACTGCAGCGTCTGCTCGTCGATGGCGAACAGGGCGGCAGTGGCGCCGTATTCCGGACACATGTTGGAGATGGTCGCGCGGTCGCCGATGGTCAGGGAGCGCGCGCCGCCGCCGAAAAATTCGAGGTAGGCGCCGACCACCTTTTGCTGGCGCAAAAACTCGGTCAGCGCCAGCACGATGTCGGTGGCGGTGATGCCCGGCGGGCGCCGCCCAGTGAGCTGCACGCCGACGATCTCGGGCAGGCGCATCCACGAGGGCCGGCCCAGCATCACGGTCTCGGCCTCCAGCCCGCCCACGCCCACCGCGATCACGCCCAGCGCATCGACGTGCGGCGTGTGGCTGTCGGTGCCCACGCAGGTGTCGGGGAAGACCTCGCCGCCCTGCACACAGGCCACGGGCGACATTTTTTCCAGGTTGATCTGGTGCATGATCCCGTTGCCCGCCGGGATGACATCGACGTTGGCAAAGGCCTGCTGGCACCAGTCGATGAAGTGGAAACGGTCCTCGTTGCGCCGGTCCTCGATGGCGCGGTTCCTGGCGAAGGCATCCGGCTCGAACCCGCCGCACTCCACGGCCAGCGAGTGGTCCACGATCAGCTGCACCGGCACCACCGGGTTGACCTGCGCCGGGTCGCCCCCGGCGGCGGCAATGGCGTCGCGCAGGCCGGCCAGATCGACCAGCGCCGTCTGCCCCAGGATGTCGTGGCACACCACGCGCACCGGCCACCACGGAAAGTCGGCATCGCGCCGGCGCTCGATCAGCTGGCGCAGGTAGCCATTCCGATGTGCGGCATCGGCGCGGCGCACCAGGTTTTCCGCGTGCACGCGGGCGGTGTAGGGCAGGCCGGCCCAGGCGCCGGGCGCCAGGTCTTCGACGGCGGCGCGCGCGTCAAAGTAGTGCAGGGCGGTGCCGGGCAGGGGCTTGCGGTAGCGGTTGTCGTTCGTCATGGGCAGAGGGCTTCGCGCGGTCACAGGCGTTCGTCGATGGGCACGAAGCGCTGGTCCTGCGGCCCGGTGTAGTGGGCGCTGGGGCGGATGATCTTGTTGTCGATGCGCTGCTCGATCACGTGCGCCGCCCAGCCGCTGGTGCGCGCGATGACGAACAGCGGCGTGAACAGGGCGGTGGGCACCTGCATCATGTGGTAGCTCACGGCGCTGAACCAGTCCAGGTTGGGGAACATGCGCTTTTCCTCCCACATGACGGCTTCCAGCCGCTCGGCGACGCCGTACATCTTCATCGAGCCGGCCTCCTCGGACAGGCGCCGGGCCACGCCCTTGATGACGGCGTTGCGCGGATCGCTCACCGTATAGACCGGGTGGCCGAAGCCGATCACCACCTCCTTGTTGTGCACGCGCTGGCGAATGTCGGCTTCCGCCTCATCCGGGTTGTCGTAGCGCTTTTGCACCTCGAACGCCACTTCGTTCGCCCCGCCGTGCTTGGGGCCGCGTAGCGCGCCGATGGCGCCGGCGATGGCCGAGTACACGTCGCTGCCGGTGCCGGCGATCACCCGCGCGGCGAAGGTGGAGGCGTTGAACTCGTGCTCGGCATACAGGTTCAGCGATGTGTGCATGGCGCGCACCCAGCTGCCGGGCGCGCGCGTGCCGTGCAACAGGTGCAAAAAGTGTCCGCCGATGCAGTCGTCATCGGTCTGCACCTCGATGCGCCGGCCGCCATGGCTGAAGTGCCACCAGTACAGCAGCATGGAGCCAAGGCAGGCCATCAGCCGGTCGGCGATGTCGCGGCTGCCGGGCAGGTTGTGGTCGTCTTTTTCGGGCAGCGCGCAGCCCAGGGCGGATACGCCCGTGCGCATCACGTCCATGGGGTGGCTGGCGGCGGGCAGCTGCTCCAGCGCGGCCTTGACGCCCGCGGGCAGGCCGCGCAGGGCGCGCAGCCTAGCCTTGTAGGCGGCCAGTTCGGCGCGCGTGGGCAGCTTGCCATGCACCAGCAGGTGGGCGATTTCCTCGAACTCGCACACCTCGGCGATGTCCAGGATGTCGTAGCCGCGGTAGTGCAGGTCGTTGCCGGTGCGGCCCACGGTGCACAGGGCGGTGTTGCCGGCCGTGACGCCCGAGAGGGCGACGGATTTCTTGGGCCGCAGGGCGGGCGTTGCAAGGGGCGTGGGGCTGGCGCTCAGGATGGTGCTCATGGGTCAGGGGTCTCCGTGGGTGTGGCGGCAAGGTTTGCCATGCTTCGCAATCTACGCACAATGGCGCTCCCGCACGAGGCCTGAATTGGCGTAGGAATGCAAAGGCATGGCCTCAAATTTGCGAATCTTGCGAAGAAAACATCGATGAAAAAGACCTTCATGGGCGTGCGCCTGCGCCGCCTGCGCGAAGAGCGCGGCCTGACCCAGGTGGCGCTGGCGCGCGCGCTGGATCTGTCGGCCAGCTACCTGAACCAGATCGAGCAGAACCAGCGCCCGCTCACGGTGCCCGTCCTTTTGAAAATCAACGCCGTCTTCGGCGTGGATGTGCAGCGCTTTTCCGACGACGACGAGGCGCGCCTGGTCGCCGGCCTGCGCGACGTGTTCACCGAACTGGCCAGCGCCCAGCCGCAGGACGCCGTGTCGCTGGCCGAGGTGCGCGAGCTGGCCGCCAACATGCCGGCCGTTGCCCGCACGCTGCTGGCCCTGCACCGCAGCCGGCGCGAGCAGGGCGAGCGCCTGGCCGCGCTGTCGCAGCACCTGGAGGCGGGCCGCCCGGGCGCTGCGGCCGCCTCGCTGCACGCCCCGCCGCCCATGGCCTTCGAGCAGGTGCGCGACTTCTTTTTCTCGCAGCACAACCACATCGCGCCGCTGGACGACGCGGCTGAAAGATTGGCTGCAAAGTGGCGCCTGCCCGAGCGCGTGAGCGACACCGCCCTGGCCGAGCGCCTGCAAGCCGCCCACGGCGTGCGCGTGGCCCTGCTGCCTGACGCCGCGCCCGGCCAGGAGGGCGGCGCCGCGCTGCGGCGCTTCGATGCGCAGGCTCGCGTGCTGCACCTGGGGCCCGGCCTGCTGCCCGCGCAGCGCGCCTTCCAGATGGCGACGCAGCTGGCCTTTTTAGAGGTGGAGCAGGAGCTGACGCACACCGTGCAGGGCGCCAGCCTGAGCGGCGAGGCGGCGCAGTCGCTGGCGCGCATCGGCCTGGCCAACTACTTCGCCGGCGCGCTGCTGCTGCCCTACACGCACTTTCTGCGCGCGGCCGAAGCGCTGCACTACGACATCGAGCGGCTGGCGCAGCGCTTCGGCGTGGGCTTTGAGACCGTGTGCCACCGCCTGTCCACGCTGCAACGCGCAGGCGCGCGCGGGGTGCCGTTCTTCTTTATCCGCGTGGACCGGGCGGGCAACATCAGCAAGCGCCAGTCGGCCACGCACTTTCACTTCAGCAAGATCGGCGGCACCTGCCCGCTGTGGAACGTGTACGAGGCCTTCGCCCAGCCCGGGCGCATCGTGCGCCAGCTGGCGCGCATGCCCGACGGAAGGTCTTACCTGTGGATCGCCCGCACCGTCACGCGCAGCGCGGGCGGCTGGGGCGCGCCGGCCCGGCAGTTCTCGGTGGCGCTGGGCTGCGACGTGCAGCACGCAGGCGCCCTGGTCTATGGGCGCGGGCTGGACCTGGGCGATGCGGCGGCCTATGTGCCGATCGGCATGGGCTGCAAGGTCTGCGAACGCCCGGCGTGCCCGCAGCGGGCGTTCCCGCCGATCGGGCAGGCGCTGCAGGTGAGCGAGGATCGGAGCAGTCTCGCGCCGTACGGGGCGGGGTGATGCTGTTGACTGCATAGCTGGCAGCGCTTGCCTGAGCATGGACTGGAAGTCATGCATCGCCGGAAATGGAGGCTATGTGAAGTAAGGCAGCAAGGGCGCATCGTCGCGTTGATAGAGCGGATGTACTGGCGCGCCGCTCTTGTTTCGACCGAAGCAGAAGACTTTCGACGGGTTGCACACCTCACGCAAAATTTTTTCCACCGCCATGCCGCGGCCTGATGCGTGACCCGCGTCGCCCCAACTCACCACAACGATTCTTGCGCCTGCCGCGATACGGTGGATCCATTCATCGTTCTCGGGAAGGTTGATCACGGCTGCCCTCGCCAAGTCTGCCGAATATGTACCGCGCAGCGACATCACGTTGAGTTGGTAATACGCGCCAACGCCCCAGTGGTTTCGGGCTCGACGCACCATGCCATCGACAGTGCGGTCACCCACGTCCTCCGCTGCGCCCGAAGGGTTCATGCTAATTGCGCAGGCGTAATCTGTTGTGTCACCCCAGTGCCGAAAGAGGGTGAAACGGTGGGTTCTGTCTGCGCTGAAGATCGTGCGCTGCGCGACCAACGGGTCAACGATTCCTGTAGGAAGCGGGGCGGCAGCTCCGATTGCTGCGGTGGAGTGTCTGAACATCTGTCGGTTTTTCTTCCGGATCGTCGGAGCTGGCCTGTACAAGCTGTCGCTGCGGGGGTTTGCTTTCAAGCATTCCGTGGTGGCGCGTCGTCCACCGACGCACTCCAGCGGTCGCCCCAGCCGCCGCGCAGCTCGTCCATGCTGCGCCGGTCCCGCTTGGTCGGCCGGCCATCGCGCAGCCCGTCCGCCGGCTCCGGCGCCAGGCGCTGCGCCTGCGCCGCCTGCTCGCGCGCCGCGATGCTCTCAGGTGTTTCCTCGTACAGCTGCTGCGCCACCGGCGCCGGCCCGCGCAGGTTGCTCAAGGCGCGCACCACCACCGTGCGGGCCACGTGGCCCTGGCGCAGTGCCACCGTGTCGCCGGGGCGCAGCTCGCGCGCGGCCTTGGCCAGCTGGCCATTCACGGTGACGCGGCCGCGGCTGATTTCATCGACGGCCAGGCCGCGCGTCTTGTAAAAGCGCGCGCACCACAGCCATTTGTCCAGGCGCATGGATGGGAGGGGGAGGGCGGTCATCGCGGCAATTTTTGCATGGTGCCTGCGCCGCCCTGGCCGCGGCGCCGTCCCTGACGCCCAGAGCGCTATCGAATAAGGAGCTGCCAGCGCTTGACTGGCAAGCGTCAGAGGCTGTTTTGGCTCTCAGCCTGCCGCCAACGGCCAGCCCGCCAGATGCTGCTGTGCGATCTGCGACAGCGCGGTGATCCACGCCGCGTCGTCGTTCAGGCAGGGGATGTAGCGGAACTCCTTGCCGCCCGCTTCCATGAAGGCGTGGCGCGCCTCCTGGTTGATCTCCTCCAGCGTCTCCAGGCAGTCGCCGGTGAAGCCGGGGCACATCACGTCCACGCGGCGCATGCCGGCCTGCGCCAGGGCGACCAGGGTGGGCTCGGTGTAGGGCTCCAGCCAGCGGGCCTTGCCAAAGCGCGACTGGAAGGTGAGCTGCCACTGCTGCTCGGACAGGCCCAGCGCCTGCGCCAGCAGCCGGGCCGTGGTGCGGCACTGCTCGGCATACGGGTCGCCCAGGCGCACGTTGCGATCGGGGATGCCGTGAAAGCTCATTACCAGCCGCTCGGCCGGGCCGCCCTCGCGCTGCCAGTGGGCGCGCACGCTTTTTTCGAGCGCGGCGATGTAGGCGGGGTGGTCGTGGTAGCCGTTGACGAAGCGCAGCTCGGGATACACGCGCGAGCGCTTGACCCAGGCCGCCACGTCATCGAACACGCTGGCCGTGGTGGTGCTCGAATACTGCGGGTACAGCGGCAGCACCAGCACGCGCTGCACGCCGGCTTCCTGCAAGGCCTTGAGCTGTGCGCCGATGGCCGGCTGGCCGTAGCGCATGGCGTGCTGCACGCGCACGGCCAGGCGCGCCTGGCCCAGCCAGCCGCGCAGCATCAGTGCCTGCTTGGCGGTCCACACGGCCAGGGGCGAGCCCTCGGGCGTCCAGATGGTGGCGTACTTGGCGGCCGACTTGGCCGGCCGGATGCGCAGGATGATCCCGTGCAGGATGGGCCACCACACCAGGCGGGGTATCTCGACCACGCGCGGGTCGCCCAGGAACTGCGCCAGGTAGCGGCGCAGCGCCGGCGCCGTGGGGGCGTCCGGCGTGCCCAGGTTGCACAGCAAGATGGCAGTGGAGGGAGCGGTAGGGGCGGGAGAAGCAGCAGCAGGCATGGGGCGCGATTGTGGCGGCAAAGCGGCAGCGGCCGTGGCCACCGCGGCTTTGTCCCGCAGCTTTTCAGGCCAGGAAGTCGCGGATGGCGATGAGCGTCTCGTGCGGCGCCTCGGTCATCTGGTTATGGCCCACGGGCAGGTGCGCCACCTGCACCTGCTTGCCGGCCGCGCGCGCGCCGTCGATCAGCCCCTTCGCCGCGCGCGGCGAGGTCATCTGGTCCTTGCTGCCCAGGGCGAACAGCACCGGGCACTGGATGGCGGCGATCGCCGCCTCGCCGCCGCTGTAGCTGTCGCAGGCGACAAAGCCGCGGTGGAACACGTTGGCCTCGCGGTTGCCCTGCAGCACGCGCCGCCCCAAGGCCATGCCCGCGCCATAGACCCACAAGCCCGCGCCCGTGGGCGGCGCCAGCGTGCTGCGCGAGAACACGTTGATCATCTTCAGGGCCGCCTCGGGCGTGTCCCGCGAGGCCTGGATGAGCGCGGGCGAGACCTTCATCGGGTAGGCCGTGCCGACCAGCACCAGGTGGCTGATGCGCTCGGTGAGGCGCGCGGCGGTCTCCAGCGCGATCAGCGAGCCCCAGCTGTGGCCGACGAGGGCGGCCCGTTGCACGCCCGCCGCGTCCAGCAGCGCGGCGATGAAGTCCGCCGCCTGCTCGACGCTCTTGGGCGCCTCGCCGCCGCTGCGGCCGTGGCCGGGCAGATCGACGGCCAGCACGTTCCAGCCGTGCGTGGCCAGGTAGCGGCTTTGCCAGGCCCAGACGCTGTGGTCGCCCAGCACGCCATGGATGAAGACCACCGTGGGCTTTGCCGCGTCGAAAGCGCGGCCACCGGTGTAGCAGTAGGCGCTGGCGCCGTTCACGTCGTACAGCATCACGCACCTGCCTTTCCGCCATGTTTTTCTGCCGCCTTCAGGGCGCGCTTCAAGTCGTCGATCAGGTCGTCAGCCTCCTCCAGCCCGATGGACAGGCGGATCGTCCCCTGGCTGATGCCGCCCGCGGCCAGCGCCTCGTCGCTCATGCGGAAGTGCGTGGTGCTGGCGGGATGGATGACCAGGCTCTTGGCGTCGCCCACGTTGGCCAGGTGGCTGAACAGCTGCAGGCTTTCGATGAACTTCTTGCCCTGCTCGCGGTCGCCACGCAAGTCGAAGCTGAACACCGAGCCGGCGCCGCGCGGCAGCAGCTTTTGCGCCAGCTGGTGGCTGGGGTGCGTCTCCAGCATGGGGTGTCCCACGCGCGAGACGAAGGGGTGGCTGGCCAGGAATTGCACCACTTTTTCGGTGTTGCGCACGTGCCGCTCCATGCGCAGCGGCAGCGTCTCGATGCCTTGCAGGATGGTCCAGGCCGAGTGCGGGCTCATGCAGGCGCCGAAGTCGCGCAGGCCCTCGCGCCGCGCGCGCAGCAAGAAGGCCGCGACGCTGGATTCTTCGGTGAACACCATGCCGTGAAAGCCGTCGTAGGGCTCGGTCAGCTCGGGGAATTTGCCGGCTGCCGCGCCGCCCTCCCAATCGAAGCGCCCGCCATCGACCAGCACGCCGCCGATCACGGTGCCGTGGCCCGACAGGAACTTGGTGGCCGAGTGGTACACCAGATGCGCGCCATGCTCGAAGGGCTTGATGAGCCAGGGGGAGGTCAGCGTGGAATCCACCAGCAGCGGCACACCTGCGTCTTCGGCGATCTGGGCGATCGCGGGGATGTCCAGCACCTCCATGCCCGGGTTGCCCACGGTCTCGCCCAGCAGCAGCCGGGTGTTGGGGCGGATGGCGGTGCGCCAGCCGTCCAGGTCGCCAGGCCTCACAAAGGTCGTCTCGATGCCGAAGCGGCGCAGGGTGTAGTGCAGCAGGTTCTGCGAGCCGCCATACAGCGCGGTGCTGGCGACGATGTGCCCGCCCGCGCCCATCAGGGTGGCCACGGCCAGGTGCAGCGCCGCCTGGCCGCTGGCGGTGGCGATCGCGCCCACGCCCCCTTCCAGCGCGGTGACGCGCTGCTCCAGCACGTCGGTCGTCGGGTTGCTCAGGCGGCTATAGACGTGGCCCGGGCGCTCCAGGTTGAACAGCGACGCGGCGTGGTCGCTGGACTGGAAGACGAACGAGGTCGTGAGGTACAGGGGGGTGGCGCGTGCGCCGGTGGTCGGGTCGGGCTCGGCTCCCGCGTGCAGCGCGAGCGTGTCGAAGCCGGGGTCGGAATAGCCGGGCATCCGTGTCTCCAATGTGGTCAATGCGCCGGGGATTGTGGGCTATATTTTCGCGAGCACTTCCTGCACGCCCGCCCACCCTGCCCCCTGCGAGACACCCCATGAAAGTCAGCGACATCCTGCGCGTCAAAGGCAACACCCTCTACACCGTCACGCCGGACGAGCCGCTGGCGCAGGCCGTGCAGACCATGGCCGAGAAGGACATCGGCTCGCTGGTGGTGATGGAGCATGGTGACCTGGTGGGCATGCTCACCTTCCGCGAGGTCATTGGACACCTGTCGCGCCACGGCGGCAGCCTGGGGGCCACACTGGTGCGCACCGCCATGGACGATGCGCCGCTGACCTGCACGCTGGAGACCGACATGGACGAGGTGCGCCGCATGATGCTGGGCCGCCACGCGCGCTACATGCCGGTGATGGACCGGCGCATGCTGATGGGCGTGGTCAGCTTCTACGATGTGGCCAAGGCCGTGGTGGACGGGCAGAACTTCGAGAACCAGTTGCTCAAGGCCTACATCCGCGACTGGCCAGAAGAAAAGACAACTCCCTGAGCGCCTGCGGCGCTTCCCCCTTCTCTCGCATTGCTGCGCAATGCGGGAAGGGGACGACGCCCGCGCAGCGCGGCGGCCCTTGCGCGGCGTCTGCTGGGCTGGGTTGCGCCGCAGCGAACCCTTGCGCGGGGACTGCTGGCCTAGGTTGCGCTGCGGCGGGCCTTTGCGCTGCTGACATGCTGCTTTGATGGGGATAATGCCGGCCCATATGAGCGGCAACACCTTAGGCACCCTGTTTTGCGTCACCAATTTCGGTGAATCCCACGGTCCGGCCATCGGCTGCGTGATCGACGGCTGCCCGCCGGGCATGGAACTGACCGAGGCCGACATCCAGCACGACCTGGACCGCCGCCGCCCCGGCACCAGCCGCCACGTCACGCAGCGCAATGAGCCCGACGCGGTGGAGATCCTCTCGGGCGTGTACGAAGGGCGCACCACCGGCACGCCCATTGCCCTGCTGATCCGCAACCAGGACCAGCGCAGCAAGGACTACGGCGCCATCGCCCAGAGCTTTCGCCCCGGCCACGCCGACTACACCTATTGGCACAAGTACGGCCTGCGCGACCCGCGCGGGGGCGGGCGCTCGTCTGCGCGCCTGACGGCGCCCACCGTGGCCGCCGGCGCCGTGGCCAGGAAGTGGCTAAGGGAGCAATTCGGCACGCAATTTCGCGCCTGCATGAGCCAGCTGGGCGAGCTGCCCATCCCGTTCGAGAGCTGGGAGCATGTGCCGCACAACCCCTTTTTCGCCCCCGTGGCCGACGTGCAGCAGTACGAGGACTACATGGACGCATTGCGCAAGGCCGGCGACTCGTGCGGCGCGCGCATCCGCGTGCAGGCGACGAAGGTGCCCGTGGGCCTGGGCGAGCCCCTGTACGACCGGCTGGACGCGGACATCGCCCACGCCCTGATGGGCCTGAACGCCGTGAAAGGCGTGGAGATCGGCGCCGGCTTTGCCAGCGCGGCGCAGCGCGGCACGGTGCATGGCGACTCGCTCACGCCGCAGGGCTTTGCCAGCAACCATGCCGGCGGCATCCTGGGCGGCATCAGCACGGGGCAGGACATCGAGGCCCACATCGCCATCAAGCCCACCAGCTCCATCATCAGCCCGCGCCAATCCATCGACGTGCAGGGCCACAGCGTGGACGTGGTCACCAAGGGCCGGCACGACCCCTGCGTGGGCATCCGCGCCGCGCCGATCGCCGAGGCGCTGCTGGCACTGGTGCTGATGGACCACGCGCTGCGCCACCGGGCGCAGTGCGGCGATGTGCGCCAGGCCGTGGGGCCGATCCCAGCAAGCGCGGGCTGACCCTCGCCCAGGCACCCAAAAACAAGGGCCGCAGATGCGGCCCTTGTGTCTGGCGCCTGGTGCGTTTTTGATGAAAAACGCCTCCAGCGCCCGCCAGTCAAGCGCTGGCAGCTATCTATTTTGTAGCAAAGTGACGGGTTACTTGCCCACCTCATCGACCAGCGCACGGAACTCGTGTACGTCCTCGAAGCTGCGGTACACGCTGGCAAAGCGCACATAGGCCACCTTGTCGAGCTTTTGCAGCTCGCGCATGACCAGCTCGCCCAGCGTGCTGGACAGCATCTCGCGTTGGCCCAGGTTGAGCAGCTTTTCCTCGATGCGCTCGATGGCGCTGTCGATCTGCACCGTGCTGACCGGGCGCTTGCGCAGCGCCAGCTGGAAGGACCCGAGCAGCTTGGCCCGGTCGTACTCCACGCGCCGCCCGTCCTTCTTGACGATGGCGGGGAAGCTGACCTCCGGCCGCTCGTAGGTCGTGAAGCGCTTGTCGCACGCGGCGCAGCGCCGGCGCCGGCGCACCAGCGCGCCGTCCTCGGACACGCGGGTCTCCGCGACCTGCGTGTCCGGGTGGCTGCAAAAAGGGCACTTCATGGGCTGGCTGGCAGGATGGATAAGCGCCCGGGCCGATCAGCGATAGACCGGGAAGCGGCTGGTCAAGGCGTGCACCTTCTCGCGCACGACGGCCAGGTGGGCCTCGTCGTGCGGGTGCTCCAGCACGTCGGCCAGCAGGTTGGCGGTGATGCGCGTCTCTTCTTCCTTGAAGCCGCGCGTGGTGATCGCGGGCGTGCCCACGCGGATGCCGCTGGTCACCATGGGCTTTTCCGGGTCGTTGGGGATGGCGTTCTTGTTGATGGTGATGTGGGCGCGGCCCAGGGCGGCCTCGGCCTCCTTGCCGGTGATGCCCTTGGCACGCAGGTCCACCAGCATGACGTGGCTTTCCGTGCGGCCGCTGACGATGCGCAGGCCACGTTCGGTCAGTGTCTCGGCAAAGACCTTGGCGTTCTTCACCACCTGCTGCTGATACGCCTTGAATTCGGGCGACAGCGCCTCCTTGAAGGCCACGGCCTTGGCGGCGATCACGTGCTCCAGCGGGCCGCCCTGCAGGCCGGGGAAGATGGCGCTGTTCAGCGCCTTCTCGTGCTCGGCCTTCATGAGGATGATGCCGCCGCGCGGGCCGCGCAGGCTTTTGTGCGTGGTGGAAGTGACCACGTCGGCGTAGGGCACCGGATTCGGGTACTCGCCCGCCACCACCAGGCCGGCGTAGTGCGCGATGTCCACCCAGAAAATGGCGCCCACCTCCTTGGCGATCTTTGCAAAGCGCTCGAAATCGATGCGCAGGGCGTAGGCGGAGGCACCGGCGATGATGATCTTCGGCCTGTGCTCGCGCGCCTTGGCTTCCATCGCCTCGTAGTCGATCTCTTCCTGGGCGTTCAGGCCGTAGGAGACGACGTTGAACCACTTGCCGCTCATGTTCAGCGCCATGCCGTGCGTCAAGTGGCCGCCTTCGGCCAGGCTCATGCCCATCAGCGTGTCGCCGGGCTTGGCGAACGCCATCAGCACGGCCTGGTTGGCCTGGGAGCCCGAGTTGGGCTGCACGTTGGCGGCTTCGGCGCCGAACAGTTGCTTGATGCGGTCAATCGCCAGCTGCTCGACCACGTCCACGTTCTCGCAGCCGCCGTAGTAGCGGCGGCCGGGGTAGCCTTCAGCGTACTTGTTGGTCAGCTGCGAGCCCTGCGCTGCCATGACGGCGGGCGAGGCGTAGTTTTCGCTGGCGATCAGCTCGATGTGCTCTTCCTGGCGGCGGTCTTCGGCCTGGATGGCGGCCCACACCTCGGGGTCGGTTTGTTCGACAAGGATGTTGCGTTGGTACATGGTTGGCAGTCTGATGAACGTGTGTCCCTCGGTAATTTCCAAGGGCTGCCCAGGCGAACGACGGATCGCGCCAAAGGCAGCTTGACGCTGCCCGCGCGGTACGCTTCCCAGTGGTTGGCAGAAAAGGGCGTGCCTCCTGCAGGATTTCCACGTCAGCGGCGGCGCCCTTTCCGGGCCCCGCGCCTATCGCCAGTCGCGTACCCGGCTAGTGTAGCCCAGCGCCGGCGGCCGGCCGCTCAGGCCCCAGCCAGCATCGCCACCTTCTCCACGGCGGGCTGCAGCGCGGCGGAAGGGGTGCCCACGCCGGCGGCCTCGGCCGGCGCCTTGGTGGACAGGACAGGCGGAGTGGCCGCTGGTGCGGCAGGGGAGGCGGAGCGCCCGCCGGCCACCTGGCGCAGCCGGAAGTGCTCGGCCAGCACCTTGGCGGCATAGCCGCCGTCGCTGGGCAGGTTGGCAGCGCCCACGTAGTAGCGCAGGCCGCCTTCCAGCGAGCCGGCGCGGGCAATGCACTCTTGCAACACCTTCACGCCCACGCGCAGGTTGGCCACGGGATTGAACGCCGCCAGGTGCCCGCCCACGTCTTCATATTTGTCGGTGTGCACCCGCGTCATGACCTGCATCAGGCCCTGCGCGCCTACGGCGCTTTGCGCAAACGGATTGAAGCTCGATTCGATGGCCACGATGGCCAGGATCAGCGTCGGATCCAGCTTGGTGCGCGAGCCGATCTCATAGGCCTCGTTCACCAGCGCTGCCACCGGCTCGGGCGCCACGCGGTATTTTTTGCTCAGCCAGTAGGCCACGGCGGCCTGCTCGCGCGGCAGCTCCTTGGGGTTGATGGCGATGGGGCGCTCGCCCAGCGGCGGCTCCGCCTCCAGCTGCACCACCACCGGCTGGCGCGACTGCAGCCAGCCCATCAGGTGCTCCTCGCCGCTTTGGCGCAGGTCCGGGCGTGCCAACAGGGTGATGGCGGCGAAGGCGACGGCCAGTCCCAGCAGGGCGAAGCTGCTGTGGGTGACTTCCAGAAAACCGTTGGCGACGTCGGCGGCAAAAGTGCGAACGCCGGCGACGGCTCGTCCTGAAGCTGTCATAGCTCTCTTCCTTTCTGCAAGAAACGAGTCCCGGCGAAGCGAGGCACCGCAAAGCAGCGATGCAGGGGAGAGAAACTCGATTTCGGGCCGGGCGTGCTCGCCCGGACTGGGTTGCCATATCGATCCGTGCCGGGCGCGCGGCGCACCGGAAACTTGCGGATCATCGAAGCCGGGAATCGGCTGGGCTAGGGTTACTACGAGGTGTCGTCGTGAAGTTGGCGGATTCTAGGGGGGTCCAAAATGCACAGTCAACACTAAGGTTTTCTTCTTTGAGACATAAATCGCATGAAGAAACTGTCTGTAGCCTCAGGAAACAGCCACTGACCAAAGGTGGCCGCCGAGGTTGTGTCAATGCGAAACATTGTTGGAACAGGTGGCCAGCTCTTGCTAATCTTGCAGTCGTCCGGTCGCGGCCGGGCGCTACGCCAACCAGGGTCGTGGCTTTGCAAAAAGCAGCTCTTGCGCGGCACCCCCGGAGGCAATCTCTTGCCTCCCGCACTTGGGGACCAGTTTCTCCCCGGTGCGAAAAGCGATGGCACATGGACCGTTGTGTCCGCCATCGGGCCCGGTGGAGGGATCTCTCTCCACCGGGCTTCTCTTTTTCTGCCCTTCATCAGCAGGCAGGCCAGGTTGGCGGGTCTTTCTCCAGGGTGATCAGCCTTGCCCTCTATATAGATAGGGGCACGGCCCTGCATTCATGGAGAAGGTTCTAAGAGACAACGGCCTTGAACCCCCGTGCAGCAAGCGCCGGCAGCTATCAATTTTGATGGCCAAGCGCCGACTTCAAGAGAGCGCCGGGATGCGTCCCGGCGGCATGGCCGCGGCGGCCCTGGTGGCCGCTCTGCAAAACCGGGCCAAAATAGCAGCTTTCCCGCGGTGGCCGGGTTGCCCCGTCCATCTGCCTCCTGCCGCGATCTCGCCTGAGCGCTCGCCGCGCCCCGGCCCATCGCCCTCTTGCCAGAACCATGTTTCCTTTTTCCTCCCGCAGCAAAATGTCCGACGCCCCTGAAACCACCCCGGCCCCGGCCAAAACCAGCGAGCCGCATCCCCTGGACGCGCTGACGGGCGGCGCCTTTTCGGCGGCCACCTCCGGCGAGCGTGCGGCGCGCATCCGCGACTGGCTGGCCACCCAGCCTCCGGTCGAGCGCTTGCAGGAAGTGTTCAAGGAACTCAGCGCACGCGACAAGGGCGCGGCGCGTGCCGTGCGCGAACGGTTGGACGAGCTCCGCCGCGCGCAGGCGCAGGAGGCCATCGCCGCCGAGTGGGCCGCCAAGGCCGAGGCATTGCTGGCCGCGCCGCGCCTGAACATTGCCGATGCCCTGGCCTGGCAGCGCGACGCGGCCAAGGCCGGCGCCCCGCTGTCGCGCGAGCCGCTGTCGCAGCTCAAGGGCCAGCTGGCCGAACGCGTCAAGGTGATCGAAGACCTGCAGCACCGCGTGCAGGTGCAGCGCGAAGCCGCCGTGCTGCTGGCCCAGCGCATCGAGGTGCTGTCCACCAAGCCCTGGAAGGACGCGCAGGCGGCGCTGGCGTTGCTGAGCGCTGACGTCGAGCGTTGGCAGGCGCAGGCGCAGGAGCTCTCCGGCGACGGCGCCTGGCCCAGTGTGGAAGCACGCTTTCCGGTGCAACTGGAGGCTTCGCGCGCCCAGCTGCTGGTGGTTTGGGAGGCCTTCCAGTCGGCGTTAGGCCAGACCGTCGCCGCGTCCGAGGACGCCGCCGCGCCGCTGCCGCCCGTGCCCGTGTGGGCCGACGAGCTGCGCCAGGCGCGCGGCCTGCCTACCGAATCGGAAAAGACCCAGGCGCGCAGCGCCGCCCCGGCGCGTCCCAAGGTGGATCCGGCCCAGCGGGAGGCGGCCCAGCAGGCCGTGCGCGAAGCCCTGGCCAAGTTGGAGGAAGAGACCGCCCAGGGGCACGGCAAGGCCAGCGCCGGCGCCGCGACCGCCCTGCGCGGGGTGCTCAAGGTGCACGGCAAGCTGATCGACAACGAACTGGAGCAGAAGGTGCATGCCGCCCTGATCGCCGCTGGCGAGCTGGAAGGCTGGCAGCGCTGGAGCGCCGATCAGGTGCGCGAAGACCTGGTGGCGCGTGCCGAGGGTCTGCTGAACCGTCCCGAAGGCCAGGCGCTGGGCGGACGCAAGATGCAGGAAACGCTGCGCCAGCTGCGCGAGCAGTGGAAGCAGGCCGACCAGGGCGCGCCCGCCAACCATGCGCTGTGGAAGCGCTTCGATGAGGCCTGCAACGCCGCCCACAAGACCGTGGAGGCCTGGTTGGACAAGGTGCGCGCCGAAAGTGCCCAGCACCGCGCCCAGCGCCAGGCCCTGGTGGACGAGCTCAAGGCCTGGGCGCAGGAGCAGGCCGCCACCGCCGCCCCCGACTGGAAGGGCGCCAGCCGCGCGCTGCACCAATTCAGCGAGCGCTGGCGCGCCGGCGGCCATGTCAGCGAAAAGGTGTTTGCCGAGTTGCAGCCCTTGTGGAGGGACGCCATCGCCGAGGCGGGAGCGCCGCTGGCGGCGGCGCAAAAGGCCAGCCTGGCGCTGCGCCACGCCATGATCGAAGAAGCCACGGCGCTGGGCGCCGCGCCGCAGCTGCGCATCGACGCCGTCAAGGCGCTGCAGCAACGCTGGCAGGCTGAGGCCCAGGTCGTGCCGCTGGACCGTCGTCAGGAGCAAAAGCTGTGGGACGCTTTCCGCAGGCCCATCGACGAGGCCTTTGCCCGCAAGAGTGCGGCGCGCGAGCAGGGCGCGGCCCAGATGGGTGCGCATGACCGCGCGGTGCTGGAAGCGTCCAAGGCGCTGGAGGCGGCCAACGCGTCGGGAGATGCGCAGCGCATCCGCGAGGCCATGGCCAGGCTGGACGCTGCCTTGAAGGCGCAAGACAACGGAAATTCTGAGCCAAATCAGGCTCCCGCCCAAGCCCAGCAAGCGCCAGCAGCTACAAATACCGAAGCAGGAGCCGAAGCGCCTGAGGATGAATCTGCACCGGCATCCGCGCCTGCGCCCGTGCAGCGCGCCGTGGTGGCCGTGCGCGGCGACGATCGCCCGGGTGGGCGCAAGCCGGCCACGGCGGCGCCCCAGCAGCGCGGCGGCCGTCCCGGCGAGCGGCGCGACCGCGACGATTTCAGGGCCGGGCCGGGCGGGCGCATGCGCGACCGGGGCGATGCGCCGGCTCGCGGCCCGCGCCTGGGTGATGCCGCTTTTAGAGCCCAGCGCGACGCCATGGACCACGCCCAGGCCACGCTGCGCAAACTGGCGGCCCAGGCGCACGGCGAGGCGCTCACGCAGCTGATGGCCGCCTGGCAGGCGCGCGACGCGGCGCAAGTGCCCAGTGCGCAGGAGCTGGGCGGCAGGGTGTCGGCAGGCGCCCGCACGGCGTGGACCCAGGCGCTGTCCGCCTCGGCTGCGGCGGGCGACGCACAGCAGGCGCTGCTGCGCCTGGAGATCGCTGCCGAGGTGCCGACCCCGCCCGACCAGCTGTCCGCGCGCCGCGTATTGCAGCTGCAGCTGCTCACGCGCCGCAACGATCCGTCCCCGCAGCAGACCTGGGAGAGCGATGCCGCGCAGGTCTTTGCCAGCGCTGGCGACGAAGCCCGGGCGCGCCGCCTGCAAAACGCACTCAAGGCGTTGATGCGCAAGTAAGAAAAGGGTGGTCTGGGCCGAAAGGCCCGGCGCCCTGCATGGCGTTCAGTTTCGCCATGCCGGAAACGAAAAAGCCGCTGATTTGCATCAGCGGCTTTTTGTTTGTGTTGTGGTGCCCAGGAGAGGACTCGAACCTCCACGCCTCTCAGCGCTAGTACCTGAAACTAGTGCGTCTACCAATTCCGCCACCTGGGCATTTCAGGGAAGCCGCGAGTATAGGATGGTTTTTTGGCGCTTCCGGGGAGTTTCGCAAAAAAATTCTACGCGGCGGGCACGACAAACAAAAAAGCCGCTTCACGAATGAAGCGGCTTTTATTGCCGGAACCCTTGCGGGTTCTCGTTAAACTTGGTGCCCAGGAGAGGACTCGAACCTCCACGCCTCTCAGCGCTAGTACCTGAAACTAGTGCGTCTACCAATTCCGCCACCTGGGCATTTCAGGAAAGAACGAGATTGTACAACCAAAAAAAACACGCCAGCGTGACTTCCGCGCAAAAAGCTCCTTCCGATGAAATCGAGGGCAGCGTACAGGGTCATCGCGACGGCCACGGCTTCGTCATTGCGGACGACAGCGCCCAGGACATCTACCTGCCGCCCAACGAAATGCGTGCCGTGCTGCACAAGGACCGTGTGCGTGTGCGCATCGTGCGCCAGGACCGCCGCGGCCGCCCCGAGGGCCGCGTGGTGGAGATCATCGATCGCCCGCGCCAGCCCATCATCGGCCGGCTGCTGCAGGAAAGCGGTGTCTGGCTGGTGGCTCCCGAAGACAAACGCTATGGCCAGGACGTGCTGATTCCCAAGGGCGCCACCGGCACGGCCAACACCGGCCAGGTGGTTGTGGTCGAGCTGACCGAGCCGCCGGCCTTGTACGGTCAGCCCGTGGGCCGTGTGGTCGAGGTGCTGGGCGAAGTGGACGACCCCGGCATGGAGGTGGAGATCGCCGTGCGCAAATACGGCGTGCCGCATGAATTTTCCGAGGCCGCCCTGGCACAGGCCAAGGCACTGCCCGACAAGGTGCGTGCCCAGGACAAGCGCCAGCGCGTGGACCTGACGGACGTGCCCCTGGTCACCATCGACGGCGAGGACGCGCGCGATTTCGACGATGCGGTGTACTGCGAGCCGGCCCGCGTGGGCCGCAGCAAGGGCTGGCGGCTGCTGGTAGCCATTGCCGATGTCAGCCACTACGTGGAGACAGGCAGCCCGATCGACGTGGATGCCTACGACCGGGCCACCAGCGTGTACTTTCCGCGGCGCGTGATCCCCATGCTGCCGGAGAAGCTCTCCAACGGGTTGTGTTCGCTGAACCCGCACGTCGAGCGCCTGTGCATGGTCTGCGACATGCTGGTCAATGCCAAGGGCGAGGTCCACGCCTACCAGTTCTACCCGGCCGTGATGCGCAGCCATGCCCGCTTCACCTATACGGACGTGTCGGCCATCCTGGCCAATACCCGCGGGCCGGAAGCCGCGCGCTACCACGAGCGCGTGGACGACCTGCTGAACCTGCATGACGTGTACCGCGCGCTGCTGGCTGCCCGCCATGCGCGCGGGGCGGTGGATTTCGAGACCACCGAGACGCAGATCGTCTGCGACGACAACGGGCGCATCGACAAGATCGTGCCGCGCGTGCGTACCGAGGCGCACCGGCTGATCGAGGAAGCCATGTTGGCTGCCAACGTGTGCAGCGCTGACTTCATCGGCGAGGGCAAGCGTGTCGGCCTGTACCGCGTGCATGAAGGCCCGACGCCGGAGAAGCTGGAGATCCTGCGGGGCTACCTGAAGGCCATGGGCGTGGGCGTCATGCTGGGGGACGAGCCGCGCCCTGGCGAGTTCCAGACCATCGCCGAAGCCACCAAGGACCGTCCCGACGCCCAGCAGATCCACACCATGCTGCTGCGGTCCATGCAGCAGGCGATCTACACGCCCATCAACAGCGGCCACTTTGGACTGGCTTTCGAGGCCTATACGCACTTCACCAGTCCCATCCGCCGCTACCCGGACCTGCTGGTGCATCGCGTCATCCGCTCCATCCTGGGCAATTCCAAGTACGCGCTGCCAGCCCTGCCGACGCCGGGCGAGGCGCAGTTCAAGCTGGCCAAGCGCCTGGCTGCCAAGGCCGCTGCTCCCACGCAGCGCCCGCGCAAGACGCCTGGCGCGGCCAGCACGCGCGAGACCATGGCCTGGGAGGCGGCAGGCCTGCATTGCAGCGCCAACGAGCGCCGGGCCGACGAGGCCAGCCGCGACGTGGAGGCCTGGCTGAAGTGCCAGTACATGCGCGAGCACCTGGGCGAGGAATACGGCGGCGTGGTCAGCGCAGTCACCAGCTTCGGTATTTTCGTGACGCTGGATGCGCTGTATGTCGAGGGACTGGTGCATATCACCGAGTTGGGTGGGGAGTACTACCGCTACGACGAGGCGCGCCAGGAGCTGCGCGGCGAGCGCACGGGCATCCGCTACGGCATCGGCGCGCGCGTGCGCGTGCAGGTCAGCCGGGTGGACCTGGACGGCCGGCGCATCGACTTCAGGCTGGTGCGCGACGAATTGCTTGCCTCGCAGGCGGTGGAGGGCAAGGCGCGCAATGCGGGCAAGCGCCGCAGCGGCGCTGCCGCGGAAGAAGGCGCACACGCACGCAAGGAAAAGCCCCGCGGCGCAAAGGCCGAGCCTGCCGCCAAGGCCGGGCGCTCCGGCGTGAAGAAGCCCGGCAAGGGCGGCGCGCGCCAGCGCGGCTAGGCTGACGCAAGCCGACCCGCATGACTGCGGGTCAGCCTCACAAAAGACAAATCCAAGGAGAAAGACCATGTCCAGAGAGGACGCACGGCCGGGCATTGCCCTCATTACCGGCGCAGGCACGGGCATCGGGCGGGCGGCGGCGCTGGCCCTGCTGGGCGCGGGCTGGAGCGTGACGCTTGTAGGGCGGCGTGAACCGCCGCTGCAGCTGGTGGCGCAGCAGTCCGATGCAGGCGCGCGCGTGCTGGTCGCCCCGGCCGACGTCACCGACCACGCCGCCTTGCGTGAGGTATTCGACCGCACCGTGCAGCATTTCGGTCGGCTGGACTTGCTGTTCAACAACGCGGGCACGGGCGCGCCCGCCACGCCGCTGGACGAGCTGAGCGCAGCGCAATGGAAGAGCGTGGTGGACGTCAACCTGAGCGGCATGTTCTATGGCATCCAGAACGCTTTTCGCGTCATGAAGGCGCAATCGCCGCGTGGCGGGCGCATCATCAACAACGGTTCTATCTCGGCGCACGCGCCGCGCCCGCATTCGATTGCCTATACCGCTACCAAACATGCCGTGACGGGCATGACCAAGGCGGCCTCCCTGGACGGCCGCGCCTGGGACATTGCCGTGGGGCAGATCGACGTGGGCAATGCCCACACCGAACTGGCCGAGCGCATGACCCAGGGCGTGCTGCAGGCCCATGGCGCCATAGCCAGCGAGCCCATGATCGACGTGGATATCGTCGGGCAGTCGGTATTGCATATGGCCAGTCTGCCCCTGGGCGCCAACGTACTGTTCCACACCGTCATGGCCACCAAGATGCCATTCGTCGGGCGTGGTTGAGAGGCTGCTGGCGCTCTGGCGCGCGGCGTCCGCCTTGTTGGCGGGGCTGCTGCTGGCGCTGCCCGCTATGGCCCAGCCGGTGCAGGCGGGGCGGGTGGACGACCTGCGGGACCGGGTGCTGGCATGCACCGCCTGCCACGGCAAGGAGGGTCGCGCCACACCCCAGGGCTACTTCCCGCGCATTGCCGGCAAGCCGGCAGGCTATCTGTACAACCAGCTGCTCAACTTCCGTGATGGTCGGCGCAGCTATCCGCAGATGTCCTATCTGCTGGAGCACCTGACCGATGCCTACCTGCAGGACATTGCCCAGCATTTCGCCAGCCTGCAGCTGGCGTACGCGCCGCCGCTCGCCGCCCAGGCGCCGCCGCAGGAGCTGGAGCGCGGCCGCCTGCTGGTGCGCCAGGGCGATGCAGGACGGGACATACCGGCGTGCGTGGACTGCCACGGGGCGTCGCTGATGGGGGCGGCACCCTGGCTGCCAGGGCTGCTCGGCCTGTCGCGTGACTACGTGGGCAGCCAGCTGGGCGCCTGGCAGACCGGGCAGCGCCACGCACAGCCGCCCGACTGTATGGCCGCCGTTGCACGCAAGCTGAGCCTGCAGGACGTGCGCGCCGTCGCCGCCTGGCTGGCGGCGCAGCCGGTTCCCGCTGGAGCGGCCCCCGCACAGCAGCTGCCTGCGACCCTGCCACTGCGCTGCGGCGGCCTGCCCGGTGCGGGAGCCGTGCAGTGAAACAACCGCTCAAGAAAAGGGGGTGGGTATGGGCCGGGGTCGCGCTGGGTCTGCTGATGGCCGCTTCGGGCTGGGTCCTCTTTCTCAACCGGCTGGACGAAGCGCCCCTGCCGGCGCTGCATGCGGCCGCGCCCGCCTCGTTCGAAGTGGTCGCGCGGGGACAATACTTGGCGCGTGTGGGCAACTGCATTGGCTGCCATACCGCGCGGGGCGGGCGCGACTACGCGGGCGGCGCAGGCGTGCAGACGCCCTTTGGCGCGATCTACGCACCCAACCTCACGCCGCATGCCGGCACCGGCCTGGGCGGTTGGACGGCTGCCGAGTTCTGGCGCGCCATGCACAACGGCCGCTCGCGCGACGGGCGGCTGCTCTACCCGGCGTTTCCCTATCCGAACTACACGCTGGTCACGCGCGAGGATTCGGATGCCCTCTTTGCCTACCTGCAAAGCCTGGAGCCGGTGGACAACGCCAGCCCGGCCCACGCGCTGCGCTTTCCGTTCAATACGCAGGCGGCGCTGGCGGTCTGGCGGGCGCTGTTCTTTCGCCCTGCGGCCCCGTCCGAGCGTGCCGTGATGGCCGCTACCCCTGTTGACGCCACGCAACAAGCCCGGCTCAACCGCGGCGCCTATCTTGTCCAGGGCCTGGGACACTGCGCAGCGTGCCACACGCCGCGCAATGCCTGGGGTGCGCCGCGGGCCCGGGCGTCCCTGCAGGGCGGCATGGTCGCCGGGCAGGGCTGGTATGCGCCGGCGCTCGATATGCCGTCCGAGGCCGGCCTGGCCGGATGGGATGCAGATGATGCGGCAGTCCTGTTGGCGACCGGCGTCTCTGCGCGCGCCAGCGTGTCCGGGCCGATGGCCGATGTGGTGTTCCACAGCCTGCAGTACTGGAGCGAGGCCGACATGCAAGCAGCCGTGGCCTGGCTGCAAGCCTTGCCGCAGCGCCCGCCCTCCGCTTCTGGCGATGCCGCCAGGCCGTCGCAGGCGGCGCTGCAGCGCGGCGAGCAGCTGTATGGCCGGCACTGCGCCGAATGCCACGGCAATCAGGGCGAGGGCAGGGCGCAGGCCTTCCCGGCCCTGGCGGGCAACCGCGCGGTATTGCTGCAGGATCCCACCAATCTGGTGCGACTAGTGTTGCAGGGGGGCTACGCTCCGGCAACGGCGGGCAATCCGAGGCCCTTCGGCATGCCGCCCTTCATGCAGACGCTGAGTGATCAGGAAACCGCCGACGTGCTGTCCTTCATCCGCAATGCCTGGGGCAACGAGGCCGGCAAGGTGGATACCATGGCGGTCCACCGCGCCCGCGAGCGGCGCGGGCCCTAGGTACCACCACCCGTTCAGGAGATCGAGCACACATGGGCAGCCAAGCCGTGCCGGCATTGCCGGCGTCCCAGGATCGTGCCTGGTGGGTGGTGTGTTTTTGCGCCCAATGGTGCGGCGTATGCCGGGAATTCCGCGATGCGTTCGATGCCCTGGCGCAACAGCAGCCCGCTCTGCGAATGGCCTGGGTGGATGTCGAGGACGACGAGGACATCGTGGGCGACCTGGATGTGGAGACCTTTCCCACCATCCTCGTTGCCGGAGAAGGCCGCGTCCGGTTCTTCGGCCCGGTACTGCCGCAGATGGCGGTGCTGGCGCGCATGGTGGCAGTTCTGCAGGCGGGCAAGGATGAAGGGGAAGCCGATGCCGCTGCCCAGGCGCTGTTTCAGAGGGTGCTGGGCAGTCGCTAGCGCCCCAGGCGCCATGCAAGATGCATGCCGCGCAACTTTACACGGCGTCGCAATCGCGGATACAATACGCGCTTCACGACCAAACGGGCGGGTATTTACCGCCCTTTTTTTTTGGCGTTTGTTTTTTGGCCGCGGCTGTTTTTGCCGGTCTGGCCACCGAACTGGAATCACACAGGGTAGAGCGCAGACACGTGGCATTGCAGCAAATCGTTGAACAGACCGTGACCGGCCTGGGGTATGACCTGGTGGAGATCGAACGCTCCGCCGGAGGCTTGCTGCGCATCACCATCGACATGCCCTGGGCGGCACCCGCGGCCGACACGGTCCCGGCGGTCGAGCAGTTCATCACCGTCGAAGACTGCGAAAAAGTCACGCGCCAGCTGCAGTTCGCTCTGGAAGTCGATGGCGTGGACTATGCGCGACTGGAAGTGTCGTCGCCCGGCATCGATCGCCCGCTGCGCCACGAGCAGGACTTCATCCGTTTCGAGGGCGAAGTGGTGGATCTCACGCTCAAGCAGCCCATCGGCGCTGCGGCGGGCGGCGCGGTGGCTGCCAACCGCAAGAAATTTCGCGGCGCGCTGGAGCGCGCCGAGGGCGGTGGCTGGCAGATCGTCTGGAGCGACGAGCCCCCCGCGAAGCCCGGCCAGCGCGTGAGCAAGAAGCGTCCGCCGGCACCGGTGCAGGTGCTGGGCTTCACCCTGGACGAGCTGCGCGAGGCGCGCCTGGCCCCCCTCGTGAACTTCAAGGGGCGGGACGCCAAGGGCGGTACCCCTGCCGCGGACTGACACGAACGAACAAAGATTTAAGCCGGGCGCCCGCGACGCACAGTCGAGAGGGAACAGCCCGCAGGGAACGAAAAACAGGAGAGTCGTTGCATGAACCGCGAATTGTTGATGTTGGTGGATGCCATTTCGCGCGAGAAGAACGTGGAGCGTGACGTGGTCTTGGGTGCGGTGGAATCCGCGCTGGCACAGGCTACGAAGAAGCTGTACGAGGGCGAGGTGGACATCCGTGTGTCCATCGACCGCGACAGCGGCGAGTACGAGACCTTCCGCCGCTGGCTGGTGGTGCCCGACGACGCCGGCCTGCAGAACGCCGAAGCCGAAGAGATGCTCATGGATGCCCAGGACCGCGTGCCGGACATCGAAGTGGGCGAGTACATCGAAGAGCCCGTGGACTCCGTACCCATCGGGCGTATCGGTGCCATGGCGGCCAAGCAGGTCATCCTGCAAAAGATCCGCGACGCCGAGCGCGAGATGCTGCTCTCGGACTTCATGAGCCGCGGCGAGAAGATCTTCACGGGTACCGTCAAGCGCATGGACAAGGGCGACATCATCGTCGAGAGCGGCCGCGTGGAAGGCCGCCTGCGCCGCGGCGAGATGATCCCCAAGGAAAACCTGCGCAACGGCGACCGCGTGCGCGCCATGATCATGGACGTGGACCTGACACTGCGCGGCGCACCCATCATCCTCTCGCGCTCGGCGCCCGAATTCATGATGGAGCTGTTTCGCAACGAGGTGCCCGAGATCGAGCAGGGCCTGCTGGAGATCAAGAGCTGCGCGCGCGACGCCGGCAGCCGCGCCAAGATCGCCGTGCTCTCGCACGACAGGCGCGTGGACCCCATCGGCACCTGCGTGGGCGTGCGCGGCACCCGCGTGAACGCGGTCACGAACGAGCTGGCCGGCGAGCGCGTGGACATCGTGCTGTGGTCCGACGACCCGGCGCAGTTCGTCATCGGCGCGCTGGCGCCTGCCAACGTCTCCTCCATCGTGGTCGATGAGGAAAAGCACGCCATGGACGTGGTGGTGGACGAGGAAAATCTGGCCATTGCCATCGGCCGGGGCGGCCAGAACGTGCGCCTGGCATCCGACCTGACGGGTTGGAAAATCAACATCATGGACGCCGCCGAGTCCGCGCAGAAGCAGGCCGAGGAGAGCGGCGTGCTGCGCCAGCTGTTCATGGAACGCCTGGACGTGGACGAGGAAGTCGCCGAGATCCTGATCGCCGAGGGCTTCGAAAGCCTGGAAGAGGTGGCTTACGTGCCGCTGTCTGAAATGCTGGAGATCGAGGGTTTCGACGAAGACACGGTGGGCGAGCTGCGTGCACGCGCCAAGGGTGCGCTGCTGACCATGGAAATCGCCCGCGAGGAAAGTGTGGGCAGCGTCTCGCAGGATCTGCGCCAACTGGAAGGGCTGACGCCCGAGCTGATCGAAAAGCTGGCCTCCGGTGGCGTGAACACGCGCGACGATCTGGCCGATCTGGCCATCGACGAGCTGACCGAGCTGACCGGACAGTCCGAAGAAGAGGCCAAGGCGCTGATCATGAAGGCGCGTGAACACTGGTTTGCCGCGGGGCAGGAATAAAGGTCAGGGGAGATCGAAACGTATATGTCGAGTAACACCGTCGCCGAGTTCGCAGCCGAACTCAAGAAGTCGCCTGAAATCCTGCTGGCCCAGCTTGAATCGGCCGGCGTGACCAAGTCGTCCGCCACCGATGCGCTGACCGAAGGAGACAAGCAGGCCCTGCTGGCCCACTTGCAGGCCAGCCACGGCACGTCTGCCGCCGACCGCAACAAGATCACGCTGACCAAGAAGTCCACCAGCGAGATCAAGCAGGCGGACGCCTCGGGCCGTGCGCGCACCATCCAGGTGGAAGTGCGCAAGAAGCGCACCTTCATCCGCCGCGACGATCCGGCCGAGGCCCATGCCGCGCCGGCTCCGGCCCCTGCGCCGTCCAGCGAAGAGCAGGAGGAGCTGGTACGCCGCGCCGAAGAAGTGCGTCGCCAGGCCGAGCTGATCACCCGCCAGGAGGCCGACCTGGCGGTCGAGCGTGCCGAGCGTGAGCAACGCGAACAGCGCGAGCGCGAAGCCGAGGAGCGTGCTGCCGCCTATGCGGCCCAGCAGGCCGGCAAGAAGGCCCAGGAATCCGCCGAGCGCGAGGAGGCTCGACGCGAGGCCGAGGCCGAGGCCGGGGCCCGCGCGAGCGCCCAGGCCGAGGCCCGCGCCAAGGCGGAAGCCGAGTCGCAGGCACGTGCGGCTGAGGAAGCCTCCCGCGCCGCTGACCTGGAAGACCGTCGCCGCAAGGCCCTGGCCGAGGCCGAGGCCATCCGCGCGATGATGGCCGCGCCGCGCAAGGTGCTGGTGGCCAAGAAGCCCGAGGAAGCCAAGCCTGCTGCCGCCAAGACTGCGGCCGGGGCTGCCGACGCCAAGAAGGGCACGCTGCACAAGCCGGCAGCCGGCGCTGCCGGTGCGCGCACCGGCGCCGCGCCAGCGGGTGGCAAGGAAGTGAAGTCCGCCAAGCTGTCCTCCAGCTGGGCCGGCGACGCGGCCAAGAAAAAGGAAATCAAGACCCGCGGCGACAGCAGCGGCGGCGTGGGCCGCGGCAACTGGCGCGGCGGTCCGCGGGGGCGCCGTGGCGACCGGGACGACCAGCGCCAGCAGGCGGCCGCACCGGCCGAATTCCGCGCGCTGGAAGTGCATGTGCCCGAGACCATCACGGTGGCCGAGCTGGCGCACAAGATGGCGGTCAAGGCGTCCGAGCTGATCAAGGTGCTGATGAAGATGGGCCAGATGGTCACCATCAATCAGCCCCTGGACCAGGACACCGCCATGATCGTGGTCGAGGAAATGGGCCACACCGCCAAAGTGGCGGCGCTGGACGACCCGGAAGCCTTCATCGCGGAGGACACCGCCAGCCAGCAGGCCGAGGCCCTGCCGCGTGCGCCGGTGGTCACCGTCATGGGCCACGTGGACCATGGCAAGACCTCGCTGCTGGACTACATCCGCCGCTCCAAGGTCGCTGTGGGCGAGGCTGGCGGCATCACGCAGCACATCGGCGCCTACCACGTCGAGACGCCGCGCGGCATCGTCACCTTCCTGGATACCCCAGGTCACGAGGCGTTCACCGCCATGCGTGCCCGCGGTGCCCAGGCCACCGACATCGTCATTTTGGTCTGCGCGGCCGACGACGGCGTGATGCCGCAGACCCGCGAGGCCGTCAAGCACGCCAGGGCGGCGGGCGTTCCCATCGTGGTCGCCATCACCAAGTCCGACAAGCACGAGGCCAACCCCGAGCGCGTCAAGCAGGAACTGGTGGCCGAGCAGGTGGTGCCCGAGGAATACGGCGGTGACTCGCCCTTCGTGGCCGTGTCGTCCAAGACCGGCATGGGCATCGACGAGCTGCTGGAGCAGGTGCTGCTGCAGGCCGAGGTGCTGGAGCTGAAGGCGCCGGTGCAGGCGCAGGCCAAGGGCCTGGTCATCGAAGCACAGCTGGACAAGGGCCGAGGCCCTGTGGCCACGGTGCTGGTGCAGTCGGGCACGCTCAAGGTCGGCGACATCGTGCTGGCGGGCCAGACCTACGGCCGCGTGCGCGCCATGAGCGACGAGAACGGCCGCACCAGCAAGGAAGCCGGCCCGTCCATTCCGGTGGAAATCCAGGGCCTGACCGAAGTGCCCCAGGCCGGCGATGACTTCATGGTGCTGGCCGATGAGCGCCGCGCCCGTGAAATCGCCACCTACCGCGCTGGCAAGTTCCGCAACACCAAGCTGGCCCGCCAGCAGGCGGCCAAGCTGGAAAACATGTTCGCCGACATGCAGGCGGGCGAGGTGCAGCACCTGCCCATCATCATCAAGGCGGACGTGCAAGGCTCTCAGGAAGCGCTGGGCCAGTCGCTGCTCAAGCTCTCCACCGACGAGGTCAAGGTGCAGCTGGTGTACACCGGCGTGGGCGCTATCAGCGAATCCGACGTGAACCTGGCCCTGGCCTCCAAGGCCATCGTCATCGGCTTCAACGTGCGCGCCGACGCCGGTGCCCGCAAGCTGGCCGAGACGCATGGTGTGGACCTGCGCTACTACGGTGTCATCTACGACGCCGTGGAAGAGCTGAAGGTGGCCATGTCCGGCATGCTGGCACCCGAGCAGCGCGAGGAAATCATCGGCATGGCCGAGATCCGCACGGTGTTCGTGGCCTCCAAGATCGGCACCGTGGCCGGCTCCTACATCACGCAGGGCTTCGTGCACCGCAATGCACGCTTTCGCCTGCTGCGCGACAACGTGGTCATCTACACCGGCGAGGTGGAGTCGCTGCGTCGCATCAAGGACGACGTCAAGGAAGTGCGCGAAGGCTTCGAGTGCGGTATCAAGCTCAAGAACTACAACGACATCCGCGAGGGTGATCAGCTGGAGTTCTTCGACATCAAGGAAATCGCGCGGACCCTGTAAGCCATGGCAGCGAAGAAGTCCTCCACGCCCAACCGCAGCTTCAAGGTCGCGGACCAGATCCAGCGCGACCTGACCGAGCTGATCCGCGAGTTGAAGGACCCGCGCATCGGCATGGTCACCGTACAAGCGGTGGAAGTCACGCCCGACTACGCGCACGCCAAAGTGTTCTTCAGCGTGCTCGTGGGCGATGTCGACGGCACTCAGGAAGCCCTGAACCAAGCCGCGGGCTTTCTGCGCAACGGCCTGTTCAAGCGGCTGCACATCCACACCGTGCCCACGCTGCATTTCATGTATGACCGCACGCCCGAGCGCGCGGCTGACATGAACGCGCTGATCGCGCGCGCCGTGGCCTCGCGCTCCAAGGACGACGACGAACGATGACCGCGCGCGCTCCCCGCATCCGGGTGCAGCGGCGCCCGGTGCACGGAGTGCTGCTGCTGGACAAGCCCCTGGGGCTGTCGTCCAACGACGCCTTGCAAAAGGCCAAGTGGTTGCTGCGCGCCGAGAAAGCCGGGCATACCGGCACGCTCGACCCGCTGGCCACCGGCGTGCTGCCGTTGTGTTTTGGCGCTGCCACCAAGTTCAGCGCCTTGCAGCTGCACGCGCCCAAAACCTACGAGGCCATCGCCCTGCTGGGCACGACCACCAGCACGGGCGACGCGGAAGGGCAGGTGCTCGAGCAGCGCTCGGTCGATTCGGCGCAGCTCACCGACGAGCGGCTGGCTGCCGTGCAGGCGCAGTTCACCGGCCCCATCCGCCAGGTGCCACCCATGCACAGCGCCCTCAAGAAGGACGGACGCGCGCTGTATGAGTACGCCCGTGCCGGCCTGGAGGTGGAGCGGCCCGCACGCGACGTCGAGATTTTCAAGATGAATCTGGCTCTAACCCAGACTGGCGAAGCGCAAGCCGCTATCAAAATAAGAGTGACCTGCAGCAAAGGCACCTACATCCGCACGCTGGGCGAGGACATCGGCCAGGCCCTGGGATGCGGTGCGCACCTGGTGTTCCTGCGGCGCATCGACACCGGCGGCCTCGGCGTGGAGCGCTGCATCACCCTGGAGCAGCTGCAGGCCATGGACGAGGACCAGCGCCTGGCCCAGGTGCAGCCGGCGCAGACGCTGCTGGCCGGCCACGCCACCATCACGCTGGACGAGCAGGAGGCCGGGCGCTTCCTGTCGGGCCTGCGCCGGCGCGGGCCCTGGCCCGACGCGCCGGCCGTGGCGGTGTACGCCGAGCAGCCGCATGCGCTGCTGGGCGTGGGCCACGTGAGCGGCGGCGAGCTGATACCTGACCGGCTGCTCAGCCCGCTGGAGATTCAGCAAATCCTGCAAGGCGCGCCGCGCGCCGACCACATCACCCCTTGAGCGCGGCACATTCAACACAGACCGCAAGCAAACGCTATGAGCAAACAAATCCGCAACATCGCCATCATCGCCCACGTGGACCATGGCAAGACCACCATGGTGGACCAGCTGCTGCGCCAGTCGGGCACCTTTGCCGCCCACGAGAAAGTCGTGGACACCGTGATGGACAACAACGCCATCGAACGCGAGCGTGGCATCACCATCCTGGCCAAGAACTGCGCTGCCTCCTGGAAGGGCACGCACATCAACATCCTGGACACGCCCGGCCACGCGGATTTCGGCGGCGAGGTGGAGCGCGCGCTGTCCATGGTGGACGGCGTGGTGCTGCTGATCGACGCGCAGGAAGGCCCCATGCCGCAGACGCGCTTCGTCACCAAGAAGGCGCTGGCCCTGGGCCTGAAGCCCATCGTCGTGGTCAACAAGGTGGACAAGCCCGGCGCCAACCCCGACAAGGTGGTGAACGCCGCCTTCGACCTGTTCGACAAGCTGGGCGCGACCGACGAGCAGCTGGACTTCCCCGTGGTCTATGCCTCCGGCATCAACGGCTGGAGCGCGCTGGAGCAGGGCCAGCCTGGCGAGCAGTGGGGCCCGGACATGTCGGCGCTGTTTGACACTGTCCTGAGTCACGTGCCGGTAGCCGGCGGCGACGCGGCTGCGCCGCTGCAGCTGCAGATTTCGGCACTGGACTACTCCACCTTCGTCGGCCGTATCGGCGTGGGCCGCATCAACTCGGGCGTGCTGCACGCCGGCCAGGACGTGCTGGTCATGCATGGTGTCGATGGCGACAGCTACAAGGGCCGAGTCAACCAGATCCACCAGTTCCAGGGCCTGGACCGGGTGCAGGTCAGCGAAGCCGGCCCCGGCGAGATCGTGCTCATCAACGGCATCGAGAACGTCGGCATTGGCGAGACCATCACCGATCCGGCAAAGCCCAATCCGCTGCCCATGCTCAAGATCGATGAGCCGACCTTGACCATGAACCTCGGCGTCAATACCTCGCCGCTGGCCGGGCGCGAGGGCAAGTTCGTCACCAGCCGCCAGATCTGGGACCGGCTGCAAAAGGAGCTGCGCTCCAACGTCGCCCTGCGCGTCAAGGAAACTGCCGAAGACGGCGTGTTCGAACTCGCCGGCCGTGGCGAGCTGCACCTGACCATCCTGCTGGAGGAGATGCGCCGCGAGGGCTATGAGATGGCCGTCGGCAAGCCGCGCGTGGTCTTCAAGGAGATCGATGGCGAGCGCTGCGAGCCGATCGAACTCGTCACGGCTGACATCGAGGAAGGCCACCAGGGCGGCGTGATGCAGGCGCTGGGCGAGCGCAAGGGCGAGCTGGTGAACATGGAACCCGACGGACGCGGGCGCGTGCGGCTGGAATACCGCATCCCGGCGCGCGGCCTGATCGGTTTTACCAACGAATTCCTGAACCTGACGCGCGGCTCCGGCCTGATCAGCAACATCTTCGACGGCTACGAGCCGCACCGCGGCGACATCGGCGGGCGCAAGAACGGCGTGCTGATCTCCATGGATGACGGCGAAATCTTCACCTATGCGTTGGGCAAGCTGGATGACCGCGGCCGCATGTTCGTGCGTGCCAACGACCCGGTGTACGAGGGCATGATCGTCGGCGTGCACAACCGCGACAACGACCTGGTAGTGAACGCCACGCGCACCAAGCAGCTGACCAACTTCCGCGTGTCCGGCAAGGAAGACGCCATCAAGATCACGCCGCCGATCGACCTGACGCTGGAATACGGCGTGGAGTTTATCGAGGACGACGAGCTGGTGGAGATCACGCCCAAGAGCATCCGCCTGCGCAAGCGCCACCTGAAGGAACACGAGCGCAAGCGCGCCAGCCGCGACGGCGCCTGATGCCGTGGGCGTCACGCTGAGCGTTCCTGCTGCCACGCCCGTTGGCCTCACGCATGGCCGCGCGGTGTGGCTGATGGCGGCCGCCGCGCTCATGTGGTCGATCGCCGGCGTCGTCACGCGCCACCTGGAGCAGGCGCGCAGCTTCGAGATCACCTTCTGGCGCAGCTTCTTCATGCTGCTGTCGCTGCTCGTCATCCTGCCGCTGCTGCGCGGGCGCACGGCCTTTGCGCCGGTGCTGCGCGCCAGCGCGCCGCTGTGGCTGTCGGGGGTGTGCTGGAGCGTGATGTTCACCGCCTTCATGGTCGGCATCACCCTCATGCCCGTGGCCAACGTGCTGGTCACCATGGCCGCCGGGCCGCTGCTCACCGCGCTGGTGGCGCGGGTGTTCATTGGCCACCGCATCGCGCCGCGCACCTGGGGCGCGATCGCCATGGCCGGCGCCGGCATCGTCTGGATGTATGGCGCCGAAGTCGCCCACCTCTCGCCCGTGGGGCTGGCCGTGGCGCTGTGCATTCCGGTGGCCGCCGCCATCAACTGGACGGCGGTGCAGCGCGCGCAGGCCCAGGGCCACGCGGTGGACCTGGTGCCGGCGGTGTTCATCGGCGCGGCGCTGTCGGCGCTGGCCACGCTGCCCTGGGCCCTGCCGTTTGCCGCTTCGGGGCGCGACCTGGCGTTGCTGGCGCTGCTGGGCCTGGTGCAGCTGGCCATCCCGTGCGTGCTGGTTGTCTATTGCGGGCGCGTGCTCAAGGCGCCCGAGATTGCCCTGCTGGGCCTGCTGGAGGTCATCTTCGGCATCCTGCTGGCCTGGGTGGGTGCGGGCGAGCGTCCGGCAACGGCCGTCCTGATGGGTGGCACGCTGGTCATCGCCGCACTGGTTTTCAACGAACTGCTTGGATGGAAGGAGCAACCAACATGATGGAGATGAAGAGCGGCGAGATCGTGGCCGAGGTGCGGGGGCAGGTCGGCTGCATCACTTTGAACCGCCCGAAGGCGCTGAACGCGCTGTCGCTGGGCATGGTGCGCGACCTGATGGCCGCGCTGCTGGCCTGGCAGCACGACGACCGGGTGCTGGCCGTGGCCATCCGCGGCAATGGGCGCGAGGGTGCCTTCGGCGCCTTCTGCGCGGGCGGCGATATCCGCTTTCTGCACGCCGCAGGCAGCACGGGCAACCCCGAACTGGAGGATTTCTTCACCGAGGAATACGCCCTCAACCACCTGATCCACACCCTCGGCAAGCCCTACATCGCCTTCATGGACGGCATCGTCATGGGCGGAGGCATGGGCATCAGCGAGGGCGGCAGCCTGCGCATCGTCACCGAGCGCACCAAGATGGCCATGCCCGAGACCATCATCGGCCTGTTCCCCGATGTGGGCGGCGGCTATTTCCTGTCGCGCTGCCCGGGGCGCGTGGGCGAATGGCTGGCGCTGACGGGCGAGACCATCGGCGCGGCCGATGCCATTGCCTTCGATCTGGCCGACGGCCTGCTGCCTGCGGACCAGCAGGCGGCCGTGTGGGAGGCGCTGGGCACCCAGCAGTTTGGCAATGGCCAGGCAGTGCAGGACTTTGTTGCTTCCAAATTTGTAGCTGCTGGCGCAGGCCAGGTAAGCGCCAGAGCCGAAATTGACCAATATTTCGCACTGCCTGATGCCACCGCCATCGTGCAGGCGCTGGAGGCGGCCGATGGCGAATGGGAGCGCGCCACGGCGCAGATGCTGCGCAAGCGCTCGCCGCTGATGCTGCACGTGGTGCTGGAGCAGATCCGCCGCGCCCGTGACATGAGCCTGGCTGACGACCTGCGCATGGAGCGCGACATGGTGCGCCACTGCTTTTACCTGCGCCCGGGCCAGAGCGAGACGGTGGAGGGCATCCGCGCCCTGGCCGTGGACAAGGACCATGCTCCCCAGTGGAACCCCGGGCGCGTCGAAGACGTGCCGGCCGAACTGGTGCGGGCGTTCTTCCAGAGCCCCTGGCCGGCGCACGCCCACCCCCTGGCAGCACTGCGCTGACGCAAAAAAGGCCACGCCAGAGCCGGCGTGGCCTTTTTTTGCCTCAGAGGCGGCAGGTCAGGGGCGCACGGTGCGCCAGTTGCCGCCCACGCCTTCACCGGCCATGTCGCCGGCCCGGCTGTCCTTCACAAAGTAATACAGCGGCTGGCCCTTGTAGGCCCACTGGCGCGTGCCGTCGGCGCGCGTGACGATGGTGTAGTCGCCCATGGGCTTGGCGGCCGGGGCAACGGCCAGCGGCGGCCAGTTCACGGCGCACTGGTCGCTGCAGGCCGACATGCCCTGGCTGTCCTTGGCATAGGTGTACAGGGTGTTGCCGTTGGGGCCGACCAGGCGCCCGTCGGCCGCGCGCGTGGGCATGTCGTGCGCCGCGGCGCTGTCGGCCTTGCGTTCGTGCGAGAACGGGCCGCTGGCGCAGCCGGTCAGCAATGCGGCGCCCACAAGGGCGGCCGTGGCGAAGAAGGTTTTCATCTGACGCTCCTGGGTTGAAACGCCTCAGTGTAGAAACGGCTGCCGGACAGGCGCTGTCAGGAAACAGGCCGTCTGCTGCGCTCAGCGGTGGCGGCTCTTCATGACGCGCTCCACCTCGCGCTTGCCCTCGCGCTCCTTGATGGTGTCGCGCTTGTCGTGCTCGGCCTTGCCCTTGGCCAGGGCGATCTCGCACTTGGCCCGGCCATCCTTCCAGTACAGCTTGAGCGGCACCAGGGTGTAGCCCTTTTGTTCCACCTTGCCGATCAGGCGCCGGATCTCGTCCTTGTGCATCAGCAGCTTCTTGGTGCGCGCCGCGTCGGGGCTGACGTGGGTCGATGCGGTCCTGAGCGGGTTGATCTGGCAGCCGATCAGGTACAGCTCGCCTTCCTTGACGACGACGTAGCCGTCGGTCAGCTGCGCCTTGCCTTCGCGCAGCGCCTTGACCTCCCAGCCTTGCAGCACCATGCCGGCTTCGTGGCGTTCTTCGAAGAAATAGCTATAGGCCGCCTTCTTGTTTTCGGCGATGCGGGGCGATGGATCAGGTTTTTTGGCCATGGATGTCGTAGATGAGGCGCGGACCGGAAGATTCAAACGCCTTCCCTACAATGCTTGTCGTCTCGCGCCGTCGATTTTAGGGGGCGTGTCCCAGCACACTGCCTTCTCATGAAAACTGTCAACAAGTCCGTCCTGATCTGGTACAGCCCCGAAGAAATGTATGCCCTGGTCACCGACGTGGCGCGCTACCCGCAGTTCTTGCCCTGGTGCGACCACGCCCGCGTGCTGTCCGAAGATGAAAGCGGCATGACCGCCGAGGTCGGCATCGCCTTCAGCGGCATCCGGAAATCCTTCGTCACCCGCAACACGCACGAGGCCGGCCGCCGGGTGAAGATGGAACTGGTCGAGGGGCCATTCTCGCAACTGGACGGCGACTGGCAGTTCCATCCCGTGGGCGACGGCACGCAGCGCGCCTGCAAGGTCGAGCTGACGCTGCGCTACGGCTTTGACAGCCGCACGCTGGCAGCCCTGGTCGGGCCGGTGTTCGACCGCATCGCCGCCACACTGGTGGATGCTTTCATCAAGCGGGCCGAGCAGGTCTATGGCTGAAGCGCCAGCGCTGGCGCCGCTGCGGGTGGTGGTGTGCGTGTCGCTGCAGCCGGGCCAGACGCAGGAGTGGGCGCTGCAGCTGCCACCGGGCGCCACCGTTGCCCAGGCTCTGGCAGCCGCCGGGCTGCGGCCGCCAGACCTGGCCCTTCTGGCTTTCGGCATCTGGGGCTGCAGCGCGCAGCCGGGCGATGCGCTGCGTGATGGCGACCGGGTGGAAGGCTGCCGTACCTTGACCGTGGACCCCAAGGTGGCCCGGCGACAGCGTTTTGCCAGCCAGGGCGCGCGCGCGGCGGGCCTGTTTGCCCAGCGCCGCTCGGGCGCCAAGCAGGGCTACTGAGGCCGCCAGGTCGCACCCAAGAAAAAGCCACTGCGCGGCAGTGGCTTGCTGGGGTGGCGTGACGCGCGCGGCTATTTGCAGTCCGAGGCCATGATGGCCTGCGCCCGGCGCAGTTCGGCGGCGCGGGTGGCCTCATCCATGAAGCCACGCTCGCCCTGGGCGTTGGTGTGCGCCATGGGAGCGCCCGACGACAGGGTGTTGCTGGACTGGCGGGCGCGGGCGCAGTTCTCGGCGCGGGCCTTGGCCTGGCGATCGGCCTGGGCCTTTTCCTCGGCCTGCTTGCGCGCCGCCTCGGCGGCTTCCGCCTTGGCCTTCTTGTCCTCCAGCTGCTGGTCGCGGCCGCTGGAGGCAGCAGCAGCCGGCGCCGCGGCCGGTGCAGCGGCATCGCCTTGCTGAGCCGCAGTCGAGGCGCCAGCCGCCGGCGCGGCCCCGCGCAGCGTGGGCTGCTTGAGGATGCTCCTGTCCGGCACCTCTTGCGGCGGCGGACGGTCGCTGAAAACCTTGCGGCCGTCCTTGTCGATCCACTGCCACTGCGCCGATGCGCCCAGTGCCCAGGTGCAGGCCAGCGCGAGCAGGAAAAGCTGTTTGCGTGTCATGCAGGGCAGTGTAGCCGCGTGCCTTTGCGGCCACCACAGCGCTGTCGCACGGCGGGTACAATCGTTTTTTTGGAGCTTGATCACATGCGCCTACTCGGAAAAGCGCTCACCTTCGACGATGTGTTGCTGGTGCCGGCGTACTCCCAGGTCCTGCCCAAGGACACCTCTCTCGCCACGCGCTTCACGCGCAATATCTCCCTGAATCTGCCGCTGGTGTCCGCCGCCATGGACACCGTGACCGAGGCGCGCCTGGCCATCGCCATCGCGCAGGAAGGGGGCATTGGCGTCATCCACAAGAACATGACGGCCGAGCAGCAGGCGGCGGAAGTCTCCAAGGTCAAGCGCCATGAATCCGGCGTGGTGCACGATCCGGTGGTCATCACCCCCGAGCACACCGTGCTGCAGGTGCTTGAGCTGTCGGAAAACCTGGGCATCTCGGGCTTTCCGGTGTGCGACGGCGGCAAGGTGATCGGCATCGTCACCAGCCGCGACGTGCGCTTCGAGACACGCTACGACGTCAAGGTCCGCGAGATCATGACCCCGCGCGAGAAGCTGATCACCGTCAATGAAAAGGACGGCACCACCCCCCAGCAGGCCAAGGCCCTGCTCAATCGCCACAAGCTTGAACGCCTGCTGGTGGTGAACGACGCCTTCGAGCTCAAGGGCTTGATCACCGTCAAGGACATCAACAAGCAGACCATCTTCCCCAACGCCGCACGCGACGCTGCCGGCAGCCTGCGCGTGGCCGCCGCCGTGGGCGTGGGCCCGGGTACCGAGGAGCGCGTGGAGCTCTTGGTGCGCGCCGGCGTCGATGCGCTGGTGGTGGACACGGCGCACGGCCACAGCAAGGGCGTGATCGAACGCGTGCGCTGGGTCAAGCAGAACTATCCGCAGGTCGATGTGATCGGCGGCAACATCGCCACCGGCGCCGCGGCGCTGGCGCTGGTCGAGGCCGGCGCCGACGCCGTGAAGGTCGGCATCGGCCCCGGTTCGATCTGCACCACGCGCATCGTCGCCGGCGTGGGCGTGCCGCAGATCATGGCAATCGACAGCGTCGCCACCGCCCTCAAGGGCACGGGCGTGCCGCTGATCGCTGACGGCGGCATCCGCTTCTCGGGCGACATTGCCAAGGCCATCGCCGCCGGCGCCTCCACCATCATGATGGGGGGCATGTTTGCCGGCACCGAGGAAGCGCCCGGCGAGGTCATCCTCTACCAGGGCCGCAGCTACAAGAGCTACCGCGGCATGGGCTCCATCGGCGCCATGCAGCAGGGCAGCGCCGACCGCTACTTCCAGGAAGCCACCACCGGCAACCCCAACGCCGACAAGCTGGTGCCCGAGGGCATCGAAGGCCGCGTGCCCTACAAGGGCAGCATGGTCTCCATCGTGTTCCAGATGGCCGGCGGCGTGCGCGCGGCCATGGGCTACTGCGGCTGCGCCACCATCGCCGAGATGAACGACAAGGCCGAGTTCGTCGAGATCACGGCTGCCGGCATCCGCGAGTCGCACGTACACGACGTGCAGATCGTCAAGGAAGCGCCCAACTACCGCGCCGACTGACGCACCCAGCCACCGCAGGCCCGAACCCGCTGCCAAAGCGTTCGGGCCTTTGTCTTTTCCTCCCCCAGACCGCCCCACCATGCAGCACGACAAGATCCTCATTCTCGACTTCGGCTCCCAGGTCACCCAGCTCATCGCCCGCCGCGTGCGCGAGGCGCAGGTGTACTGCGAGGTGCACCCGTGCGACGTGAGCAGCGAGTGGGTGCGCGAGTTCGCCGCCGATGGCCGCCTGAAGGGCGTGATCCTGTCGGGCAGCCACGCCAGCGTGTATGAGGTCGATGACCGCGCGGCCGACGCCGTGTTCGAGCTCGGCCTGCCGGTGCTGGGCATCTGCTACGGCATGCAGACCATGGCCATGCAGCTGGGCGGCAAGGTGGAGGGTTCGCCCCAGCGCGAATTCGGCTACGCCGAGGTGCGCGCACGCGGCCACACCGAGCTGCTCAAGGACATCCAGGACTTCGCCACGCCCGAAGGCCACGGCATGCTGAAAGTGTGGATGAGCCACGGCGACAAGGTCACCGAGCTGCCGCCCGGCTTCAAGCTGATGGCCTCCACCGCCTCGTGCCCCATCGCCGGCATGGCGGATGAGGCGCGGCACTATTACGCCGTGCAGTTCCACCCCGAGGTCACGCACACCCCCCAGGGCGCGGCGCTGCTGTCGCGCTTCGTGCGTGACATCTGCGGCGCCCGGCCCGACTGGGTCATGGGCAACTACGTCGATGAGGCCGTGGCGCGCATCCGCGAGCAGGTGGGCGACGAGGAGGTGCTGCTGGGCCTGTCCGGCGGCGTCGATTCCAGCGTCGCGGCCGCCCTGATCCACCGCGCCATCGGCGACCGCCTGACCTGCGTGTTCGTGGACCACGGCCTGCTGCGCCTGCACGAGGGCGACATGGTCATGGAGATGATCGCCGGCAAGCTGCACGCCCGCGTCATCCGCGTGGACGCGAGCGCATTGTTCCTGGGCAAGCTGGCCGGGGTGAGCGAGCCCGAGCACAAGCGCAAGATCATCGGCGGCCTGTTCGTCGATGTGTTCAAGGCCGAGGCCGAAAAGCTCAAGGCCGCCGGCGGCGGCCACCAGGGCATCACCTTTTTGGCGCAGGGCACCATCTACCCGGACGTGATCGAGTCCGGCGGCGCCAAGAGCAAGAAGGCCGTCACCATCAAGAGCCACCACAACGTGGGCGGCCTGCCCGAGCAGCTGGGCCTGAAGCTGCTGGAGCCCCTGCGCGACCTGTTCAAGGACGAGGTGCGCGAGCTCGGCCTGGCCCTGGGCCTGCCGCGCGAGATGGTCTATCGCCACCCCTTCCCCGGCCCCGGCCTGGGCGTGCGCATCCTGGGTGAGGTGAAGAAGGAATACGCCGATCTGCTGCGCCGCGCCGACGCCGTCTTCATCGAAGAGCTGCGCAATACGGTGGACCCGGCCACGGGCAAGAACTGGTATGAGCTGACCAGCCAGGCCTTCACCGTCTTTCTGCCCGTGAAAAGCGTGGGCGTGATGGGCGACGGCCGCACCTACGACTACGTGGTCGCACTGCGCGCCGTGCAGACCACCGACTTCATGACCGCCGACTGGGCCGAGCTGCCCTATGCGCTGCTCAAGCGCGTCTCGGGCCGCATCATCAACGAGGTGCGCGGCATCAACCGCGTGACCTACGACGTCTCGAGCAAGCCGCCCGCGACCATCGAGTGGGAGTGAAATCAGGTCCTTCAGGGACTATCGCCAACTATCGAACAACTGCCGTAACGTATTGATCTAGAAAGAAATACGTCGCGGAAGCTATCGGTGGCTATCGCCGGCCAGCAAAACAGGTTGGCGGTAGAACTGACGGTAAGAACTGGAGGTCTGACTAAGACCCTCCCGTTTACTATTGAGACCAAACCGGTCTTTGACGGTAAATGTCTCCTCTGGAAAGCTCGTTTCATGCGGCTTTCCAGGCATCAGCAGGTCTCCTGACCCCTGACGGTAAAAGCCGTCAAGAACAGGAGGAAAAACCTCGATGCTTACCGACGCCGCACTGCGTAACTTCAAGCCTAAGTCCCTGACTTACAAGGCTTCCGACCGTGACGGCATGTACGTGACGGTATCGCCCACCGGTACCGTCACCTTCCGCTACGATTACCGTCTCAACGGCCGGCGTGAAACGCTGACCATCGGCCGTTATGGGCCGGCCGGCATCTCACTGGCCTTGGCCCGCGAAAAGCTGCTCGACGCCAAGAAAGCCGTTGCCGAGGGCAGGTCCCCGGCGCACGAGAAGCAGCGCGAGAAGCGCCGGCTGACCGCTGCCAAGAATTTCGGCGACATGACTGCCCGATGGCTTGCCGACGCCAAGATGGCCGACAGCACGCGTGCGATGCGCAAGAGCATCGTTGATCGGGACATCCTGCCGGCGTTCAAGAACCGGCTGCTCAACGAAGTCAGCGCCGACGACCTGCGCGCTTTGTGCAACAAGGTGAAGGCTCGCGGCGCGCCCGCCACAGCCGTCCACGTGCGCGACATCGTGAAGCAGGTCTACGCCTTCGCCATCCTGCACGGCGAGAAGGTCGACAACCCGGCCGATGGCGTGGGCGCGGCTTCGATCGCGACCTTCGTGCCCAAGGATCGAGCGCTGTCACCAATGGAGATCCGTCTGATGTACCGGCAGATGGAATCGGTGGCCACCTATCCGACCATTCGCCTGGCGTTGCGCATGATTCTGTTGACGCTGGTACGCAAGAGCGAATTGATTGAGGCGACATGGGCCGAGGTTGATTTCGAGAACGCGACCTGGACGATCCCAAAATCACGAATGAAGGGTCGCAACCCGCACGTCGTCTATCTGTCCCGCCAAGCTGCGGACATCTTCGTTGCGCTGCACACCTGCGCAGCGGGGTCGAAGTTCGTCCTGCCGTCGCGCTACGATGCCGACCGCTGTATGTCCAAGGCGACGCTCAACCGCGTGACCCAGATCGTGTCTGAGCGCGCCAAAGCTGCCGGTTTGCCGCTAGAACCTTTCACGGTGCACGACCTGCGCCGCACCGGCTCGACGCTGCTCAACGAGGTCGGCTTCAACGGCGACTGGATCGAGAAGTGCCTGGCGCATGAAGACGGCCGTTCCTCGCGCTCGGTCTACAACAAGGCCGAATACGCCGAGCCGCGCCGCCACATGCTGCAGGAGTGGGCCAACATGGTCGATGCCTGGGTGGAGGGTGGCGCATACGCGCCCACGCTGTTGCCGAGCAATACGGTCGTGCCTGTGCTGAGCGCGTCGGTCTGAGTCACTTCACGTCAGGTTGTCAGTTGACAACCTGACGACTCATCCCCATACTGGAGACCTTGAATGGCCCGTTCCTCTCATCCAAAGAAGGAGGTCGAAGATGCGCTCAAGCATGCGGAGACGCAGGGCTGGCGCGTCACGGTCGGGGGCAGTCATGCGTGGGGCAAGATTTACTGCCCTTACAACGACGATGAGTGCCGCTGCGGCGAGTTCTGCATTACGAGCGTGTGGAGCACGCCGAAGAACCCTGGCAATCATGCCCGAGCACTGCGGCGGGTCGTGGACAACTGCACGATCCATCAGCAACGAAACGAAGCTGAATCGTCATCTGAGGACTGATCCATGGAATACACCTTCATCCTGAAGTACCAGCTCGCCGAGCACGACAGTGATCCGGATGTGCTGGTCGAGCGTCTCGGCAGCGCCGGCTGTGATGACGCCTTGGTGGGTATCGGGCAGCCGGGTCGCTTGGCGCTTGAGTTCACCCGCGAAGCTGAAAACGCGCAGGCCGCGGTGCGCAGTGCGCTGGCCGACGTGAAGCGCGCTGTCCCCTTGGCGAAGCTCGTGGAGGCGGCACCGGATTTCGTTGGGCTGACCGATGTCGCCGAATTGGTGGGCGTGTCGCGCCAAGCAATGCGTAAGGTGATGCTTTCTCATGCTGCGACTTTTCCAGCACCGGTGCACGAGGGCAGCGCCTCAATCTGGCACTTGGCCGAAGTGCTGGGCTGGCTGGAAGAGAAGGGGGGCTATTCCTTTGAGCGAAAGATGCTGGAGACCGCGCGTGCAGCGTTGGAAGTTAATTTGACCAAGGAAGTTCATCGACTGCCCGTGGCAGCGGCGCGAGAGCTCAAACTGCTGATCGCCTAGCCACATTGCTACGTCGAAGCTACATCGAGCACGGGTCGGCGCTTGCGTAGCCTGACATCCGGTCCGTTGGGCTTGGTGATAGCACCGGACCGAGAGGACTGCTTGCGAGCTTCAATCCAAGCTTCGACTTCCTCCAGATCCCAAACAACGCAGCGCGAGGTCAGATTGAATCGGCGTGGAAACTCGCCACGTTGCTCCATTCCATAGATCGTCGTGTCCGCCAAAGGGACGATCTGGTGCAAATCTTGGCGGCGAATGGTGCGGCGGAACGGGAGGGGAAGTTTGGCCGAAAACTGAGGAAGGTCTTTGTACCCATCCGTCCCCGGACGAGGAATGGATGGCTTCGGCGGCAAGGCGGTATCGCCAGCATCGGTGCAATGAACGTGAGCGAGCATGAGGGTTCCTAAGGCGCTGTGTTCGAATGGATCTATGGTGACTATCGTCAGCAATCGGAACAACTCGCTGGGGCGAAGCGGGGAGGGTGCCATCCAACTTGGCTCACAAAAATTGACCGTGAATTGTTCTGTAAGAGCAGGGTCGATCAGATTTTTTACGAAACAATTTCATGAGGCCACCTGTACTGTGATGGAGCAACCACTCAGCGCGCCGCTCAATGGGATTGCCATCGAGTTCGGCTACTACCCCAATCCCTGCGACATCGCGACCGGCCGTTTCTCCGTCCAAACGCTCCCGGACCACGAAAATAGCGTGGCCACCGTTTTCGGGGACCCCAATGCCTTCAAGGACTGGATTTATGCGGGTGCTCAGCAGCAGCGGGACTTCATGAGCGGAAACGTTCGCTCGATGCCGTACAACGCCCGGGTCTTCGGCCTGCCCAAGACCCATGTCCTGACGCTGCATAAAGGCAGGAGCCGAGAAGAGCTCGATTTCGTGGTTTGGTGTTTGTCCTTCTTTTTCGGTATGCGGCTGACGACAACGGAGGCGGGCTTTCTTGATGCGACGCCCATTAAATCTGGGGTTCTTGTTGATTTCGCCCTGGTTCGCTGCACTGTGGCTGACGTCATCGAGTTAGCGCTGGACTACCTGGACTCGGAAGGCGGCGATCCACGTGCGCCTAAGCGCGTTGCGGCTGTCATCCACGCCTTGTTCTTGGCGCAGTATCCGCATAGCCTTCCCTTCGAGCAGTTCCAATACCTTTACATGGCGCTGGACGCCTGCTTCAAGCTCGTCGTAGTCAAGGAGGCGCAAAAGCCTTCTGTGCCACATGCGGGGCGCGTCCAGTGGATGTGCGAAAAATTCGATATGCCCGTACCCGATTGGGCCAAGAGCGACAAGGCGACTCCCTCGTCGCTATCCGTCGTCCGAAACGACTCCGTTCATGAAGCCCTGTTCTTCGATGGACCGCTAGGCTTTTCGATCTACGGTGGCAACCAGCCCGCAGCAGATCCGGGCAACACCACACTGCAAATGCAGGCGATGGTGTGCCGGTTGCTGGTGGCAGTTCTTGGAAATCCGGGAATCAGCTACGTGAAGACGCCCGTCGACACTCGGCAGCGACACGCGCTTGAACTAAGGGGGTGAGTTCCGCAGCGGCGGCTTCGGGATAGCAGGGGTCGAGTCTTTCCTGAATCCCCGATCGCCCGCGATGAACGCCTCAAGCATGTGCGGGATCAGTGTCACGGCATCGACCGCCTCGCCATACGCCTGCGCATGCAGCGCCGCGTAGCGGTCAAGGTCGGCTTTCAGGCTGGCCGGGCAGGCAAAGGTCAGTTTGATGCTTTCGGTCTTGGGCAGCGGCCCGAGCCGCAGCTTCTTGGTCGTGCTCATTGCGAAGCTCCTCGATTGAAGAACAGCGGCTGGTACGGCCGCAGCACCAGATCCCGGTTGACGATGATTCGCACGGGCAGGCCAGGCCGCTCGGTCAGCGTCGGCTGGATGTTCATGTTGCGTCGGGTGATCTCCTGGCCGACCTGATTGATGCTGTCCTGGGCGCTGTCACGCCCGGCAATGACGATGCGGTTGCCGTCCTGGCGGTTCTCTGGCGCGGCCAGCTCTGCGCCGACGCCCAGCAGCGTCGTCAGCACCGCACCGGCAAAGATGCGGTTCCAGTGCCAGTCCACGTCATCCTCCAAGCCCGCGTAGCCGGCCGGGTCGGTGCCGACAAGGTTGTCGAGCGTCAGCGAGGACGTGTCGGGCAGGATGATCCGGTTCCACACCACCTGCACGCGGCTCTGTCCGTAGCTGACCTGGCTGTTGTAGCGTCCGAGGATGCGCGACCCCTGCGGAATCAGCAGGAACTTGCCGGTGGCTGTGTCATAGACCGGCTCCGTCACAGTGCCGATCACGTCGCCCGGCAAGTCCGACTTGATGCCTGTCACCAGCGCACCGGCGATCACCGTTCCGGCCATCACCTGATACGGCGACGCGGGCAGCGCCAGATTGCCGGAGTTGCGGGTTTGCGTAGAACCGGCTTTCAGGAACGCCTCTTTCTGGTCTTGCCGGTTCTGCACGGCGGTCGGGTCGGCGGGCTGGGCCGCCGTCGAGGCAGGCCCAGCAGCGAGCGGATCGAAGGCCGCAAGCGTACTTGCAGCCCCCGGCGCTGCCTGCGCGACCGTGGCGGCGGTCTGCCCTTGGCCGCCCGAGCGGAAGAACACCGACGAGGCCGCCGCCGCGTCCGCCTCCTTGCGCAAGGCATCTTCGGGATCATGGCCTGGCGGCGAATAGCCCGGCGTCACCGGCTGCTGCGAGTGGACGATGGCCGGGCCAAGATCGCCCGGCAGCGGCGGCCCCAATTCGGGCAACTTCGGCGGCAGCTTCGAGTAGTCTGCCGGCAAGCCGTCCAGCCCCTCGGATTTCGAGACGCGATCAACGTTGTAAAGCTCTGTTTGCTCGTCGGCGCTGCGCCGCTGCGGTTGCAACGACCAGATCGTAGCCCCGAGCACGGCGACCGACAGGCCGCCGACGAGGATAGCCAGCGTGCGCCGGTTCAACCGGGTCACAGCATGCGGTTGGGCGCGCAGCGTCACCGATTCGGGCGCGACCTTGCCTGCCGAGGGCGCGGCACGGTCGGGGGTGTTGTCCTGGCTCATGGTCAGTTCCTCCGCGCAACGCCGTCCGTGCGCTCGATCCGCACCATGTCGCCCTTGTCACCGCCCAGGCGCAGTTCGGCCGCGCCGAACAGCCGATCCACGATGTAGTACGGCGAGCGGAAACGGTAGTTGACCAGTTGCCCGTCGCCTTCCGGCCCGATCACGAACAGCGGCGGCAGCTCGCCTTGCGCGATGCCGGCGGGGAACTGGATATAGACCTTCTGCCCGTCGTCGAAGGCGCGCAGCGGCTTCCACGGCGGATTACTGCCGCTGACCGCGTAGCGGAAGCGCAGGTTCTCCAACGACAAGCCGGAATCCACCGGCGCGGCTGCGCTGGCCGCCTGCGCCTGGCGCTGCAAGGCCAGCATCCGGTCGCGCGGATACTCCCAGGACGCCGACGCCATCCACGTCTTTTCCGTCGAGGCCAGCTCCAACAGGTACGTCCTGCGGCTGGTGGTGATGACGAGATTGGTCTTGAGGCCCGAGCGGATCGGCTTAACGAGCACGTTCACGCGCAACTCGGCACCGCTGCCGCTGGACGTGTCGCCCACGATCCAGCGCACGGTATCTCCGGCGGCGACCGTCACCAGCTCCTCGCCCGGCTGGAGCGAAACCACGGTCACGCGGCCCACGGCCGCATAGACCTGATACAGCGCGCCGTCGGTGAACGGCCAGACTTGAATCGCGTTGACGTAGCCCTCGCGCGTGGGCGCGACGCGGGCCTCGGCATTGGCGCGCGAGACGCGCACCTTCTCGTCTGCCGGCTCCGGCGCAGGTTTGGCGTCCTCGGCTTCGGACAACGGCTTCAACTGCGCCGGCATCGGCAGCACCTCGGGCACGGCCACCACCTCCACCGGCGCGGGCGGCTCGGGCAGCGGCTGTGCCCGCACCGGCTCATCGAGCGAGATGGTTGGCGGCGGCTTGCCCTGCGAGGCGCAGCCCGTGAACAGAGCAGTAGATGCAAGCAGGATCACCGGCAAAGCGGAATTACGGAAAAGATCATTCATGGCTTGGCTCCTTCGGAAGAATCCAGTTCGCGGCTCCACGACAGGCCGTTGACGTAGATGCCCAGGGGGTTCTTGCGCAGGCGTTCTTCGGTGCGTGGCGGCTGGAGCACGATGGACACCACGGCCGTCCACCTCTCCAGGCCCGCCGCGGCGCCGTTGACGTAGCGGCGCTCCGTCCAGCGCACGTTGAAAGACGTATCGCTGGCGCGCACGACACTGGTGATCTGCACCGTCACCGACTCCTTGCCGATGCGCGCGAACGGATCGTTGACCCGTGCGTGGTCGTTGAGCACGGCCGCGCCCTTGTCGGTCGTGTAGTCGTAGGCGTCGAGCCAGTTCTGGCGGACGACGATGGGGTCGATGGACAGCGAGCGCACCAGCGTCACGAAGCGCGCGATGTGGTGCGCGGTCTGCGCATCGTTGGGCCGATACGGCGTGGCGGCTTCGCCCACGGCGCGTACCTGGCCAGCGTTGTCCACCTCCACGACGTAAGGCGTCACGATGGACTGTGCCGAGCGCCATACCAGGCCGCCAGCCATCAGCAGCGCGAGCGTCAGGCAGCCAAAGGCCATCAGGCGCCAGTTCTTCGCCTGCACGCGCGGCGAGCCGATGCGCTCGTCCCACACCTGGCCTGCAGCTTGGTACGGCGTAGCAGGCTGCGGCGTGTCGGCATAGCGCACCTGCGGTTTCTTGAATCGCATGGTCAGTTCTCCTTATGAATCGGAATCGCGCAGGCTCGGGCCTTGGCCGGAGCCTCCGCCATCGCCGCTGCGCAGCGTGTGCGCGGCGGTGGTCGCGGCGTGGGTGAGTTGCTCGCGGCGATGCAGCCGCTTGGCCCAGGCGGGTTGCGCGTTGGCTGCGCCGGAAGTGGCTTCGCCTGCTGCGGCCTGGCCGGACGCCCCGGCTCCGCCGGCTGTCGCGCCAGGGTCAGCGGCCGGGCCATTCCAGCCAGCGCGGAATGGAGCTGCCATTCGCTGCCCGGCAGCGGAAGCACGCGACGCAGCCGCGCGTCCGGCCGACTGCGCGCCTGTCTTGGCGACATTGCCCAGGCCCGCCATCGCGCCCTTCGCGCCGCCGCCTGCGGCGGCGGAACCGGCCTGAAACGCCGACTTCGCACTGCTGGCCGCCGACGTGGCGGCGCGCGCTCCGCTACCGGCCAGCTTTGCGGCAGCCGGGGCCATGCGCGCGCCAGCAGCCACGGCGCCACCCACGCCCGTCGCAGCGGCGCCGATGGCGACAGCCGTGCCGGCAGCGCCGACAGCAGCGCCGGCCATTGCGCCCGCGCCGAGTTGCGGCGCACCGGACACGAGGCCCGTGGCGATGCCGGGGCCGAAGATCCCGAGCGCCAGCAAGGTGAGCGAGGCCAGCATGATGACCAGCGCGTGGTCGATGGACGGCTCGGCGGGATGGACTTGGAACTGAGCGAACAGGCCCGAGCCGATACCGACGATCACGGCCAGCACCAGAACCTTGACGCCGGAGGCCACCACGTTGCCCAAGACCTTTTCGGCGAGGAACGCGGTCTTGTTCCAGAGCGCGAATGGCACCAGCACGAATCCGGCGAGCGTAGTCAGCTTGAACTCGATCAGCGTGATGAACAGTTGGATCGCCAGTACGAAGAAGCACAAGACCACGACCAGCCATGCGAGGAACATCACCACGATGGGATCGAGGTTCACGAACACTTCGGGAAAGCCCGCCATCTCGCCGATCTGCTCCAGAATCGGCGCCCCGGCGTCGATGCCGGTTTTCGCCAGCCGGCCCGGCCGCAAGAAGTTCTCCATCGTGATGGCCGAGCCGGTGGCGGTGATGCCCAATCCCGCAAACGAGCGGAACACGATGCTGGCCAGCCAGTTGAAGTTATTGATGATGTAGGCGAAGGCACCGACGTAGAGCACCTTGCGCAGCAGCTTGGCGATCACGTCCTCGCCCTGGCCGGTGGCATGGCTCATGGCCCAATACAGGCCGGCGATCGTCATGTCGATGACGATCAGCGTGGCCGTGAGGAACGCCACTTCGCCCCGCAGCAGCCCGAAACCCGAGTCGATATAAGCGGCAAAGGTGTTGAGGAACTGGTCGATGATGGTCACGTCATTCATGGCGTGTCCTCCGGTTCGGCGGGAACGGCCGGCGCCATGCCATCGGCCGGTTCCTCGAAGCTCGGCGGGATCGGCGGCAGGTCGGCCAGCGTCTGGTATTCATCCGGCCCGGCCTCGCCGGAAAAGAAGCGCCGCCGGAAGGCTTCGGCGGCGGCACGGCAAGCGTCCTCGCCCGTGGCCTGCCGGTCGGCCGCGCCTTGCGCGCGCAATTCCTTCAGCCGCACGGGATCAGCGGCCAGGGCATCGGCAAGGTTGTCGGCCGGCTGCTTGCCGCAAGCGGCCAGCAGCGCGGCACACAGGACGAGGACGCATCGCATGGCGGCCTCCCTTCAGTTGCCGTAGAAGTTCACGGACTGCGGCGTGTACGGCGTGCCTTCGCCCATGAAACGCCGGCGCACCTCGCGGGCGCGCTCGGTGGCCGCCGCCTGCCGCGCCAGCTCAAGCGACGCCGCCCGGTCCTGCGTGATCTGGAGCCGCTGCGACTGGATCGACTGCTTGGCCTGCAAGGCCAGCAACTGGTTCATGGCCTGCATCGCTTGCAGCGCGCCTACGGCCGACTGGCTCCTGCCCACGAGGTCGGCCAGCACGCTTTCGTCTTCGCCCAGGTTCTGCGACACCTGGGCCTGCATCCGCATGGTGGTCTGCAAGCCATTGAGCGTGTTGCGCCAACGCTCCTGCGCGTCGCGATACATCTGGTCGCCGCTCACGGTGGCGGCGTACTGCTCGGGATACAGGCGTGCGAACTCCCGATCGAGGTTCGTCACGTCGTAGGCCAAGCCGCGAGCCTGGGCGATCAGCCGCTCGGTCGTCGCCAGATTGGCGCGCAACTGGTTCACCACGCTGGACGGCAGGCTGGCGAGGTTGCGCGCCTGGTTCATCAGCATCTGCGCTTCGTTCTGAAGCTGCTGGATCTGGTTGTTGATCTGCTCCAGCGTGCGGATAGCGGTCAGCGTGTTCTGCACGAGGTTCGTGGGGTCGATCACAACCCATTGCGCATGGGCGGTGGCGGTGCAAAGCATGGCCGCGATGGCGGCGGCGATAAGACGCTTCTTCATGGCAGGTTCTCCAGGAGTTGGTCAGCGAGGGAACCCGGCGCAAGGCCGGGGAACGAGGGCAGCAGGTCGGCCGCCCAATCGAGGCCGCGATGGCGCAGCCAGGCGCCCGCGAAGCCGGGCACGCCGGCGTCCAGCAGCACGCGGTCTATATCGCGCTGGTCTTGCGGCGTGGACGCGCCCGCGAAGGCCAGCACCGCCGGCCCCAGGTCGAGGTCGAACAGGCGGTTGCCGAGACGGGATTGGTAGTAGTAGTCGCGCTTGGGCTGTGCGGTGGCGACGATTTCGATCTGACGCCTGTTGAGGCCGAAGCCCTCGTAGATCGTGCGAATCTGCGGCTCGGTCGCCTGCGGGTTGGCGAGGAAAATTCGGCTCGCGCAGCTCTCGATGATCGCGGGCGCGATGCTCGAATCCTTGATGTCCGCGAGCGACTGCGTGGCGAAGATGACGCTGACGTTTCGTTTGCGCAGCGTCTTGAGCCACTGGCGAATGCGTGCCGCGAACACCGGGTCATCCAAGAACAGCCACGCTTCATCAAGGATCAGCAGCGTGGGCGCACCATCGAAGCGTTCATCGAAACGCGCAAAGAGGTAATGCAGCACGGCCATGACGGCGGCCTTGCTGTGCATCAGTTCCTCCATCTCGAAGCACTGCACGTCGGCCATGCCCAGCCGGTCACGGTCGGCGTCCAGCAGCTTGCCGTGGGCACCGCCGAGCACATAAGGCGACAGCGCCTGCCGCAGCGTGTTCGATTGCAGCAGCACGGAAAGCCCCGTCATCGTGCGCTGCTCCACCGGCGCACCGGCGAGACTGCCCAGCGCCGACCAAATAGCCGCCTTCTCGTCGGGGCCGACTGCTACGCCTTCGTGCAGCAAGCGGCCTTCGATCCATTCGGCGGCCCAGGTGCGGTAGCCCTCGCGGTCGATGCGTGCCAGTGGCTGGAAGGCGATTTCGCCATCCATCCCGAGGTCGTAGTGCTCGCCACCCAGCCCGAGGATCGTGGCTCGCATCGAGCGCCCCATGTCGAAGGCGAAGATGCGTGAGCCGCGATAGCGGCGGAACTGCATCGCCAGCGTGGCGAGCAAGACCGACTTGCCCATGCCGGTCGGGCCGGCGACCAGCGTATGGCCCACGTCGCCGATGTGCGTCACCAGCCGGAACGGCGTCGCGCCATCGGTGCGCGTGATGATCAGCGGCGGGCCGTCGAGATGGTCATTCTTCTCCGGCCCGGCCCATACCGCCGACACCGGGATCATGTGCGCCAGGTTCAGCGTCGAGACGATGGGCTGACGCACGTTGGCGTAGGCGTTGCCCGGAATGGACGACAGCCATGCATCCACGGCGTTGAGCGTTTCGGGAATGGTGACGAAGCCCCGGCCCTGGATGGCACGCTCCACCATGCGCAGCTTCTCGTCGGCTGCGCCGGCGTCCTCGTCCATGACGGTGACGGTCGCGGTCAGGTAGCCGAAGGCGACTTGATCGCTGCCCAGCTCCTGCAAGGCAGCATCCGCGTCCGCCGCCTTGTTGTTCGCGTCGGTGTCGACCAGCGGGCTTTCCTGCTGGAAGATCGTTTCGCGCAGCAGCGCGATGACGTTCTTGCGCTTGGCGAACCACTGGCGGCGCAGGCGCCCCAACTCTCGTTCCGCCTCGGATTTTTCGAGGCACAGAAAGCGCGTACTCCAGCGGTACCCAAATCCCAGGCGGTTGAGGTCGTCCAGAATTCCCGGCCAGGTCGAGGTCGGGAAACCGCGCACCGACACCACGCGCAGGTGCTGGTCGCCCAGCATGGGCGCCAGGCCACCGACCAGCGGCGAGTCGGCCAGCAGCGCGTCGATGTGGAACGGCACTTCGGGCACGCCGACGCGGTAGCGCCGTGTCGAGATGGTCGCGTGTAGGTAGGTCAGCGTCTGGCTGTCGTCCAGCCAGGCGATCTCCGGCATCACGCCGTCGAGCAGGTCGAAGACGCGATCCGTTTCCGCGATGAAGGCCTGCAGCCGCTCGCGCCAGTCCACGCCGGTCGTCGGCGTGTTCTCGTAGAGCATCTTGGCTGCACGGGCGCGGGATTCTTCCGGCGGCAGGTACACCAGCGTCAGGTGATAGCTGCTCTCGAAGTCGTTGCCCGATTCCTCGAAGGTGGCTCGTCGTTCCTCCTCCACGAGCCACGAAAGCGGCTCGGGAAACTCCGAGTGCGGATAGTCGGCCGCAGGCCGGCGATCGGCTTCGATGAATAGCGCCCAGCCCGATCCCATGCGGCGCAGCGCATTGTTCAACCGCGCCGACGTGGCGACCAGCTCGCCTTGCGTCGCGCTGTCGAGGTCAGGCCCGCGAAACCGAGCCGTGCGCTGGAAACTGCCATCCTTGTTCAAGACGACACCCGGCGCGACCAGCCCGGCCCAAGGCAGCCAGTCGGCCAGCAAGGCCGGGCGCTGGCGGTATTCGGCAAGGTTCAGCATGGCATCCCCTCACACGTCCAGCAGCGGGCGGTGCTTGATGTGCCGCGCGAACACGGCCATGAACTGCGGATCGACGCGCGCACCCCACACCGCCAGCGAATGACCGACGATCCAGAGCACCACGCCAGGAATCCACAGTTGCAGGCCCAGGCCGACAGCGGCGGCCAGCGTGCCGTTGGCGATCGCCACGGTGCGCGGCGCACCGCCCAGCAGGATCGGCTCGGTCAGCGAGCGATGCAGCGGCACCTCGAAGCCGGCCGCGAAGGTGTCCGGGGCACTCATACGACGGCGCCGCCGGAGAAGCTGAAGAACGACAGGAAGAAGCTCGAAGCCGCGAAGGCAATGGACAGACCGAAGACGATCTGGATCAGCTTGCGGAAGCCGCCGGACGTGTCGCCGAAGGCGAGCGCAAGGCCGGTGGCAATGATGATGATGACCGCGACGATGCGTGCCACCGGCCCTTGAATCGACTCCAGAATCGACTGCAAAGGGCCTTCCCACGGCATCGAGGAACCGGCGGCCTGCGCGGTTCCGGCCAGAAGCAGCAACAGCGCGGCGAGCAGCAGCCCTTGCCCCGCAGGGCGGGCCAGGCAGCGCAGCCGCACAAGACGCAAAGCCGGATTCGCAGAAAAACGGAAAGCAGGAATGGTCATCTGCGTCATGGCAGTTCTCCAAGTGAGTGAGGGGATGGGGAAGTCGCCGCAGCGGGTGCGGCATCGGGAAGTGGCGGCAGCTCGGGAAACGGCGTTTCCAGTGCGTCCGCCAGTTGGTAGCCCACGCCGTCGAAGCCGACGACGCGGGCGATGTTCTCGATGTGGCGCTTGCGCCCGCGCCCGGCGATGTGGATCACCACGTTGACCGCCTCGGCGATCAGCGCACGGGGCGGATTCACCGCCACTTCGAGAATCAGTTGCTCCAGGCGCAGCAGCGCGCCGAGCGCGGAGCCGGCATGGATCGTGGCGATGCCGCCGGGATGGCCGGTGCCCCACACCTTGATGAGATCCAGCGCCTCGGCGCCGCGCACTTCGCCAACGACGACGCGATCAGGCCGCAGGCGCATGGACGAGCGCACCAGCTCGGTCATCGACACCACGCCTGCGCGCGTGCGCAGCGGAACGTGGTCGCGCGCCGCGCATTGCAGCTCCACCGTGTCTTCGAGCACCAGCACGCGGTCGCCCGTGGCGGCGATCTCGGCCAGCAGCGCATTGGCGAGCGTGGTCTTGCCGCTGCTGGTGGCGCCGGCGATCAGGACGTTCTGCCGTTCGCGCACGGCACAAACGAGAAAGCCCGCCTGCGCGTTGGTCATCATCCCGTCGATGACGTACCGCTCCAGCGGAATCACACCGATGGCGCGCTTGCGCAGCGCGAAGGCCGGCCCCGGCGCGGCAGGTGGCAAGATGCCCTCGAATCGTTCGCCCGTTTCGGGCAGCTCGGCGGACAGCAGCGGTTGCCCGCGATGGACTTCTGAGCCGACGTGGGCCGCGACCAGGCGGATGATTCGCTCGCCGTCCGTCTCGGGCAGTTCCACGCCCATCGGCGCGCGCCCACTGGAAAGCCGATCCACCCAAAGGGTGCGATCAGGATTCAGCATCACCTCCACCACGTCCGGGTCTTCCAGCGCGGCGGCGATCAGTGGCCCCATCGCCGTGCGCAGCATCTGGATGCGGCGGTCGAGCGAGGTGGTGAAGGATGAAGGCGCGGCGCTCATGAAGCACGCTCCTGCGCTTGCGCGGCTGCCGCCGCGTCCTCCATCCGCATCGGATCGGGATGCAGTTCCTCCACCACGTCACGCACCAAGCTGCGGCCCCGCAGCAGGTGGCGACCAAGCTGCTCGGTGAACTGCTCGAAGCGCGCTTTGCCCTGCGCGCGTGCCGCGTCTTGATGCGCCTCGGGAACCGGCGTACTCACGGTCAGGTAGTAGCGAATGAACAGCGCCAGCGTTTCGATGGCGATGTTCTGGTCGCGCTCCATGCGCTCGGCCTGGCGCGATAGGCGATCCAGCCGCTTGGCGATGGCCGCCTCGCGCTGGTCGGCGGCATCGGGCGACAGCCACGATGCGAGTGCCGCCGCGACGATGGACGACTTGGACACGCCTTTCTTGGCGGCCAGCTCGTCGAGCCGCTTAGCGTGCTCGGGCTGGATAAAGAGGTTCAGGCGGTAGTGGCTCATAGCTCGATTCCGTCGTTGGGGTCGAGGGAAGCCAGCCGGGCCGTGCGCTGCATGGCTGGATCGAGCTGGCGAGGAAGGGGAAGCGGCAAGTCGTCGTCATCGAGCAGCCCAAAGTCGGCTGCGGGCGCGCCCAGTTCGGGGTCGTAAGCGACGGTGTCGGAAAGCTCGGGTTGACGGCGCGGGCCGCCGTCGTCGGCCGAACCAAAATTCTCCAGGCCATCGGCGGCTGCCGTGGCTGGTGCGGCGGGCACAGCAGGAATCGCCAGCCCGCTCCAGTCGTCGGCGCGGGCCGGCGGCGCGTCGGCGTACTGCCCATCCGCCAGCGTGGGCGGTGGTAGCACGCGCAGCTTGAAATTGGCGTCCGCGTAGTAGCGCAACTTCTTCGCCTTGATCGGTGCCACGCTGGACACCATCACCACAGCCTCGTCAGGCGGAAGCTGCATCACCTCGCCCGGCGTCAGCAGCGGGCGGGCTGTCTCCTGGCGCGACACCATGAGGTGGCCCAGCCACGGAGCCAGCCGGTGGCCTGCGTAATTGCGCTGGGCGCGCAGCTCGGTCGCGGTGCCCAACGTCTCGGAAATGCGCTTGGCGGTGCGTTCGTCATTCGTCGCAAACGTCACGCGCACATGGCAGTTGTCCAGAATCGAATGGTTCTGGCCGTAGGCTTTGTCGATCTGGTTGAGCGACTGCGCGATGAGGAAACTGCGGATGCCGTAGCCCGCCATGAAGGCCAGTGCCGTCTCGAAGAAGTCCAGCCGCCCGAGTGCTGGGAACTCGTCGAGCATCAGCAGCAGTTTGTGGCGGCGCTTTATGCCGTCGGAGCCGTCGAGCGATTCCGTCAGTCGCCGCCCGATCTGGTTGAGGATCAGGCGAATGAGGGGCTTCGTCCGTGAAATGTCCGAAGGCGGCACCATCAGATACAGCGACACCGGATGCTCGGCCGCGATCAGGTCGGCGATGCGCCAATCGCAGCGCGAGGTGACTTCGGCCACCGTCGGGTCGCGGTACAGGCCGAGGAACGACATGGCGGTGCTCAACACGCCAGAACGCTCGTTGTCCGATTTGTTGAGAACTTCGCGCGCCGCCGAAGCGACGACAGGATGCGGGCCATCGCCCAGGTGGGGCGTGGTCATCATCCGATGCAAAGTCAGCTCGAACGGGCTGGCCGGGTCGGAGAGGAAGTTGGCGACGCCGCGCAAGGTCTTGTCTTCGCCCGCGTAGAGCACATGCAGGATGGCCCCGACCAGCAGCGCGTGGCTGGTCTTCTCCCAATGGTTGCGCTTCTCCAGCGCACCTTCGGGATCGACCAGGATGTCCGCGATGTTCTGCACATCGCGCACCTCATGCGCGCCGCGCCGAACCTCCAGCAGCGGGTTGTAGGCGGCCGACTTCGCATCGGTCGGGTTGAACAGCAGGCAGTGGCTGAATCGGCTGCGCAAGCCGGCGGTGATCTGCCAGTTCTCGCCCTTGATGTCGTGGATGACGGCCGAGGCCGGCCAGGACAGGAGCGTCGGCACCACCAGGCCGACACCTTTGCCCGAGCGCGTGGGCGCGAAGGTCAGGACGTGTTCTGGGCCTTCGTGACGGAGGTACTGCCGATCATGCTGGCCCAGGAACACGCCGGCAGGCTGCGTGAGGCCGGCCTTGCGAATGTCATCCGCGTTCGCCCAGCGGGCCGATCCGTAGGTCGTGACAAGGCGAGATTGACGCGAGCGCCAGATCGACATGCCGATGGCGACCACCACCGCCAGCAAGCCGCTGCCGCCTGCGATGGCGCCACCGGTATCGAACACGCGCGGCGCGTAGGCGTCGAAGAAGAACCACCATTCAAACAGCTTCCACGGGTGGTAGATCGGCGTGCCTAGAAGATCGAACCAGGGCGAGCCAAGGCGTACTTGATAACCAAGGGCCGCTGCTGTCCATTGTGTGGCGCCCCACACTCCGGCGATCACGATGCCGAATACGACGGCGATCTGACCGAACAGCACGTTCGTCCCTTGCATAACTCAGCCTCCGATCACGGCACACGGAGGTGCCGCAGCACTGAGGATCAAGGCGTGCGTGCAGGCTGGTCAAAGGCCGTTATGGCGGCAATTCAGGCCAAAAAAGCAAGATTTCTTGCAGGGGCGAAAGCAATAAGAACGCCGCGAACGCGAGCGCGTTGCGGCGTGATGAGGTCACAGTGAGAACCTTGTCGCTGCGAAGCGACTGCAAGGGGATTACTTGGATTTCTGCTCAGGCCTATCACCGAAGAATCTCCGCTTGGCGGCTTCGGCCGCGCGCAAACAAAGCTCGTCGCCGACCTTCGTTCGGTCTTCCTTGCACAGCCGCTGAATCTCCTTAATGCGCTCGGGATTGGCCACCAGCGTGTCGACGGTTTCCGAAGGTTGAGAAGGGCCGCATGCGGTCAGCGCGACGGCCAGCATCAGCAGCATTGTCTTATTCATGGTTCTAGTCCTTTCGTCGGGCCGGTCAGGAGTCCTCGGCGGTGTCGAGGCCATCCGCTGAATCAATAAAGGCCACTCGTTCAATGAATCGAGCCAACATCTCGGATGGCTCCGCATCGCGGCGTAGCAGATAAGTCGTGAGCATGTGTGGCTTGCCTGCCATGCGGCGGGCGACGACGCCTGGCTCGCGGCTAGAAGCGATGTGTGCCTCGCCCGCCAGGCCCAAGGCCAAGCCAGCGGAAACCAAAGTCATCATCACATCGAAGGTTGCCACGCGCTGCGCGATCAGCGGCTCCTGTTCGAGTCTGCGTAGGAAGCGATCAACTTGTCGCGCGTGGCCTTCGCAGACAGCCGGGTCACCAAGCGCCAATGGATAGCGCAGCACTTCCTTGAGTGGAACCTGCTTGAAGGCGAGTACGGGATGACGGGCCGGAACGGCAATCATCAATTCGTCCTCCCATGCAGGAGTGATCACGATGCCATCACCGGCCTCTTCTGCCATCGAGAATCCTGCGTCGTACAAATCGCCATGAAGTCCCTTGATCTGTTGGTCCAATGGCACCTCGAAAAGTCGGATCTCTACCTCGGGATCTTCTTCACGGCTTCGCGCCAGCAGTGCCGGAAGGCGCGATGGCGTTATGCCGTCGGATAGGGCAATGCGCAGTTGTCCTTGAAACCCATTCGCCGCGGATTTGACACTGTCGCGTGCCTGCTCTAATGCCGCGAAGACACGCGGAACATGCTCCAGGAACAACCGTCCTGCGCGCGTCAGTTGTGTGTTCCGAGTAGTACGCAGGAACAAGCATGCACCAAGTTCCTCCTCTAGCTCTTTGATGCTCCGAGACAGGGGTGACTGATCGATGTGCAACCGTTCGGCTGCACGTGCAAAGTGCAACTCTTCTGCCACGGCGAGGAAGCAACGAAGGTGGCGAAATTCCATTCCATTTCCCTGTCCAAAATGATTTCTGTTATTTACAACGTGCCGGAATGAGTTCCCCGCCGCATATCATTCGTGGCTTCTATGAGGTTATTACCTGATTTTTAGGAAAATGGCTTATTTCGGCTATGGCTCTGATTTTCTGTGCGCACCCCTCAGAAGCCACGACCTCATAGTTTGATGAGTTGATATTCATTGCTGATTTGACCCCAATCTGATTCGAATTGTGGGATGTGTGACTTTCATCAGGCGATGCCGTACCAGAATGCATAGAAATGTTGTGTCGCTTTTCAAAGCGTCGAAGAAGATAAAACAAAATCTTTCGATAGACCTCGATACCTTCATGAGCGTCTTCCATCCCCATATCGATATTGGGGTTGTCGTTGATCTCGATCACGAATGACTTCTCGCCATTGGCTTTGATGTCGATTCCGTAGAGCCCATCCCCGATCAGCTTTGCCGACGTGCACGCCAGTTCCAGCACGGATGTCGGCACGTCAACTAGCGCGACCGCTTCGACTTGGCCCTCCTGGAATTTCCCGTTTTCGGCATGCTTGATGATTTGCCAGTGATCCTTGCACATGTGGTAACGCGCGGCAAAAAGAGGCGTTCCATTGAGGACGCCGATTCGCCAGTCAAACGGCGTGTACATAAACTCCTGAGCAAGAATGACGTCTGACTCCTTGAGCATTTCCCGTGCTATGTCGACCAACTGCATTGCGTCCTCCGCCTTCTTGACGCTGAGGCTGAAGGCGCCATCGGGAACCTTGAGAACGACCGGATATGGCAACAACCTGGCGGCGCTGGTCAGGCTATGTTTGCTCAAGAGAAACGTCTGAGGTGTGGGAACATTGTGGCCTTGGAGCAATTCGGCCAAAAAGGCCTTGTTGGTGCAGCGCAGGATCGATGATGAGTCGTCGATCACCGGCATGTTCGCCATCTCCGCCTTGCGTGCGAACTGGAAGGTGTGATGGGATACGGCGGTGGTCTCTCGGATGAACAAGGCGTCGAATTGGGTCAGTCGCGAGAGGTCTTTTTTCTCGATCAATTCGACCGAGATGTCCATGGACTCACCAATCTCCACGATCTTGGCCAAAGTCTTTTGATTCGACGGTGGTAATGGGTCTTTGGGATCGTGCAGGACGGCCAGGGCCATGCGATAGGTGCGGGGACGGGGCGCGGGATTCCAGGTGCGACGGGTGAATTTCGCAAGGCCCCGCACAAGAATAGCGTCCTGCTCGGGGCTGATATCGGTCGGCTTGAGCGGATGGATGGCCGACACCTCCCACACATCCGATTTGGCTGCCCGTTCCACCTCGATCTCCAGCAGCGGGCACTGGAACATCTCGAAGCTCTTGCGCGCCAGGGTGGCGAGCTGCGGGTCTTCGATCTCGCCGAAGAAGACGTGGAGAGTCAGACTTCGAACCGATCGCGGCATCTCTTTCAGAGGACTCACCAGCGAGTTGAGCATTGGCAGCATGGCGGACTGCGGCCTACGTCGCGCCAACTCCAGAATCGTTTCGACGCTCGGAGTGACACGGTCTCCGCGCGCCTCAGCCAGAAGGGAGCAGTAATAGCCTACGCTCAAGTAGCTATAACTGCGGCACAGGTTGATGATTTTTCGCGGGCGACTTCGTATTCGAGGTCCGTCAGCGAGAAAGTGCTCAGCGGTGACGACCTCTATGTCGGGATCGCTCCACCGAAAGTCCGATGCCTTCTCGATGATGATGAGATGGTCCGAGTTCAATTGAGACTCCTAGAAATGCGGGCTATGGAAACGCGCCGCCAGCGGCAGGCTTCAATCAAGTGGTGCGATCCGACGTCACACTGCCTCTGTGAAAGGCTCATCATCTTGGTCCCTTCGCCCGCGCGAAGAATGCACGCCCGTAACCGCGTGTCCTGCCTCGGCAGTGCAGCGAGGCAGTGAGCGGCAAAATCGGATCGCAGCCTTGCCATCGGCATAGTAGTTGTCAACAGGGCGACCGAAGGACTGGAAGCCCAGTGAATGGAAGAGCTCGTGCGCTCGCAGATTGTCTATCCGGCTTTCAAGCCGGATCTGCTTGCAGCCAAGTTGTTCCGCGACGCGAAGCGAGTCGACGGCGAGTGCGCGGCCCACGCCCATACCCCGATATCCGCCCTTGACGGCGATCGAATACAGGCGCGCAATAGAAGAGCGTTTGCGTAGCAGGACGACGGCTGAGCCCGCGACCGCAGAACCGAAGCTGGCGATCAGCACGACAGCCGAAGCACTCTTGAGCAGCGAGAGCCAACTACGCTTGGAAATTCGATCCGAAGCGAACGCTTGCTGCTCAAGCTCAAGGAGTTGTTGAAGGTCCTGGTGGTCGCCTGGACGCAGCTGGATGCTGCTCATTGTCCTTGCGAGCGACGCGAACGGCGACGGCGCAGGTCGGGCAGGCTGACAAGCAGCCAGGCAATGAGCATCGGAATCACCAAAGCCAAAAATGCCAGCAAGATATGGAGCAATTCACTCACCTTGAGACCTCTTCGAAGCGGCCGTTTTTCGACGGTCGCCATGCCAAGCAAGCGCACTGTCAAGCAAGCGAAATAACGTCACGAAGCCGCCGACGACGATAAAGATGAAAACGATGTCCTGGAGAAACTGGGGCATTTAGCAAAGGCCAAGGCCATATTCGCTCTTGGGAAACGATACGACGGAATGTGCTGCGTGGTCGTAAATTCAGCATAAATTCCAGCGCACTCGCGCACTCGCGCACTCGCGCATCCGCGGGCTGCGGAGGCAAGTGCGCGGCCGTGCCGTTGGCTATCACTTCCACTGCGGCCCCAGGGATCGCTGCAAATTTACGCATAAGTTATGACGGCGCTTGGCATCCGAGCGAATACTTCTGCGTGGCAATTTCGCCATTCGATCGCGAAGAACAATATGCGCCTCAATTCTTTCAAATCCATCGTGGGCGCTGCTGCGGTGTGCGGCGGCGCTGTTGTCGCTGTATGGCCATCCGTGGCATCGGCACAGCTCACCGGCAACCTGACTCTGACCTCGGACTACGTGTGGAGAGGGTCTTCGCAGACACGCGAGAGGCCCGCCATCCAGGGCGGCATCAAGTACGCCCACGAGTCGGGCCTCTACGCATCCGTCTGGGGCTCCAACGTCAAGTTCAAGCCGGACAACGGCGCCACCAGTGAGTTCGACATCGCGCTGGGCTGAAGCGGCAAGCTCGCGCAGGACTGGGCCCTGGATGTCTACTACCTGCGCTACCAATACCCCGGCTCGGACATCGACCTGAACTGGAACGAGGTCAACGCTGCAGTGACCTGGCGCGACAACTACTGGCTCGCAGTGGGTCACTCTACGAACGCAATGGCCAGCAAAACCAGCGGCACCTACGCGCTGATTGGCGCGCGCTATCCGATCAACGACCGGTGGCGGGTGGAAGGCACGCTGGCCCGCTACTTCCTCGACAGCGCCTACGCGGACAGCTACACGCACGGCTCCGTCGGCGTCGTGTGGGCCTTCAAGGCGCCGTTCGAAGCGCGCTTGACGCTGCACGGCACCGACTCAGCGGCTAAGCGGCTGTTCCCCAGCATGGCGGGAACGCGCGCAGAGCTGGCGCTGCAGGCCTCGTTCTGATTGGGTTTCGATGGCCCTGTTCCCTTATCCCAACGGCATCCACGGAGTTCCCCACCATGGCTGAGTCTCTTCTGCTTCTCATTCTGCTCATCGCGCTCGGCTGGCCGTTCGGGCGCTATCTGGCCGCGGTCATGCGCGGCGCGCCGATGCGCAGTGACGCGCTGTTCGGCTGGATCGAGCGGCCGATCTACGCCGCGCTAGGCACGCGGCCCCAGGTGGGCATGAGCTGGCGCGGCTACGCCGGCGCCTTCCTGCTGTCCAACCTGCTGCTGGCCATCGTGGTCTGGCTCATCTTCATGACCCAGGCCTGGCTCCCGCTCAACCCGGACGGCGTGCCCAACATGAGCTGGGACCTCGCGCTGCACACCATGGTGTCGTTCCTCACGAACACCAACCAGCAGCACTACTCGGGTCAGGCACAGCTGTCCTACCTGTCGCAGATGACGGGCATCGTCGGGCTGCAGGTGATCACGCCTGTGATGGGGCTGGCAATGGTCGCGGCCACCCTGCGCGGGCTTTTCGGCGGCCGCCAGGCCATGGATCGTGGCGAAGGCGTGACGGCCGCGCCAGCTGACGTGATCGATGTCGGCAACTACTGGGCCGACGTGGTCCGCACCACGCTTCGCTTTGTGCTCCCGCTGTGTCTGGTGTGGTCGGCACTGCTGACCTGGCAGGGCGTACCGGCCACGCTGGCAGCCGGTCCCGTCGCAACCCCCATTGAGGCCACGGCCGAATTCAAGGAACAGAAGATCCCGCTGGGCCCGGTCGCGCCCATGGTCGCCATCAAGCAGCTCGGCAGCAACGGGGGTGGCTGGTATGGCCCCAACAGCTCGGTGCCGCTGGAGAACCCCACACCTCTGTCGAACTTCCTGGAAACCCTGGCGATCTGCCTGATTCCGGTGAGCATCATTTTCATGATCGCGCCGTTCACGGGCCGCCGGAAGTTCGGCGCCATGGTGTTCGGCACGATGCTGGCCATGTCCGTGGTGTCCGTAGGTCTGTCCCTGTGGTCGGAGGGCCATTCCGCCACTGCGGCCGACATCGCCCTGATGGAGGGCAAGGAAGTCCGGCTCGGTGCCGACGCCTCCGCCCTGTGGGCATCCGTGACCACCCAGGTGAACAACGGTTCAGTCAATTCGATGCTGGACTCCACCGCGCCACTGACCGGCATGGTGTCGATGGTCAACATGTTGATTAACTCCATCTGGGGCGGCGTGGGTTGCGGGTTGCAGCAGTTCATCGTCTATCTGCTGTTGTCTGTTTTCCTCGCCGGCCTCATGACCGGCCGTACGCCGGAGCTTTTCGGGCGCAAGATCGAGGGCCCAGAGGTCAAGCTTCTGGCTATTCTGGTGCTGTGGCAGCCGCTTGTCATCCTGGGCTTCACCGCCGTGACGCTGGCAGTGCCCAGCCTGACCGGCAACTCCAACCCGGGCTTCCACGGTATCAGCCAGGTGTTCTACGAGTACGTCTCGGCCTTTGCCAACAATGGCTCCGGCTTCGAGGGGCTGGGCGACGCCACGATGTGGTGGAACGTCAGCTGCGCCATCGTGCTGGCCGCCGGTCGGTTCCCCGCCTTGGTGATTCCGCTGGCCATCGCCGCGATGCTGGCTGCCAAGCGCCGCGCCCCCGAGGGCTCGGGCACGCTCGCGGTCGAAACGCCGACCTTCGCCCTGACGCTGATCGGCATCGTCATCATCCTCACGCTGCTGCAGTTCATGCCGGTCCTGGTCCTGGGTCCCATCGCCGACCACCTGGCGCTGACACAACTGCTCGCCCGCTGAAAGGGAGTCTCACATGACCACTACAAATACTCAAACGCCGGTGGACGCGGACCGGGGCCTGGTGCCCGCGCTCATCGAATCCTTCAAGAAGCTGGCTCCCCAGCATGCCTTTAAAAACCCGGTGATGGCCGTGGTGTGGCTCGGCACGCTGGTTACCGCCGCTGCGACTATCGCGGGCTGGACCAGCACGGGCTTTGGCTGGGCAGTGACCCTCATCCTGCTCATCACCGTCGTATTCGCGAACTTCGCCGAATCCGTGGCGGAGGCACGCGGGCGAGGCCAGGCGGCTTCGCTGCGCCGCGCACGCAAGGACCTCGTGGCGCGTCGCCTGGACAAGTCGGGCCGCGAAACGAGCGTCCCTGCCGCGGACCTGCGCCCGGACGACCGGGTCGTGGTGGAAGAGGGCCAATTGATTCCCGCCGACGGAGAGATCGTCGAGGGCCTGGCGACTATCAACGAGGCGGCGGTCACAGGTGAATCGGCCCCCGTGCTGCGCGAAGCCGGCACTGATCGTTCCGGCGTAATCGGCGGCACCAAGGTGCTGTCCGACCGGATCGTTGTGCGTGTCACGGCCGAACCGGGCAACAGCTTCCTAGACCGGATGATCGCACTGGTCGAAGGATCGAACCGCCAAAAAACGCCCAACGAGATCGCCCTGGGCATCGTACTCGCGGTGATGACACTAACCTTCCTGATCGTGGTCGTCACCTTGCCCTTCATCAGCGGCTTCGTGGACGTGCAGGTCAACGTCGTACTGCTGGTGGCGCTGCTGGTCTGCCTGATCCCCACGACCATCGGTGGCCTGCTGCCGGCCATCGGGATCGCTGGCATGAACCGTGCGCTGCAAGCCAACGTACTGGCCAAATCGGGCAAGGCCGTTGAGGTAGCCGGTGACGTAGATGTGCTGCTGCTGGACAAGACCGGCACCATCACCTACGGCGATCGCCAGGCGACCGCGTTCCACGCGCTGGCCACCGTGGATGCCTCGCAGTTGCGCCAGGCCGCCCTGCTGGCCTCGCTGGCCGACCCCACGCCCGAAGGCAAGTCCATCGTGAAGCTTGCCCGCGAAAAGGGCGAGAAGCTCGTCGATCCGGAATATGCGCACTTCGTCCCCTTCACCGCGCAAACGCGCATGTCCGGGGTGGACCTGCCGGACGAGCGCGTGATCCGCAAGGGCGCCATCGATGCCATCAGCAGCCATGTCAAGGCGCTCGACGGGCGAGTGCCTGCCGAATTGCAGGCGCGCGTGGACGCTGTGGCGCGCAAGGGCGCGACGCCGTTGGTGGTGAGCGACGGCCGCCACATCCTCGGCGTGATCGAGCTGTCCGACGTCATCAAGCGGGGCATCAAGGAGCGCTTCGCACGCCTGCGCGAGATGGGCGTGAAGACCGTGATGATCACCGGCGACAACAAGCTCACGGCAGCCAGCATCGCCGCCGACGCTGGCATGGACGACTACATCGCCGAAGCCAAACCCGAAGACAAACTTGCGCGCATCCGCGCCGAGCAGGCGGGCGGGCGCCTGGTGGCCATGGTCGGCGACGGCACCAACGACGCGCCAGCACTGGCCCAGGCCGACGTGGGTTTGGCGATGAACTCCGGTACTCAGGCCGCCAAGGAGGCCGGCAACATGGTCGACCTGGACTCCGACCCGGCCAAGCTGCTGGCGATCGTCGAGATCGGCAAGCAGCAACTGATCACACGCGGCGCGCTGACCACCTTCTCGCTGGCCAACGACGTCTCCAAGTACTTCGCCATCCTGCCGGCGTTGTTCGCCGCGGCGATCCCGTCGATGGCAGCGCTCAACGTCATGAACCTGTCAAGCCCGTCGAGCGCGGTGCTGTCGGCGCTGATCTTCAACGCGATCATCATCCCGGCGCTGATCCCGCTGGCGCTGCGCGGCGTGCGCTTCAAGCCCGCCAGCGCGACCCACCTACTGCGCAACAACATGCTGATCTACGGCGTGGGGGGCATCCTGCTGCCTTTCATCGCGATCAAGCTGATCGACGTCGTGCTGGCGGCCCTGTTCAACCTGTGAGGAGTTCTTCCATGACCATGACTGCATCCCTGGCCGCTAACGCGCGCAATGCCGGCGCGGCCACTCCCCCGGTAATGGACCGGGGCGCCTGGCGCGGTGCCATCGGGCTGACGATCCTGTCCCTTGCCGGCTTCGGCTTTCTCTATTCGCTCGCCGGGGTGGGCGTGGGGCAGGCGCTGTTCCCGCGGACGGCCAACGGCAGCGTGATCGAGCGTGACGGCAAAGTGATTGGCTCCGAGTTGGTGGCCCAGCCTTTCGCGGGCGACAGGTACTTCCAACCGCGCCCTTCGGCTGCCGGCTACAACCCCATGGCCCTGGCCGGCAGCAACCAGGCGCGGACCAATCCGGACCTGCGCAAGCGCCTGGAAGAGGCGCGCTTGGCCGTGGCCAAGCGCGAAGGCGTCGATCCCTCGGCCGTGCCAGGTGACCTGATCACCCAGTCCGGTGGCGGCATCGACCCGCACGTCAGTCCGGAGAGCGCAGCCATCCAGGTCGCGCGCGTGTCCCGCGCGCGAGGCCTCGGCCCCGAGATCGTGCAAAAAATCGTGGCAGAGCATACCCAGGACAGGCAACTCGGCGTGCTGGGCGGCCCCCGCGTCAACGTCCTGACCCTGAACCTGGCTCTGGACAAGTTGGCGACCGCTGCTCAGCCCGCCGCTGCAGCCACCTCGGCTGTAGGCCAGTGAGAGGCTTAATCGCATGAGCGCGCTGAGCCAGTACTTGGAGGCCAGGGACATTCTTTTGAATGTTCAGGCAACAAGCAAACTGCAGCTGTTCGAGATAATCGGCAAGCACATGATGACGGCACACGGGGTGCCAGCCGACTCCGTGGCCTCATCTCTGCAGCGACGGGAACTCGCAGGTTCGACCGCTCTAGGCAACGGCGTGGCCATCCCGCATGCGCGGGTGAAGGAACTGGAGCGCATCCGTCTCGTCTATGCGCGCCTGGCCCCGGCACTGGACTTCGACACGCCCGACAGTCAGGCGGTGTCCGACGTTGTGGCGCTGATGGTCCCGGCTCCAGCGACCCAGGACCATCTGGATGTCCTGGCCCATGTGGCGTCCCTGTTCTCGGATCAGAACTTCAGAGAGGTTTTGCACGCGTGCCTGGATCCGATCCAAGTCAAAGAAGTCTTCGAGCGTTGGCCGCGTTGAATTGGAAGCGTCCACGCGCAGACGCCGTCCCCTGCGAGCCTGGTGCGCGGGGGACGGCCTCGTGCGTGGGCATGACCTGCGATTCCTTCCGCATGCAATTGGTGCTTCTGGGAGCCTGTGGCAGGCAGCCCATCGGCTGCTCGTTCCCCGCCAGCGAAATGGGGCGCGCAGCCATCCGGTTGTTCTGCGCCGGCCTTTGCCCACCCGTGCGCATTGCGATCCGCGGCGCACGAGCCGTGGACCTTGCGCTGTCCTTAGGCAAAGGGGCTGATCGCAAGGTGGCTATCCTTTTCCAATCGATGCTGTCGGCCAGACAACTGGCCTGCTGTGCGTCGCGTCAACTGTAAATCTGTCATGCGGGTCCCTCAGGCCTTGCCGCCAGCCATCATCGTTCAGAAACACAAGGACAGAAAGCCATGGGAGCAGACAACACAGAGCAGGCCGACGCGCTGATCGGCGAGCTGCGTCGCCAGGCCGCAGGCCGGCTCACGGTGTTCCTTGGCGCCGCGCCAGGCGTCGGCAAGACCTATGCCATGCTCGCCCGCGCGCGCGAACTGCATCGCCAGGGCATCGATGTGGTGGTTGGCATCATCGAGACGCACGGGCGCAGTGAGACCCAAGCCATGCTGGAGGGCCTGCTGCAGTTGCCGCGCAAGCAGGTCGCCTACCAGGGGCGCATGCTGGAAGAGATGGACCTCGACGGCCTGCTGGCCCGCAAGCCCGCCATCGCCCTCGTGGACGAACTGGCGCATCGGAATGCCCCCGGAAGCCGCCATGAGCGCCGCTGGCAGGACGTCGAGGAATTGCTGGACGCGGGCATAGACGTCTACACAACGGTGAACATCCAGCATCTGGAGAGCTTGAACGACGTCGTCCATCAGATCACCGGCATCCGGGTCAGCGAGACCGTGCCGGATGGGGTATTCGAGCGCTTGCGCGACATCCGACTAGTGGACCTGCCGGCGCGGGAGTTGATCGAGCGCCTGAACCAAGGCAAGGTCTATCTGCCCGAGCAGGCGGCACAGGCTCTGCAGGCCTTCTTCTCGCCGTCCAACCTCACTGCCTTGCGCGAGTTGGCGATGCAGACCGTGGCAGAGCACGTGGACGCGGACCTGCGCGAAAAACGCACGGCCCGTGGGCTCGCGGACATCGCGATCCAGCGGCACGTACTCATTGCCATCGACGGCAAGGGGCAGTCGGAGTATCTGGTGCGGGCCGGCGCGCGCATCGCCGAGCGCCGGGGTGCGCCGTGGTCGGTGGTGACCGTGGATACAGGGCATTCCGCTGATGCGGCTCTGCACACGGAGGACCTGGATCGATCCGCTGCGCAGCGCAATTCGATGGCCCACGCCGAGCAACTGCGCCAGATGGAACTCGACGGGGGTTTCGCCCTGGCGCGCAACCTGGGCGGTGAAACCGAGGTGCTGCACAACACCGACATCACGCAGGCCTTGCTCGATGCCGCAGCAGCGCGTGGCGCGCGCTCCATCGTGATCGGTCGCACGCGCGAGCGGCCTATCGCACGCATCTTCAACCGCACGCTGACGCAGCAGTTGCTACAAAGAGGTGCGCGATACGAACTGACCATCGTCAGCACACCGCAGGCACGGCAGCGCGGGCGCCGGTTTCAGGACCTGGCGGGCGAGCGATTGGCCAAGGGCGAACCCGCGCTAATCCTGCTGGCAACCCTGGGGGCGGTCGCAGCGGCCGCAGTAGCCGAGCGCATGGTGGGGCTTGAGGACCTTTCCACGGTATTCCTGATCGCCGTGCTGCTTGTCGCTTCGCGCACGCGCATGGTGGCTGCGGTCATCACCGCGGTGCTGTGCTTCATCGCGTACGACTTCCTGTTCATCGAACCCCGATTCACCTTCCTCATCAGCGCGCAGCGGGGCGTGGCCACGGTGCTGCTGTTCATGGCCGCGGCGCTGATCGCGGGCCGCCTGGCGTCGAGATTGCGCATGCAGGTGGTGTCGTTGCGGGCCGCGAACACGCATGCGACCGCCATGCAGAACTTGGCGCGGCAGTTGTCCAAGGCAGCGGACCTGGGGCAGGTGATCGCCGCCAGTGCCACCGTCCTGCAATCGACCCTGAATGCGCAGGCATGGCTGCGCATCAATGGCGAGTCGGGTCCCGCTGCCGCCGCTGCCGACATGACGGAGAAAGACACGGTAGCCGCCGACTGGAGCCAGCAGCATGGTCAGCCGAGTGGTCGCTACACCGACACGCTCACCAACTCCACCTGGTGGTTCCTGCCGCTCCGATCCGACCAGGACACGATCGGGGTCGTGGGATTGCGGTTCCCGTCGGCGATGGGGCGTCTATCGTTCGAGCAACGGCGCCTTGCCGAGAGCATGACGGAGGACATTGGTCAGGCGGCACTGCGCGCCCGGCTGGTGTCGGAACTGGAGGTTGCCCGCGTCACAGGAGAGACCGAGCGCCTGCGGTCCGCGCTGCTGTCCTCCGTGTCTCACGACCTTCGTTCGCCGCTCGCTTCAATGATCGGAGCCGCCGACAGCCTTGCTCGCTACGGCAAGGACATGGGCCCCGAGGACCGCAGCAGCCTGCTGGATACCATCCGGGTCGAGGGCGAGCGGCTGGACCGGTACATCCAGAACCTGCTGGACATGACCCGCCTGGGTCAGCAGGGCCTAACCCTGTCCCGGGACTGGATCGGCGTAGACGAACTCGTCGGCTCCGCGGCACGCCGCCTGCAGCGCTATGAGCCGACGTTGAAGGTGGAAAGTGACATCGATCCTGAGATCGGCCTGGCCCATGTCCATCCTGCGCTGATCGAGCAGGCCCTCTTCAATGTGATGGAGAACGCCGCTAAGTTCTCACCTCCCGGTGAGCCCATCAAGGTGCAGGCCAGCCCCGTCGAAGGCAATAAGGTCAGGATCGACATCTCCGACGCAGGTCCGGGCATCCCGGAAGACGAGCGGCGCAGGATCTTCGACATGTTCTACAGCGTAGAGCGTGGCGACCGCGGCAAGCAGGGAACGGGACTGGGCTTGACCATCGTTCAGGGCATCGTGGGTGCCCACATGGGAAGTGTCCAGGCGCTGCCTGGGCCAGATGGACGAGGTACAACCGTTCGCTTGACCTTGCCATTGGGTGAGCAGTCAAGTCAAGAGGCATGAGAAAGTGAATTCGACAAACGACTCGGTGCCTTCACCGCGCGTGCTCGTGATCGATGACGAGCCGCATATTCGCAAGCTCATCGACATTAGCCTGCGCTCGCAGGGCTATCTCACCTTGCTCGCGGCAACCGGTCAGGAAGGGCTGAGCATGCTCGCCGGGAAAGGGGCGGATATTGTCGTGCTCGACCTCGGACTTCCGGACTGCGATGGTAAGGATGTGTTGAAGGCGCTGCGGCAGTGGTCTCGGGTGCCGGTCATCGTGTTGACCGTCCGTTCCGGCGAAGAGGAGAAGGTCGCGTTGCTGGATGCTGGAGCGAACGACTATGTGACCAAGCCTTTCGGCATTGAGGAGTTCATGGCCCGCATCCGCGCGTTCCTGCGCGTGACGGGGCTGCGCAGCACGGCAGGTCCCATCTATGAGGATGGCAACCTGTCCATCGATCTGTCGAAGCGCGAAGTCCGCGTGCAGGGGGCGGTCGTGACGCTTACCCGCAAGGAGTTCGCGCTGCTGGCTTTGTTGGTCGAGCAGGCTGGCAGACTGATGCCTCAGTCTCAGCTCCTGCGGGAGATGTGGGGGCCATCCCACGAGGAGGATGCCCATTACCTGCGCATTCTCGTCGGCAAGCTTCGGCACAAGCTAGGTGACGATGCCTCTGCTCCTCAGTACATCGTGACGGAACCCGGTGTAGGACTGAGATTCGTCGGCAAAGAGCGTCGCGGACTGCGCTGAAGAGAAAGCGCGCCATCATGCGCGTTAATTTAATCCTGAAGTAAATGCAAGTAGAGTATTCACACACGTTGTCCAGCCATGAACGTGCGCACATCATTAGCCAAGTTATTTTGCATGATCGAGCTGCGGTCGGAGCAACAACCCCCAAACTCATCGACTTCGGCGCTCGCATCGAAGGCACCCTCGTCGGCGGAGTCTGTGGTCGCATAGAACTGCGTCGCCTGTTTGTGGAGTATCTGTGGGTGGAGAGCCGGTACCGTGGCAACGGGATCGGGACTCAATTGCTCAAGGCGGTGGAGTATGCGGCCAGTGCCAGAGGGTGTCGCGAGTGCCAGATCGAATCGTTGTCGGTGGCGACGGCTCATATCTACATCGCACGCGGCTATAGGGTCATGTACCGTCTTCCAGATTACATTCCGGGACTGTCTCTCATTGTTCTGGTGAAGCAGTTATGACTACAGAGTGTCAAGAAAATTCCGGATATTGCATCTCAGATTTAAATGGGTGACCCCTTGATTCATGGCCGGGCATGGAGTCAGCCTCGAATGAGTCATATGGGTGGGGCCTGCTTTCCGATTACCACTGATTCGGCGGCAGCTGCAGACGCTGCATCGTACGTTTCAGTAGCCACGCCATGGTTATCGTTGCCAATAGATAAACAGTTCCTGCTACATTCGGCGTGGTGCCAACAGTGGCGTGTATGGCTTCTTTGATTTGTAAATACAGCCACCCTGTCAGAGTGGTTTCATCGGAAATTATCACCAGAAGCATGACAGCGGTACCCAGCCAATCATCCTTTTTCTGACCTTTTGCTTGCCTCAGGGTATTCGGGGTCTGGAGCCGGGCAGCCCTTATTTGGATACGCATCGAGAGAAGTACATTCACTCCTCCGAGGGTCCAGAAAAACGCGGCGGCAGGACTCATCGGATTCGATTTGAGTCTGCGTCGATGCGATTCAGAACTTTCTTCAAGATAGACTTGATCGAGTAGTCATGTTTTGACTCTGGGCGGGTTAGAGCGTGCAGAAACCCTTTGCACCACCAATGGAGGTCATAGCGTTTGATCGTGGCCAGGAGGGCTCGGTGCCGTTCTTGGCGCTCATGGAGAGGCATGACTAGAGCGCGATGAATGGCGTGGACCGTCGATTCCGTGTCATAGGGATTCACGATCAGTGCTTCACGCATCTGTTCAGCTGCGCCCGCGAACTTTGAAAGCACAAGAACCCCTGGCTTATAGGGATTCTGTGCGGCAATGAACTCTTTCGCCACAAGGTTCATTCCATCTCTCAATGGCGTAACCAACGCAACCTTTGCAGCTTGATATAGCCCCGCTAGTTCGTCCTGATTCAATGTCTTGTGAATGTAGCGAATAGGCATCCAGTCCAGCTCACCGAAATCTCCGTTAATTGAGCCACATAGAGATTCGAGTTCGCGCTGAATTTCAGCATATGCATTAATATCGTCTCGACTTGGGGAGGCAATCTGGATCAGTGTTGCACTTCGTCGAAATTCACGAAAGCTATGCAAAAATGCTCCAAACGAGCGTATCCGCTGGGGAATTCCCTTCGAGTAATCAAGTCTGTCGACGCCAATGAGAAGTTTGCGCTTGGAATACTCTTCCCGCATACCGGCACACATCGCTTGCGCGGCCGGAGATTGGGCGACGGCTTGAAAGCTGTCTACGTCTATCCCGATAGGAAAGGAGCCGACGATAGTTCTCCTGCGGCGAGTGACTGTCGATCCGTCAACGGCTTCATCTCCGAAATAAATCTGAACATAGGAGAGGAAGTTGACGCGATCCTCGTTTGACTGAAATCCGACGAGATCGCAGGCGAATAGGGAGCTCAGGAGCCATTCATGGTTTGGCAGGACCGACAACGTGGCTGGCGGAGGAAGTGGGGTGTGCAGAAAGAAGCCGATGCGGTTCATAACACCCGCAGCGCGAAGTTCCTCAGCCAAGGGAATCAGATGATAGTCATGAATCCAAATGACATCATCCTCGCGAAGTACCGATAGAAGTGCATGTGCAAAGCGCTTGTTGACGGAACGGTAGATTTTCTCTGAAGAACTATCGAAAACGGCGATGTCAACGCGCTGGTGCAGCAATGGCCAAAGGGTGCCATTGGCGTAGTTCTTGTAGTACCCCTGGTGCTCACCCTCGTCTAGGTCAATGGATAAAAAGTCGACATTGCCAACAGTCGTGCAGGCCACGGAATTCTCATCTTGGTAGGGAACGATATTCCCGCTCCAACCCAACCACACCCCCCCGCCGCTTCGAAGTACGCCACCTAGTGCAATGGCTAACCCGCCTGCTGCGGGCTTGTTTAGATCAGCTAGGCGATTGGAGATCACTACTAGCCTACTGCTCATATCTCCTCACTGCTCTCAACTGCTCCAAGGAAGCCTCGATCGGTAACATTCAAGGAAGAAAATGCTACGTCGCATAGCCTCGTCACTCCGTAAAGTTGGCGATAAATGTCGGCATGGATCTTTGATCTGTCACCTTTCTCATGTCGCTCAGCTGATGCATGCCAAGTGAGTTTCGGTTTTTCAATCGCATAGCACGAGCATCTGCTTCGGGACTCTTGTTAGATGCCTATTCGGCGGTGGCGAGCCAATTCCCATGACACCCCGCCGCTATGTAGGCTCGCGGCAAGCTGTTGCCCCAACCGCTGTTCGATCACTGGACGCCACGGCACCAAGCTGAAGCCCATACCGTCATCGAGCATCGCGTAGCGCCCGCTGGCGAGCATGACCGAGCGCCTGTAGATGCCGGCGACCCGCTGATCATCCGCCGTCGGGCGGTGCTCCAAGCCGGTTTCGGCGGCGATGTCCTTTGCGACCTGCACCAGTTCCCGATTGCGCAGCGTGCCCAGAAGGTTGCGGGCGAGGATCACGCGCTGTCCGCGCCGCTGGGCCAGTCCCTGTTCTTCGAGGAAGTCGGCACGCTGCTGCATGGCCTGCTTCGCGTCGCCACCAAAGCCCAGGTCGCCCAATCCCCGACCGCCGCCGATCAATTGCTGGTCGAGCCAGGTGGCGCCGATCACGCGAGCCTGCCGCTCGATGGGCAGGTGCGATTTCAGCTCCACCGCGATGCCTCCCAGCCGCTGCGCGTTGTACGGGCGGCCACGCTCGACCAGGTCGTCCGGCACCTTCCATAAGCCATCGGTCACGCGCTCCACGATGCCAACCCTGAGCAGGGCTTCCAGCCGGCGAACGTGCGCGGCGACGACTTCCTGCGGGTCGCGTCCAACCTTGGCCCGGCCTTGCTCAATCGCCAGGTGATGATCGGTGCGATAGAGGCCATTGCTCGCCAGCGCTGCGATGTTTTTGTCGGCAGCCCGTACCTCGGCGGAACCGCGCACCTCCACCACCGCGCCGGCGGGATAGTTCGCCAGTTCGTCGCGGGCGTCCAACGCGACGTAGTGGGCCTTGCCGTCCACACCGTCGATGACCAGATAGCCGCGGTCGTGCAGCTCGTCGGCCAGCCCCTTCGCGGCCACGCGGCCGATGACGATACGGCCATCGTCGTTCGGCTCGAACACAGCCAGCTCGCGCGGCTGGCCGCGCATGGCCCGCTGCATCGTGCGGATGATGTCGCCACGCTCGCCCAGGACGCGCAGAGTCTTTTCCGCATCGGCATGAACGGCCCAGGTGCCCGGCTGCGTCTCGTCGGCCAGGCCCAGGCGCTGCAAGCGTTGCAGGCGGCCGATCAACAGCAGGCGCTGGCGTTGCAATCTCGGCTCGTTGAGCCGTTCGACATGCACCAGACTATCGTCGCCCAGCTCGCGCTTGAGCGTGCGATCCAGGCTCGTCCATCGTTCCTGTTCCACTTCGCGCTGCAAGGTCTGCTGGATCTCCAGCTCGGTACGCGGCCCCAGCCATTCGGTCGCCAGTTCGGCGGCGCGATGGCGGAAGCCATCGGCGATGTAGTCGCCCGCGATGATGAGGTCTTTGCCGGTATCGTCACGCCCGCGCACGACGATGTGCGTGTGTGGGTTGTCGGTGTTCCAGTGGTTGACGGCCACCCAATCGAGGCCCGTGCCCAGGTCGGCTTCCATGCGGCCCAGCAGGTGCCGCGTGTAGGTGCGCAGGTCGTTCAGTTCGGCCCCATCTTCGGGCGAGAGGATGAAGCGGAAATGGTGCCGATCGTCGGCGCAGCGTTCCTTGAACGCATCGAGGTCGGCTTCGTCGGTCTGCGGCCCGTAGCCTTGCCCCGGCTCGCCATCACGCCCCACGTCATCGCGCTTGATGTAGCGCAGGTGCTTGGCGAGCGACTGCGGGCTGGCCCGCTGCTGATTGACCAGCAGCGTCTTGATGGTCACGCGCCGCGACATGGGCGTGAGCTTCGTGCCGGCGAAGCGCGCCGCCGTGTGGCCGCGTCCCAGGCGCGAGCCGGGCCGCTGGCCCGTGCCCCTCCCAGAGCCGCTGGCAACGCCAGGACGACGCACCGACGACTTGCCGCTGCTGGCCTTGCCTGCTTGCTTGAGCACCTTGGAGACAAAGCCCTGGTCCCGATTCTTTGGGGCGCTAGGGCGGATGCGGAAATCGTCGTCGCGGCGGTCGGTCATGGCTGCGATCCCTGCAAGCTCTGGCGTGTCCGGTCGTGCGAAGCACGCGGACATGCCTGCATCGGCGCGGGCCTTGCGCCCCAAGCGGCACGGCGGCGAAGCCGCTGCGTGCCGCGCCACCCCCATGTGCAGACTGGCTTTCGACGCGGTCCGGTGCCGCGTCCTTTTGTCTTGCCTTCCGCCTTTGCCCCTCGCTGTCGCTCCGGGCAGCGGCGGCCCGGCGGCGTTGCTGCGCGAGCAGCCAGCGCGCCGGCGAACGCGGACACGGCCGCAGGCCGGGCGCGTTTGAGGCAAGACACCTGCACATGGGACGGCTGCGCCGGAGGCAGCGCGAAGTGCGGTGCGAATGCACCCGCATTGCACGCGCGACGACACGCCGACGAACAGCGGAACGACACGCCCGATGGCACGACAAGATGCACGGCAACGTGCAGCGAGTCGGCGGCCATCATGGGCGGGACTCCAGCCAGACCGGATGCGCGACGCCGATCACGGCGGTTACGCTGACCGGCCCGAAATACCGGCTGTCGAACGATGCCGGGTTGGTCACACTGAGCAGGAACAGTTCGCCGGGTTCAAGGCGACGGCATTGCTGCCAGGATGGCAGCGGCCGGCCCCAGCGGTCGGCAGGCAGCAAGGCGGCCGAAGGCACGCCGTCGATGCGGACGATGCCGCCAGCGATGCACACTTCCTGCGGCGCGACGGCGCCCACGCGCTTGAGCAGCGGTACGCGCGCCGGCAGGTAGCCGCGCTGCGCGGCCAGCGCGGCAGCGTCTGGCGGCAGCGTGGTCAGGACGATGCTGCCCACGGACAAGGGACGTGGCAGCGAGCCGGTGCCGTCGCCCAGCGGATCGACGCGATACCAGCCGACCGAGACACTGTCGGACGGGTTGTAGATCAGGCGCGGCAGCGGCTGCACGAAGGACGCCCAGGCCAGCGCAGCGAGGCTGCAGGCGGACAAGCCCGTCAGCACGAGGCGAGCGCGCAGGCGTGAGCGAGGATGTGGCGGAATGCCCGCTGTACCGGCAACGGGGGATGGAAGCGTCATGGCAGCGCCCTCCGGGTAAGCCAGGCGGCGTGCCGTTCGGCGCTGTATTCGGGCAGCGGCAGGCGCGCAGCAAGCCGGTTGGCGAGCGCGCGCCAGTACACGGGTGAGGCACCGACAGGCGCGATGCCCAGCGCCTCGATGGCGTCGATGCGTTCCAGCACGGCACGCACCGCGTTCTCGCCTTCGACGTGCAGCAGCAGGCGCGCGCCGGGCCGCACCCCTGGGATGCGCTGCACGTAGTCCAGTGGCGTGGCAGCCTGCATCACCATGAGCTGCCAGCGCACGGTGCCGTAGTCGTTGGCCTGCCAGCGGATGCGGCAGAACATCGCGCCCGCCAGGAACACCGCGCAGCGCCGCCAGCGGTCGAGCCGCAGCGTGCGCGCAGGTTCGCCGAAGCGCAGGTAGAGCTTGAATCGCGGCTCGATGTAGGCGAGCGATACGCGGGTCAGCGGCGCGCTGGCAGGCTGGCCGGAAGGTGCTGCAAGCGCAGCCGCAGCCGCGCCAGCGGCAGGCGAAGCGGATGCGGTCATGGAGTGTTCTCCCTACGGTGTTCTGGAAACTCGCGCTCCAGCAAGCCGCGCAGCAGGTCGGCCACGGTCACGCCCTGCGTGAAGGCCGACACCTTGATGCGCGCCCGCATGGCGGGCGTGATGTCGAGGGTCAGGCGGGCCGAGTAGAGGTCGCCCTTGCCCAGCGCATCGGCGTCGCCTTGGCGAATCCACGCCTCGGCGTGCGGATTCGCCGGTGGTCGCGCGCCGATGCCGACGCGCTTGGCCGTGCGTTTGCTGTTCGGTGGCGGCTTCGCGGTCATGCCGGCCACCGCAGCAGTTCGTCCACCAGCGCGGTGATTTCGCGCGCGGCGGCGCTGTCCGGCGCCGTCTCGCGTGCAAGGCGGCCAGCGGCCACGCTGTCGGCGAACACGATGCGCTGATGCACTTCCGCGCGCAGTGCAGGCAGCGGCTGGTCGGCCAGCGCCTGGCGCGCTTCGCGGCCGATCACGGTGGTACTAACGCGCCGATTGATGACGAAGGCCGCGCGCAGCGCAGGCCGAAACACCTGCGCCTCGCGGATCAGCGCCACCATCTCGGCGCTGGCCCACAGGTCGTAGGGGCTGGGCTGCACGGGGATCAGCACGCGCTCGGCCGCCAGCAGCGCGGAGCGCGCCAGTGCCGCGATGCGCGGCGGGCCGTCGATGATGACGTGATCGGCCCGCCTGGCGAGTTCAGGCGCCTCTTGGTGCAGCGTTTCGCGTGCGAGGCCGACGGCGCTGAACAGCCGTGGCAAGCCTTGCTGGCTTCTGCGCTGCGTCCAGTCCAGCGATGAACCCTGCGGGTCGGCGTCCAGAAGGACGACGTGCTGGCCGCGCATCGCCAGCTCGCCGGCGATGTGCGTGGCGAGCGTGGTCTTGCCCACGCCGCCTTTCTGGTTGAGCAGAGCGACGATCATGGCCTGGCCCTCCATGCTGGAAAGCCGGGCTTTTGCTGCTGCGCTTGTGGCCGCGCGGTGGTTGTCCACCGCAGCGGCGCTTCCCTACTAAAAGTTAGAGAAATGAAGTTAGGGAAGTTAGAGGGCGCGCAAACCCAATGCTGGCGCGGGTTTGCGGCCGATTGGCACGCCTGATAGCACGATAGTCCCACGCCCGATAGCACGATACCCCGCACGCCTGATAGCACGACACCATTCACAGGCTTTCCCGAAGTTATCCCCGTGCCGTATGCGGCACGGGCCGGAACGTCAGCAGTTCCGTTCCGTCGTCCGGCATCCGCTCGATGCCTAGGACGTAGCCGGGCAGCGACTGCCGCGCGACGAGCGCGCGCAAGTCGCAGGCGAAGTCGTAGGGCTTCGCGGTGCTGCCGGATTTCCGGTGCAGGTAGCGGAAGTCGAATTGCCAGCCGTATGCCTGTTTGCCGCCATGCTTGCGCACTAGGCGGTACAGCCATCGCTCGATGCCGCCGGTCAGACGGAAGTACGCCGGGTCGATGGTCAGCACCAGGGCGGCGTCGAGCACGCCCGCATAGAACCAGTCCGGCAGGATTAGCTCGATTCCCAGCGGTGTGCCGCTGGCATCGGCCAGTTCCTTCCATTCGTTGATCCACGAGAAGCGGTGCAGGCGCCGCCCGGTCGTCTCGCGGATGGACGTGGCCACCGTGGTCGATTGCAGGCGATCCAGCGCGGCCTTGAGGCGCTGGTAGTCGCGCAGCGACTTGCCGCGCCCGATGAAGCGCAGGATCTCGTAGGGCGTGGCGTGCATCAGCCGCGACGGCCGCAGGCCCGCGTCCTTCGCTTCCACGATCTGCGAGGCCGCCCATATCAGCACGTCCGCATCCCAAATCGTGGCGATGCCGTGTTCCTGCGTACCTTCCACGCGGATCGTGATGTTCCCGCTGTGGAAGTCGATCGGTGCCGTGCGCCGCGACTTCGCCAGCGAGAAGAACGGATAGGCCATCAAGTCCTGGCTGTCGCGCGGCGCCATGTCGCCGGGCAAGGCGCGGAACAGGTCGAGCTGTTCGCGCTCCTGCAACGGCCGCTGCCGGGACGGCGGCGCGGAGCTGGACATGGCGATGGCCTGCCGCGCGCCGCCGATCAGCGCGCACGGCTGTCGGCCGAGTGGTGCTCGACGTATTCGGGATCGGAAGTCGTCTCGAAGCTGCGGTCGGCCGCCCAGGCATCGAGGTCTGCCACGGCGTACATGACGCGCCGGCCGAACTTGCGGAAGCGCGGGCCGCCACCGATCACGCGCTGCTTTTCCAGCGTGCGCGGCGACAGCCGCAGGTACTCGGCGGCTTCGTCGTTGGTGAGATAGCGTTGGGGCTGCGCAGCAGCGGTCGAGACAGTGGCGGCAGGCCGCAATGGAGCGGGACGCATGGTGTGAACCTCCATCGGTTGAAAGCGCCCGGCCACACAGCGCGACCGGATGGAGGCAGTCTCAGAAAACCAAGCTGTCCTGCTCAGGGCCGTTTTGCTTCGTCCTCAAAACGACCCTTCTCAAGCGGCGGAAGCTGTGCTAGTAGGCGATAGCCGCCGCGCATCAACTCATCGCCACGCCGTACCAGGCGGCGCACCTTCGAGCGCAGCCCGCCGTCGCTGTACCAATCGGCCGCGGCGTCCACGCCGAACAAGCCTTCGCCGACCTCGCGCAAGGACGCGCCCGCGAGGGTCGCGTCGAGCGCCTGCAAGGTGTGCAGTTCCAGCAGCGCGGAAGGTGTTGGCCTGGGCGTGGTGGCAGCGAAGGTTGCGCCGCGTGCATGATCGCGCACAGGCGCTGCGGTGCCGCTCCGTTGGGCATATGCCACGGCCATGCCGTCTTCCAGTCCAGGCGCGAGCGCGTAGCGCAGGCAATGGCCTGGGCTGCGCGCGATCAACGCCAGCCCTTTGCCTTCGTGGAGCAGTTGCTTGTGGCCGGGGATGCGCCAGAACGCGAAAGCGGCGGCATCCTGCGGCGGGTCGGCGTCGGGATAGAGCTGTACCACGGCTGCATGGCCAGGCAGCCAAGCTGGATGCGCGTCGCGTGCATCCAGTATCGGGTCTTCCAGAAGGCGCAGGCCCCAGCGGTGCGCCGCTTCCTTTGCCGCCTGTGGCCGGCGGTGACAGCGCCGCCAGTCGAGCCGGTAGTCGGGATGCCTGCGCAGGTATTCCCAGGCCAGTGCGAGCGCATCCAGCCACAAGACGTAGAGGTATGCCGCAGTTGGATACCAATGCGCGACGTGATGGGGATCGACCATGACGCAACCTCCCGCGAACAGGACTCGCCGCCACGGCAGGGCTACGCGCTACATCGCCATCGTCAGAACGTCATGGGTAAAAAAGTGGATGGGGGCTGTCAAGACCGATTGGCTCCGATGCGTTGCGGTATTCGTCTCAATGCTGCGGCGGCAGCGCCCCAACGTGGAGCGCCGTACCGATCAGGCTGCCGCCGTCTGCGCCTGGCATCATGTCTATTTGGATCAGACTGGTGCGGCTACGCCGCCAGAATCTCGATTGAGACCTGCCCGGTATGACACCAGACTGAAAAAGTCACAGTAGGCTGTGTTCAGTCCGGGATAGCCCCGTCGCGCTCGGCCAGCCGGGTGTATTCCGACAGCGTGCGCGTGGGCCGGAAGTAGAGGTCGCGCATCACGGGCTGCTGAAGCGGCCCGACGATGCCAGCCAGCTCGGACAGCTTCACGGTGCCCTGCGTCGGCATGCCGATGCCCAGGTCGATAAGCCCCCAGGCGGTGTCGCCATCGGCGGGATCGAGCGCGGCCAGCAGCCAGGTCACGTGCGCGTCCGGCGTGAACAGCCGCACCACGGGCACCGGGTCGATGGCCCGGCCAGCGGCACGGGCCTCGCCGTTGGCGAGCAGTTGCGCGCGCTCCGTGACGGTGGCGAGTGGCTGGGGCATGGTCGGCAATCCCACAAATCCAATGATGCACGGATGCGGTTTCACGCCCAAGCGCAGAACCGCCAAACCGGATTTACGCCTTCGTGTGCAAGCACGGATGCGCTTGCGTGGCTTTGCTGGAACCAGCAAATGCGGATTTCCGTAAAGGCACGAAAACGCAGAGCACCAAATGAACACTATAGATTGTAGCCCTATAGGGCGCAATGGGCTGTCATCTTGGTTTTTCGAGGGAAACCATAGGTGGCGGCTGGGAACTCATTGGCGAAGGCGTTGAAGACAGTCAGGAAGGCGCGTGGCTTGAGCCAGGAAGCCTTCTCTGACGTGTCCAGCCGCACCTATATGAGCACCCTCGAACGCGACCTTAAAAGCCCGACCCTGCATAAGCTGGCCGAGCTGTGCGAGGTGATGGAGATCCACCCGCTCACGCTGCTGACGCTGGCCTACGCGGGCGACAGCCCGCACAAGGCCGACGAACTGCTGGCGCAGGTGCGCCGGGAACTGGAGGCGGTGCTGAAGGAGCGCGACGCGGCGATGCCGCGCGCGTGACGTGGTGATGTGCTGCGAGCAGCAGCACAGCGCCCCGCCGCGATGGGCGGGGCGCTGCGGCGGTCATGCCGCCTGGGGCTTGCTGCGCGACCAGATCAGGTCGTGCGTACCGTCCTCGCCTTCGATCAGGCGGGCATAGACCGGAGCCGGGAACGAAGGATCGTCGAGGGTCACGGACTTGTATTCCCGCCCGGCCTCGCTGGTCTTGTTCCACGCCGCGCCGATGTCGTGGCCGGCGGCCTGGAGGCGGAAGTCGGGTGCGTTCTCGCTGCTGCCCTTGTCGTTGGGAACCAGCTTGACCTTGACGTTGAGCGTCAGGGTGCGCAGCGTGCCGGTGAAGCCGTCTTTGTCTGCGGTGAAGGTGCCGATGTTGGCCATGATGATTTCTCCTTTCGGTTGAACAAGGTTCGCGCCCATCGCGTCCTTGTTGTGATCCGGCCGGCGGGGGACGGGCTGGCTGCACCGCTCGCGGTCGAAACGCAGTGGAGAGCCGGGAGGCGAAAAGAATTTGCTGCGCGAGGAGGCCGCGCAGCGGCGGGGAAATTGTTTTCGCCGGACGGTTGCAGCCATGAAGCCCGAGGCGCAGCCGCGCCCCCGCCAGGATTCACAACGAGACAAGGACGCCTTGGGCCGAACCACCCCAGAAAGGAGGCAGGGCCGGCTCGGTATCCCCGCACCAAGGCTGCACCGGCGCGCGCCCTGACACGGGCCGGGGTCAATGCCCCGACAACAAGGCAAGAACGCCCCTGCCGCAGATTGCGGCAACATGCTTGAGGCGTGGCATGGAAGCTCCATAGGCGCGGCCGGGCGGCGTGTCGGTGAACCGTCCTTCGTGACGTGGTTGCGTTGAACCGCCAGCGTCGAGGACGGTAGGCTTTCGTGCAACCTGCCGCAGCAAGCCGGGGCGTAGCCCCACAAGCCTCGCCCATTGCGGCGGGGCACCGTCGAACCCTTGCCCGCGCCAGCGGGCGCCAATGGCTGTACGCGTGCAAGGCACTTGCATGTCCGCCCCGTTGCCGCCTGGCCGAAGGCGGCAACGGGGTGATTTTGATTTGGACGTAGGAACCGGGCGCGGCCACCGCCGCGCCCGGATTTTCGACCACCGGCCCCAAGGCGGAACGGATTGGGGCCGGTGCTGCTGGTTATTCCTTGGTTTCGATGATCCACCACACGGCACGCGGCAAGGCGCGGCCCGTGATGGGATGCAAGTCGGTCAGGTCGGCGCAGGCTGTCCAGCCGCGAGGCGGACGATAGCCGCGCACGTCGCCATCGCCATGCCAGCGGCAGGCGCGTACCGTGCCGGGGGCATAGGTCGCCGCCATGCGCGGGCGGGTCGTGGTATTGCGGTTCATGGGCGGGTTCCTCGGACAGCGGAGCGCCCCGGTCGGAACCGGGGCGCTTGTCTGCGGTGCAGGGTCACGCGGCCAGTGCCTCGGCCTGCGGCTGCTCATCCGCCACGGCTTCTTCTTCCTGTGTTTGGGCTCCCGCCGCCGCGTCCTGCTGCGGGGCTTCGGCGCGGAAGATGGCGGGCATCCAGCCGGTGCCATCGGCCAGCCGTTCGGCTTCGCTGGCAATGTCGGCCTTCTTCAACTTCGCCAGCCGGATGACGTGCTCCGGTGCGAACGCGCCCACGGCTTCCAGAATCGCGGCCTTGGAGACGTGCTTGAAGTAGCCTTCGGCGGTCGGCTTCCACCATGCGTCCATGTCTAGCCCCACGGCCTGCGCCAGTTCCGCGCCGGGTTGCTGCGCCGTGGCGCGAGGCGTCACCACGTCCACCGTGGAAGCCACGCACACGGCCAGCAGCCGCACCAGTTCGCCTTGCTCCATCGCCAGCAGCGCGGCGAACAGTTCGGCGCTGTCCTGCGGCAGCACTTCGCCCGCGACTTGCTGCAACTCGTGCAGGGCTACGGCGGCAGGCGATTCGGGCCAGTCGGGGGCCATGCCTTCCAGCCGGTCTTGCACGGTCAGGCGCACGCCCAGCGGCAAGTCGTGGCCGTAGTGGCTGTCCTGCAAGACGGTCTGCACCATGCCATGCACCAGCGCGGCCAGCGCCACTTGTGGATGCCGGGCGACTTCGATTTGCAGCGCGGCGGTGCGATGCGCGCTCAAGTGCTGCGCCAGCCGGTCGGACAGGCTCGCGGCCTTGGGCTGCTCGGCGTCCTCGCCCTCGTCGTCGTTCCCGGCTTCGCCGTCATCGCTGCCGAACCCCTGCCGCAAGCGTTCCAGCGTGCGCAGCGCCTTGGCTTCGGCTTCGCGCAGCAGCCCGCGATGAATCACGGCTTCGCCGCTGCGGTCGAGGGTGACGATGGCACCGGCCACGGCGCGCACGTCCGGGGCATAGCCCTGCAAGGCCTCTTCCACGGCTTGCAGTTCCCCGGCCACCTGCTCGCGGCGCGGTTCTAGCGCCTCGGTCTTGTCCTCGTCTTCGGCGTCGTAGGCTTCTTCCAGTTCGGCGTCGATCTTGTCGAGACGGGTTTGCAGCGAAGCGATGCGGCGGGATTCGCGGGCGTTCGGTTCGCGGCGGTGGCGCGGTGCATTCTGGAACGCCTGCCGCTCGGCGTAGCTCATGTACGGCACGGCTTCCACCCACGCCCAGCCCTCGGCGCGCACGTCCCCGGCCAGTGCCTCCAGCTTGCCGCGCACCAGTGTTTCCAGCAGCGCGGCGTCGGTCAGGTAGGTTCCTGCATCGCCTTCGGCGAACAGGTCGCGGCGGATACCGCCGCCCGCCGCCGTGTAGGCGTCCAGCCCGGCGAAGCGCACCAGCGGATGCGTGGCGTCGATTTCGCGCTCGGTCAGGCGTTCGCGCAGCGCGGACGCGCCACGCTGCCATTCGGGCGCACCGTAGTAGGCGGCTTCCTGCGCGGCGTGGTCGTCGGTGATGGTCAGGGCCATCAACTGCTCCAGCGTCGCAGCCCCGGCGCGGTAGTCGGTCAGCAGACGCGGCGAGACGTTGGCCAGCTTCAAGCGGCGCTGCACCACCAACGGGGTCACGCCGAAGTCGGCGGCAATGTCTTCGATGGGTCGGCCTTCCTTGACCAGCGCGGCGAAGGCTGCGAACTGGTCGGCGGGGTGCATGGCCTCGCGCTGCACGTTCTCGGCGAGGCTCACGGTACGCGCGGACGCATCGGCCACCAGCAGGCACGGCACCTCGTAGTCGGCGGCAATGCGCTTCTTCTTCGCCAGCAGCTTCAAGGCGGTCAGGCGGCGGTCGCCTGCTACCACTTCGTAATGCTCGCCATCGGCGGCGGCAATCACGATGAGGTTTTGCAGCAGGCCGACTCGGGCAATGCTCGCGGCCAGTTCGGGTATGGACTGGCGCGGGGTCGTGCGGACGTTGCGCTTGGAACGGCGGGGCAACAGTTGCGACAGCGGAACCAGAATCAAGTTCTTGGTCGGGTCGGCCATTTCCAGCGGCGCGGCGGGTTCGATGGCGATGGCTTCGGTTTTCAGGACAGCGCTCATGGTGATAACTCCTTGCGGTGAGGGATGCAGCAGCGAGAGAAGCGGCAAGGGCTGCTGCCTGCCGCTGCCGCGTGGGGTTCAGGCTTTCAACTGGCGAAGGCCATCGGCCAGCAGCCAAAGGGCGCGATTGAGGCGGATACCGTTGTCGATGCCTTGCACTGGGCGCGTGGTCTGGCGGCGACCGTTCGCGGCGCGGGCGGAAAGGCCGCCTTTGATGAGGTTTTCTTGCGTGCGGTTGAACACGCTCCACAAGTCGCGGCGGCTGTCGTCGTGACGGCGCGGCATCAGGATTTGTGATTCCGTGATCGGCGCGGGCTTGTCCTCGTCGTACTTCAACGCCAGCGCGGCGCGGGCGAACACTTCCGATTCCCCAGCGTCCAGCGTGATGGCGCGCATGGCATCGCGGGATTCCTCCGCCCGGTCGAAGCCATGCAGGACTTCGTAAGCGCCTTCGATGACGTGTCCGGCTGCGTCGCCCTTGTGGGGTACGCGCACATCGGCCACGGTGTCGCCGCAGACAAGGCCATTGCTGCAAACGAACCGGAACATCCCGGCCAGCATCTGATAGCTGCTCGTTCCATCATGGGAGTTCAGCAGAATGATTTCGTTGGCTTCGCGGCCGTTGATCTGGCTGGCGTGGCGCAGCCGAATCATGTGCTTGGTGTAGTCGCGGCGGTCGTCGTGGCGCACGCGGGTCTGCGTCACCATGAAAGGCTCGAAGCCTTCCCCGCGCAGTTCCTGCAGCACGGTTGCGGTGGGGATGTAGCTGTACCGCTCGGAGCGGCTTTCGTGCGGGGCGTCCGCAAAGATGGACGGAGCCACGGCGCGGATTTGGTCATCCGACAAGGGATGGTCGGAACGCAGCGCCGGCGAACGGGAAGCGAAGCGGGATGCGAGTTGCATGGTCTTTCTCCTGACAAAGAAGGGTTGCTGTTCAAACCGCACACCGGATTCCTAGATTCGGAGCCCAGCCTCTCGGCTGTTCGGTGCGGTCGGCACGAAGAACCCGGTTGGCCTCGTTGCCACCGTCTTTCCTGAGTTCATCGCCCGCGACGGAAGGGAGCCCGCGGACGGGGGCCGTCAAGGAGGCAAGCGCAGGGTTGGTGCGGCCCGCAGGCGCAGCCGAGGACACGGCCCTGCGCGCCTTGACGGGACACGGACGCGGGCTACAGTCGCGAAGAAGGTGATGAGCTCAGGGAAGACGGCTGGACAGGTAACGGCCATCCCTTTGTGCCGACCGCATGCAAGCGAAGCGCGCAGGCCCGAAGCTGGAAGCCGGGCCGAAGGCGTCAGCCGAGCGGAGCGAGGGAACGATGGAAGCCCGAAGGGGGCGAGACGCCAGGACCGCAGGGCAGGGTGGCTCGATGCGCAGCACGACAGCGCGCCCGGCCGCCTACTTGGCCGGGGACGTCCAGACCTGAATCGGCATTCGGGTACCTGAGCACTCGTTCGATGACAGGCGCTGGGGTACCGACAGAAATGGCTTGGTCAACTACGCTGCCAGGCATCTTCACCATCCAAGACAGGCCATGAGCGCACCTCAATCCGATAACGCGAAGCAGATCTGCGAAAACATCCTCATCGAGGGGAAGCGCTACAACGTCGAGCACCGCATCTTGCCCAGTGAGGATGCCGTTGCCAACCGACTGCTTGCTCGTGGCATCGAGCTGACCGAGGCCTATGAGGAACTGCACGGCAAGCTCCACGCGCATCCCCACGCGCTGCAGATCTTTCTAGGGCTTGTCCTGAGCACCGCCGCGTTCTGGAACCCGGAGAAGATCGCGAAGGCGCGTGCCGCACGCGGCGATCTCGGCAAAGTCAACCAGCAGATTGCGAGAAAGGCGGCTGAACTGGCTGGTCTGCTGCAGCAACGATCCGATCTGCACAACACTTCGGGCTTCGGCACCGATACCCACTACCACGTGTGCGATGTGATCGAGGCGGCGGCCAAGAGTAATTACCTTTTCACGTCGTACGTCCAGGAACGCCTCGATGCTCTCCACGGTCAGTTCGATCTGAAGTATTGGCCGTCGCTGAGCGACTTTCTGCATGAGGTGGCCTCCGATGCCGAGGACGCAGTCATGGAAGCCACGGACCCCCTGACTGCGGCCGCCACCATGGCGTCGCGTCCGTCCCAGGCCGATTTCGTCAAGGCGCTGCTCGCAGCCATCGACGAGAACAGGGGGCGCAACCACGGCCAACTGCCCAACGATTTCAAGGTCACCGACAACACGCTCGCTACCTTGGCGAGCTGTGTGTTGGATCTGGGTGTCGAAGACCTGGTTGATGGCGCGTACGTGAAGCGGCTCCGTCAGCGTGAACGCGATGGGGCCAAGTAGCTACCGCTCAATGTTCTGGAAATCGGTTTAGGGCCGATCGGCGCGATTTGAGCGGCAGGCAGTAGCGCCACGCAACGCTTCAAGGGGTGCGCGCCGCGCCCCTCTCCTCAAGCCAAGCGCAGCGCAGGCAGCAAAGGGGCGGAGTCGGATGCCTGCGACCGTCGCCACGCATCACGGTGCCGCTTGCAGCAACCCTGCTGCGGTGGTAAGATATTCTTACCGCCCGTAATGGCTTGCATGGAGGTTCAAATGGATGCTGCTCTGATTCAGACGACCCTGGTGGAAGTGCTGCAGAACATACAAGCCACGAGTGAGCTTGAGTGCCCACCGCTTGGTGGCGCGACGAAACCTGTTGAGGAACTGCCGAAGTTCGACAGCAAGATATGGCCCGTCGCCATTGGCATGCTGGGCGCGAAGCTCGGGATCAGCATCGCCAATGATGTGAACATCTTCCGGCAGGACGATTCCAGCATTGCGCTGACGATTGACGAGATCGTGGCGAAGGTCGTAGCCCTGGTGGAAGCCCAGGCGGCCGTTGAACCTAAGCAGGCGAACGCGCAATGACAGACAGCCCGGACACGCATCGTTCGGCGCTCGCCGAACGTCTGCGAGAGGCCAGAAAAGCCGCAGGCCTGTCGCAAGGCCAGGTGGCCAAGGTGCTGCAGATGCATCGGCCGACGGTTTCTGAGATCGAGGCCGGCAATCGCCGTGTTTCTGCAGAAGAACTGACGAGATTTGCGGAGACCTACGATGTCACCGTCTCATGGCTGCTCGGAGAGACAGCTGAACAGCTCGAGATGAACGACCCGCGACTCCAACTTGCCGCACGCGAACTGAGCAAGCTGAAGCCGGACGATTTGGATCGACTGCTGCGGCTGCTGGCGTCGATGCGCAGCTCGGATGCCGAAGAGGGAGGGGTGATTAAATGAGCGCTCAACTCTCGGTTACGTCGGCCCCCGGGCGAAAAGCCCTGGTGATGCAAGGCATGCAGGCTTCAATCGCGGCGCGCGTCAAGGCGGGCGTGGATCTCAAGAGTCCCACCTGTATTTATGGCTTGTGCGAGGCGCACAACGTCGCAGTCCGTTTCAACGATATCAATATGGAGGGCATGTATGACCGGACGCCGAAGCCGCGCATTCATGTTTCTGTACTCAGGCCTTTGGCGAGACGAACTTTCACGTGCGCGCATGAATTGGGGCATCACGTTTTTGGGCACGGCTCGACCATCGACGAGCTGCGGGAAGATCAGGCCAGCAGCGCCGATCGCCCTCCGAACGAAATTCTGGCTGACGCTTTCGCGGCTTTTGTTTTAATGCCCACTCTTGGCCTACGGGAGGCCTTCGCGAAGCGGGGCTTGGACCCGAACCGCGCAACAGCCCTCGATATGTACGCCATCGCCTGCAACTTCGGAGTAGGGCAGGCGACTCTGGTGAATCACCTCGCCTACGGTATCAATATGATCAACCAGGTGCAGCGTGATCGCCTTGGACGGATTACGCCAAAGATGATCCGCACGGAACTGCTGGGCGAGGTCGTCGCCATGCCGCTCACGGTAGCAGATCGGCACTGGAATTCACCGACGCTCGACATCGAGCAGGACGGGCTGCTGCTCCTTCCACCGGGTGTGGTTGTTGACGCTTCAATGCTCGTGCCCGAGCGTGAGCTAGCTTCCGGGCGACTCTTTCGAGCGGCAAAGTGTGGCATTACACGAGTGGTAATACCTGGTACCTCGTGGGCCACCTATGTTCGTGTTGCCCGGCGCCAATATATTGGCTTGGCTAGATTTCGTCACCTTGAGGAGCCTGTCGATGAGTAAACACGCCTCCGCTATTAAGCCGCTGCTCGTAGATGAGCGCAATCTCTCTCACGCATGGGCGAGGGCATTTCTTCATGTGACTGAACATCCAGGGAAGGAAATATCTCCTCTAATCATCAGTGTCACGGGGTTTGAGGATGACGGCGCTGCTATAGAAGACGAGAGGGTTCGGGGCGCTCTAGAGAAGGCGCTATCCATCAAGGGAAAACGGAATATTGAAGATGTCGCATTTACCATTTTTCCTCAGCGACTTTGGAAAATGGCGCAGGGTGATAGGGCAAAACTTTTTGACATGTATAAAAACGCATTCCCTCGGTATCAGGCAATGAACAAATCGGCGAATCGCCGGGGACTCTATTTTCAGCGACTGATTACCCAGGGGCCAGATCAGTGCCAAGGAAATCAACTCGAATGGATACTTTCTCAGTTCGGTGGTCGACAGGGCGTGCGTGATTCCATGTTCCAAGCAAGCATTTTTGACCCTGCACGAGATCATGTAGCCGATGCTCAACTGCAGTTTCCGTGTTTGCAGCACGTTAGCTTTCAGCCCACCGAAGAGGGTTTGGTTGTAAATGCTTTCTACGCAACACAGAAGCTATTCACCAAGGCATATGGAAACTACTTGGGACTTGCGCAGCTGGGGGCATTTATGGCTCACGAAATGAAGAAGAAGCTGATCAGGATGAATGTCTTTGTTGGTGTGGAGAAGTTTGATGAATACCCGAAGTCGGACGCCATTTTTCAGCCTTTGGTAGAGGCTGCGCGTGCTTGTTGTGTTGATGAGTTCACTGCTGCGCAGGGATCAACCAAAGATATTGCGTCAGTTGTTGAGACTGCAGCGTGAGGGTTTGCATCAGTAAGAGTTGCCGGCCTTCTGAAAACGACCCGACAGCTGTGCTTGAGCCGACTGCAAGCCCATCGCACTTGCTGCCGATCAAGGTGACGCCGGTATTCGATAGCTACTGGCGGTTCGCCGTGGAGCGGCAGAACGTGTTCTTCCAAAGGTTGAAGGGGAAGCCAGCGCCGTGGACTACCGATCCCGTGATCTCTGTTCACAAGTTTACGAACGCTTATCGTGCTTCGGATCGTGTCAGCCAGTACTTGATCAGGCATGTGATCTACCGTGACGATCTTCCCAAATCACCGTCCGAGGTGCTGTTCCGTACTTTGCTCTTCAAACTGTTCAATAAGATCGAGACTTGGAAGTTGCTTGAGCACACCTTCGGTGAGGTCACCTTCAAGAACTACAAGTTCGAGCACTATGACAAGGTTCTGAGTCAGGCCATGAGGGCAGGGGGGCGGATTTACTCGGCCGCGTACATCATGCCACCCGGCGGCTCTGCCTTCGGGCATACGGCCAAGCATCAGAACCACTTACGCTTGCTAGAGCGGATGATGGCTGATGACCTTGCAGGCCAAATGGCACAGTTGAAGAAGATGCAGACTGCGTTCCAACTGCTCAGAGGCTACCCAACGATTGGGGACTTCCTGGCATACCAGTTCGTGACTGACATCAACTACAGCGAAGTCACGGACTTCTCCGAAATGGATTTCGTCATCCCAGGTCCAGGTGCACGCGATGGCCTGAGAAAGTGTTTCGCCGACAGCGCGGGTCTCAACGAACCGGAACTGATCCGATTGATGGCCGACAACCAAGAGCGTGAGTTCGAGCGGCTAGGGATCAAATTCCAATCCCTTTGGGGACGTCGGCTGCAATTGATCGATTGCCAAAACCTCTTTTGTGAGGTCGACAAATACGCGAGGGTAGCTCACCCGGACGTGGCCGGAATCTCCGGGCGCACGCGCATCAAGCAAAAGTTTTCTCCCACTGGACCTTTGGACTTGCCTTGGTATCCACCCAAATGGGGTATCAACTCAAAAATCGAGGCTGATCTTTCCGGCCGCGTCAGCCAGATGCGGCATGAGAAAACCGCGAACAGGTCAATTACCCAGTCAACCTTGGACTTAGGAAACTCGTGATGAACTTGAACACCTACCAGCGGGAAGCACAGAAGACAGATCGCGTGCCGTCACGACGGAAAAGCGGCGATGCAGGAAACGATCTTACGGTTCCTTTGCTCGGTCTGGCAGGTGAGACGGGCGAACTGCTCAGTGAGTACAAGAAGCACCTTCGAGATGGCGATTCCCATCTGCTGTTCAGGGAGCGAGTGTCGGAAGAGTTGGGCGACTTGCTTTGGTATGTCGGAAACGTTGCCGCAAAGTTCGATCTAAAACTTGAGGATATTGCGCAGGCAAATCTGAAGAAGACCAGGGACCGCTGGGGGCCGCAGGATACCGGGTCCCTCGCTTTCGATGCAGAGTTCGAAGAGCATGAACGGTTGCCTAGACGGTTCGAGGTGGAACTCAGCGAGGTGACCGTTGACGGGCGCAAGAAGATTCGAATGCGCGTCAACGGCAAGAAGATTGGTGACGACCTGACCGACAACGCGGATGACCCCGATGGCTATCGGTTTCACGACGTGTTCCATCTCGGTTATGTCGCCGTACTTGGCTGGTCGCCGGTTATTCGAAAACTCTTGAAGAGGAAACGCAAGAGCATCCCTCAAGTGGACGAGGTGCAGGACGGTGGCCGAGCCCAGGTTCTGGACGAGGGCGTCGCGGCGCTGGTTTTTGACTATGCGAAGGAACACCGGTGGCTCGAAGGTGTCGGCGATTTGGACTACAAGTTGCTGCGTACGATCAAGGGTGTGACATCGCTACTCGAAGTGCGAGAAAGGTCGCTCGGGGAGTGGCAGCGCGCGATCTTGGTCGGATTTGAGGTCTGGCGCCAGGTTCTGAGTGCCGGCGGGGGAAAGATACTTGTCGATCAGGATGCTAAGAGTCTGACTTTTCTCGGACCACCCGATAGCGTCCGGCGGAAAGCTCCGCGCAAGTCGTGACGGCTATTGGAAGTTTATGACAACGCAAGGCCCTTGGCATGACCCACAACCATCAGTTATCTAGGTTCGGGAACGTTGTAGCTCACGGTATAGATGTTGTCGACTTAGCAGATTTTTCCCGACTGATGAACGAACAGGCCGGCGACTTCTTGGATCGGTACTTCACTCCTGGGGAACTAGCCACTGCGAATGAAGGAGGCAACAGAATCGAGAGGCTTGCATCGCGCTTTGCCATTAAGGAGGCCGTGTTGAAGGCACTTGGTACAGGTTGGGGCGACGGCATCGCATTTACGGATGTCGAAGTCATGTCTCAGCGGAAAGGCGCACCAACTGTTGCTCTGCACCGCAGATTGGTGAAGATCGCGGACGAACAGGGGATTGTCCGGTGGCTGGTGAGTGCGAGCCACACGGCCACGGTTGCCATGGCAAGCGTTATTGCTCTGGGCTCATAAGGGAAGATCATGCATCTGGGGAACTTGGCAATTTCGCGTTTCCGGTCATTCGGCAATGTGACCATCAGCCTTCGTCCCGATCTGACTGTCTTGGTTGGCGAGAACAATGGTGGGAAGTCGAACGTTGTCGATGCAATACGGCTGCTGACACTGCCGCTGAGCGGACGTAGGGAGCGGTATCCAGAAGACGAGGATGTACGACGCCACGCCACCGTCCCCAACTTCCAAATAGAAGGCACTTTTAGGGGGCTTGGGGATACGTTGAAAGGTTTGCTGATCTCGGCTGTGCCGGACCCCACCCAGGATGAGGCGGTCTTTGGCTATCGATACGAGGCACGATCCGAGCGCGCCCCACGCGGCAAGACCACGATGTGGGCCGGACGCTTCGACACCAACGAGCCTGAGGCCGGCTCCTCCGATCTGATCCGGCACGTGTACCTACCGCCGCTGCGTGACGCGCATCAAGCGCTTGGTACCGGCAGCGGAACGCGGGTTATGGCATTGTTACGCCACTTCCTGCCGAAGGAGCAAGAGCCGGACTTTCTAGCAGGTGTCCGCCGGGCGGTCGCGAGACCCGACATCCTGAAAACGATGAATACGGAGATCGGCACCGCGCTGGGGATGTTGACAAATGGTGTTCGCCCTCAGGCTGCAGCGTTGGACTTCGGGGAGGAAACATTACTCGACGTCGCCCGCGACTTGCGGTTCCGCTTGGCCGACATTGGCCTGGCGCCCGAAGACATTCGAGCATCTGGTCTCGGCTACTCCAACTTGCTCTATATGGCCACGGTCGTTGTCGAACTGGCAAAAGCCAAGGAGGCCGACCTAACGATCTTTCTCGTCGAAGAGCCGGAAGCGCATCTGCATCCGCAACTCCAGGTGTTGGTCCTCGAATTCCTCCTGGAGCAAGCACGTCAATCTGCAGCACGCGCCATTGAGGCCGGCAAGCCGGAGGGCCGCATTCAGATCGTGGTCACCACGCATTCACCGAACTTGACAGCATGGGTCTCTCCGTCGCATCTGGTGGTCATGAGATCGCGGCGGCGCGAAGAGAATGGGGTAGCGGTCTCTGAATCAGTCAGCGTGCCTATCGCTGAACTCGGACTGAAGCCGAAAACGCTCGACAAGATCAGCCGCTATCTAGATGTGACCCGCTCAGCGCTGCTGTTCGGCAATAGAGCCATCTTGGTGGAGGGAATCGCCGAGGCATTGCTGTTGCCGGTGCTCGCGCAGAAGATCGTTCTTGCCGCAGACTCTGACGGGTGGCTACGATTCAAGGGAACCGTCATCGTGGCGATCGAGGGCGTGGACTTCCGCCCGTATGTCGAAGTGCTGTTGCGGCCGTATGGCGACGCACGCATTGCAGACCGGTTGATTGTGATCACCGACGCGGACCCGACCGTGCTGGGGAATCGAAAGCTGGATCTCGAGAATCTCGCTGAAACACATCGCGCGCCTCAGGCACTGACGGTGTTGACCAACGAGCACACGCTAGAACATGAGATTTTCAGAGCTGGCAACGAAGCGTTCTTAAAGAGCGTGTTCCTTCGGCTGCATCGCAATTCACGTCGTGACTGGATGGATCGAATAGAAGGTGTCGCAGCGCCGGAACGTCCCGATGCGTTCCTCAAACTGATAGAGGCCAAGAAGACCCGCAAGGGCGATTTGGCTCAAGCGATTGCCTCACGCATCGCGGCAGGCGAGGCGTTCGTGGTGCCGAACTATCTCGCCGAAGCGATCCGCGGTGCCGCGCACGTATGACCGGCATCCAGGGCCTGACCGGAGAGCAGGAAGCATTCGCCACGTATGCCGGAAGTGCATTCGTGCATGCATGCCCTGGTGCCGGCAAGACGCGGACAATCATCGCGCGCTTGACGAGGATCGCGGCCGCGTTGCCGGCGCGACATGGCGTGGCGGTGCTCTCTTTCACAAACTCCGCCGTCGATGAGTTTCGGGAACGCTGTCGTGCAGCGGCGCTCGATTCCCTATTGAGACACCCCAGCTTCATGGGCACGCTCGATGCGTTCGTTCGTCACTTCGTTGTATTGCCAGGCTGTGCCGTGGCAAGCAAAACGCGTCCGATCATCCTCGACAGCTGGGACAGCCTTGGCGTCGGCATTCGGCTGTCGGGGCAATTCGCCTTCCAAGGTGATCCGGTGAGCTTGGATCTCTTCGACGCTGAAAACAATGTGATTCTGCCCGACAAGATTGGACACGCTGGACTTCGTAATCATGTTCAACAGCATCAAGCCAGGTATCAACAGGCTGCATCCCTTCGACGACGTGGCTTGCTTCAGGCTGGCTATTTGAGCGCTGCCGATGCTCGTGTTCAAACTCTGCAGTTGATCCGCGATCCAGTAAGGGGAGGGGCACTAGGGCGTGCGCTGGCGGCACGGTTTCATGAGGTCATGGTGGACGAAGGGCAGGATTGCAATCCGCTCGACTTGCAAATCCTCTCCTGGTTGCGGGGACACGGCGTTCGGGTGACCTTCGTGTGCGATCCCGACCAGGCAATCTACGAATTCCGCAATGGAAATCTGGCTGGTATTCAGGAGTTAAAGGACACCTATCCCGCAGAGGCGCGTCATGAGTTAACAGGAAATTTTCGCAGCAGCCCTGCCATCTGCAGATTGGCTGCAACGCTTAGAAGCGAGGGGCAGGTAGACGACTCCGTGGGTGACACCGCGAACGTTGCACATTCCGTTCTACTTCTCTCATACGGCGGTCGCGGTCCGAGCGCAGCAATCGGCCAGGCCTTCCTTGATCGGGTGGTTGAACTTGGTTTGGATTCGGCCAATGCGATTGTCTTGGCGCATTCAGGCAATGTCGCGCAGCGTGCGGCCAGCAGTGTGGCCGCAGTTGACTCGAATGGAACCTCGCGGATTGAATCGCTTGCCCGACGAGTAGCCGAGTTCTGGTCACCTGCCGCGACGGCGCGGTCCAAGGAAACGGTAGTGCAAGCGGCAGAAGCCCTGCTACTGGACTTCATGGGTTTGCGTCAGGAAGGCGAGCATCTTCGGCGGGCCGTCGAACGGACGGGTATAGACCGGCGCGCACATCGTCGACGAACTCTGACTCTTCTCATGAATCTACCCAAGGTGTGCGGGAATACCGACGCCGATCGCCTCGTGTGGATCGACGCCGTGCATGCGCAGGTTCAACTGCTTGGCCTACCCCTGCCGCCGGGTGTGACGATGCGTACGTTCTTCCGAAAGCCGCTTAATGGGCAGTGGTCAAATCATCTTCAAATTCCAATCGAAACCGGGCTGAGGTGTGCCAAGATTCACGAGGCGAAAGCGCGTGAGTACGATGCTGTCTGCGTCGTAATTCCTCCCAATCGAGCGCCGAAGAACCGCAGCGAAGCGCTTTTCGAATCGTGGGTAAATCGGATCGAAGCGGAGGCAAAGCGCGTGGTTTACGTTGGTGTCACTCGGGCGCGGCATCTGAGCGCTTTAGCTGTCCCAACTGCTTTTGCTGACCGTTGTGCCGCCCTGATGACGGCCGGTGATGTCCCCTTTTCTAGGAGGGACATTTGAAGGCACTGGCACACGGTCAATCCGACTGGCAGAGATGTGCCTATTTCCTGCGCAATCTTCTTTGTGGGAACGCATTCCGCTACGGGATGCTTGGCTGGACGCTTGCGATGTTGTAGGGCAGGTTTTTACATTGTCTCGCGCGAAGAGTGTGAAGCGGTTCAGGACGGTGGTGGCCTGGGCCAGGCGCTGGTCTCGCGCTTGCAATGGGCTTTCCCGTCAAGATCGCAAAGCCGCATTCCCCTAACTCCGATCCAGTGGACTTGCGTCGTTAGCCGAGCTGACCATGGCGTTCGAGCATTCGCATTAAGACGCCGTTCGCATGCCGGAAATTGTCCAGCTGGCCGCGAAGTCCATAGGCCCATTTCGCACCGTGGAAGAGGTTGTTTCGCAGTCGCCAGACGATCATCAGAAGGGCCAGCATCCGGTCGCGGGGGTCGTCGTTCGTGCCCTCGATAACCGCCTGCACGAGATCAGGGTGGTCTGAAGGGCGAAGGTTGAGATGAGGGAAGTGATAGGTCAATTTGCCATCGGCGAAGTAACGATTTCGAAAGTAGGCAAGCTCTGCGTCGTAGAGACCAGCTTCAAGCGTACCGTCCGCCGCCCAAACATCGACTCGTTCCCGAATGCGGTCGGCACGGGCGAAATTGGCCATGATCTGTGCCTCGAAAAGACTCCAGAGAAAGGCGAAGTCAAATATGGCGCGGCGATCGGGATCTGGAAGATCCAGAAAACCGGGCGCGCGCGCCTCGAGCCATTGCTCGCTTGCACTCTGTTTCTTCTCATTCATGGCTCAGTCGTCCAGTTCTTCGTTGCGTGGATCGCTTCCGAGAAGTCGCTTAGCGCGTCACAGTTGAGGCAGTGATACATCTGAGATGCTTCCTGAAAGTGCATGCCGCATAGGCATCCGCAGAAGGGACAGCATTCGTTGACCTCAAGGTCGCCCCATTCCCATACGCCGAGATACTCGGGCACTGCGTCACGGTCGTAGCCGACGATCTGGAAGGCATCAGCGTTCTTTGCGACAAACCCATCGCGGCCAGCGCGCATGAGAATGGGCAGGATGTCTGCCGGCTCGATCGCGAACCACTCTCCTCGTACATGGGTCGCTTCAAAGTGCTGGTGGAGGTGCCGCTCAAGCTGGAACGAGTCGACCGTGTCGATCCAACCAAGCAGCCGCAGGCCCAGAGGATTGCCGGTCTGAAGGTTACGCTTGCGGACCGCTATGTTCTTCGCGACCCCGATTTTGATCGGGGAGCATTCATTTTCATCCTCGCCAATGAAGTAGACCGGCACGACGCGCTCCTTGCGGTGTTAGCGGAGCCGGTCGAGCAGCATCTCGACCATCTCTTGGTTTGAGTTCGCGACGAAGTCGAGGGGGCTGTTTTCCTTCCGCATGAGAGCAATCAGTAAGCAGGCCGTGACAAGCCAAAAGGAAGAGTCGGCCGGCAAGCTGTAGCCGCTGATCATCGCCGTCAACCGCTCGGCGATTGGCGGATATTGCCGGTTGCCCCAATGCGCGTGCGTTGGCGTCAACGTGTGGATGATCACGGCGGCGAATGCTATTCCCATTGCGCGCTTTTGTTGAACCTGATCGTAGTTGTGCCCATACTCTTTCGCGTAGGCAGCGAGGCCGCTCATCATGAAGTCGCGAGCCCAGACATCGCAGGCGATTTCCTCTTCGGGCAGCGTCGAGGGGGCGCTGTTGTCCGCGCAGTACATGACGTGCCGGAATTCGTGCAGGAGCGCGAAGGCAAGAGCGAGACCGACCAGATCGAATGCGACTTTCTGCTGAGAATCACCCAAACCGTCGCGATCGGCCGTTGGCTGGGGAACGTCCGCTGGCCAGGAAATGTCGGCGGCCCGCTCGGCCGCAATGAGCGATTGAGCGCTGGCGGTGCGCTGCTTGTAGTCGAATTCGAACTGCCCCCGTTCGGCGTCACTGTCGAGGGCTTGGTCGAGTGACATTCCGGTCAAGCTCGTAATCACAAGGGCAGGTGAATAGACCTCGATTGCGCGCCATGCACTAAAGCCGAGAAGCCAGAAGAAGTCGATCGTCTTGGTGTCGAACTTTATGCGTGTGGCATCGGCATTCATTGTGATGCCTTTAGTGTTTGGGGCGATTTCAACGGCATGGCCGTACTGGCGCCAGAGAGCGCTGATCTCGTCGGCACGCTCAGGCACGGCTCCGCGCAGGAGATGGAGGACCATAGTCCGGTCGGATGGTTCGGTCGACATGGTCGCCATTTCTCTTATGGGCAGTAGTTATTTACGAGGCGTGGCGCGCTGGTCACGACTGCTCGATCTCGCGTCGCGCAGCGGTCGGGTCCCCAGGCTTCTTGGTCGTGCGCACATGGGTGACCGATGCCAGGACCGAGTTCGCCCAGATGGTGTTGCATTCGATATCGCCATTGCGCTCGAACCAGTGAGTGGCGCCCGGAATAAGATCGAAGGGGATGGGGTAGGCGGCCAAGGGATTGTGAAAAACCTCCAGCTCCTGACACCACGCTTCGCCCCATGGCCAGAGTGCCTCATATTCGGGGCTTCCGACCGACAACTCGAATGGGATCGGCTCCAACGCGCCGGGGGTTCGATCGAAAAGGATGCCGCTCCGGATCATCGTCACGCCGGGCGGCCGCCAGCCGGCGAGGAAACCCATGCGGTTGAACTTCGCGAGCGTCGCCGCATTGCTGAAGATGACCGCCGAGACATGAGCAAAGTCCCGGTCGCGAAAAAGTCCCGCCGGGATGGCATGCTTGCCCGTCAGATTTGTGATCGGCGTTCCAATCGCACGGCGCTGCCCGTCGTCTCCCTCGACGTCGGCGCGCATTCCGTAGAGGTAGGTGGGCAGCGCTTCCCGACTCCAGACCATCGAGCCGGACTCTTGGAAGTCAGCGATGGCAAGAGCGAACGAGCGGCCCTTCACATGGTTGAGCTCCTGATAGTTGCGTTGGAGCTTGCCCCGTAGCGTCTTGGCGAAGCGTTCGGCGGGGCCGCCCGTCAGTCGCTCGATACGATCCTCCGGCGCATGTACCCAGTCGCCAATTCCGCCGGTGCGCGGGGTCTCGGAATTCGCAGTGACCGCCTCGATCCAGCACTCGTTCCCGTCCTTCTCGATCCAAAAATCTGGCGAGACATGGTCTTGCCGGACGATGAGACCTTGCTCGCGGAAACAGGCGAGAAGGTAGAGTTCGAAAAGCCTTGAGGCGAAATTGCCGGTCTGAAGATCCGTCACAAAATTTGCGTCGGGGTTTGGGAGCGCGAGATGGCATTCGCCGATCGCCATGAGCGCCGGCAGGTGGCTGATCGTGCTCGTCAGTAGTTGAAACTCCGGGCATGTCGCGCGCGGCCCAGTTTTCAGCAAGAGTGGCCGGCGCCGATCGCCCGCAGGCAATGGTTCGGGCGGATCACCGCCGCGCATACTGATGCTAAGGTGGTCGAGCGCAGCCTCGGGTGTGGAATAGGGGCCACTTTCATCGACTTTGACCCAGCGGTGATCGACGCGCCGACGGAGAGCCAAACTGGTGAAGGCTCTTTGCTCGGGATCAAGAAGAATGCAGCCGCTCGCGCTTCCGCGCCCTGTCTGATAGCTCCCGAAAATATGGGCAGGATCGAAGTTGGGCCCGCGTTCGAGCGACAGCGCATATAACTCGAACTGCCGTTGGGTGATCGGCGCGACCAATCGCTCATCATCGCCGACGGCCATGGTCAACTCTCATGGTCAGAACACAGGCGGGTGGGTGCGACCTCACCGTCATGACGGCTCCGCCACGACCGCCTGGGCGAGGATGTCGTTGGCTTCCCATTCGTCGCCGCGCCGGGTCGTCACGAACTCGCGATCCCAGACGCCCCAGTTCAGCGGCAGCGGAGTCTGTGCCAAGGGATTGTGGACATAGGTCATAGGCCGGACCTGGCGCGACAAGTTGCCGATGCCGATCCGCGACCAGATCACACCCGAGATGTTTGCGAAGCGCTCGTCGAGAAATGCCGTGCGCGGGATCGGATTGCGCTCACGCTGGATGAATGGCGCGGCGTGGAAGCCCTCTTCGAGGACGTCGCCAGTCATTCGATTGATGGTGACGTATGCGTCCCCGATAGGAAACAGTGTCGTCATGACGAGCGGTAGTGGTTGCTCGGCGACGAAGACGCCGAAGCGGCTGGCGCTGATCGCGATGATGCGAGGGTCCTCCGGCGCGATCACGCCTTGTTCGATGTAACGGCCGATCTTTTGCGCCTTGGTCCAGAACGCGCCGGACGTTCGAAGTTGCGCCTGCCGGATCGGTGCGGCGACAAGACCCCCGCCTTCGTTGATTGGAACCGGCCGCACGATCTGGTCGGGGCCGGGAGCGCCTTCGTCCGGGGTGATGGCCTCGATCCAGATACGACGGCCGTCTTCGAGGACGCACAGATCGGGTTGCCCGCCGTCGCGTTGGCGCTCGGCCACGGGAAGTAAGGTGCGTCCCGCTTCGAGCAGGCTGCAGCCCAGGTACATTTCCCAGAAGCGGCCGTCGACGTCGCGCGCAAAGCCATGCCGAAAATCAGAATCGGCATATGGCTCGTAGCGCGACCACATCTCTTGCAGCATTGCGCGAAGCTGCTGCTCGATCGGAAGCTCGGCGGACTTCAGGTTCTCGAACCCGCCATCGAGATTGGCGCCATCAACGTCGAAAAGGTCGCTCATCGTCTGATCTTTCCATATGCTTAACGTCCGCGTACCGTGGGCATATTACTGGTTGCAGGCGTCTCTCAATGGCAACGCGGCCGGCGTGCACCGACCCAATTCGGGAGCCTAGATCGGACTTCCAAGATTTGGAGCGGGCTCTGAGCTTCCGGCCACCTAGGTTGCCGGGGCTCGGCGAACTGGCCTGAGCAGGCCTAGCTAGGGCTTGGTGGAGGGCATCAGTTGCGCCCGTGGTGGAAGCCGAGGTGGGTGCGCCGTTGGGCAGCGGAGAACGGACAAGGTTTCGCGCCGTCCTGTATCCTTGAGCACGATTGATGATGATGTCGAAAACGTCGCTCCCTAACGAATCGCTCCATCTCCCGCGCCGGCAAAAGATCAGCGCTTCTGACGGTAAAAACGACGGTAAAGACCCATGTCGATCACAGCCAAGTCCTTTAACCACGCGGGTTTGGGTGGCCTGTTGATGATGGAGTGGGGGCGCAGGGTGGCTCAGCGCTTGTGGGCGAAGCGCAGCGTAGTGCCATTGAAGGACGTTTAGCTTGCCTATAGCCCTTTCCAAATCTCACTGCCAAAGGCTGTCCAGGCATTCTGCAGTCCATAAGGGCAGCGCTTCCGGAGGGCAATATGCCCCGCACCATCCCGCTGCCGTCCAATAGTACATGGCCACAACGGCTAACCGACGTCAAGTGCCAGCCTGTGGCCGAGTCAAGGCCAAAGGTGCGTCAGGTGTTTTGCCCTTTGCCGCTGGGCAACGCGTCCGAAGGCGCGGCGAACCCGCAGCGCGTGTTCGACTATATGGGTCGGGCCGGCCCCGCAGGGACTGCTGTGCGTAGGTGATTGCTGATTAATTGCGCCGAGATCGGCGAAATACGGGTGTCCTTTGGCTTCGGCTTCCAAGCTGAATTGCGCAGGGCGAACGACAACTAACGCCTTTCCTCTACAATTGAGCGATGGTCAGCTTTCGCGCAATCCTGCTGTGGCTCATGATGCTCGCGGTGCCCTTTCAGGCGTACGCTGCGGCAGCCATGACGCTTTGCGGCCCGGACGCGAATCCGCATGCCGCGGTTAGTACGCTGACTACCGATGACCACCACGTCAGCCATGTAGCCGCCGAGAGCCATCATCATGATGGCCAGTCTGGCGCGCACCATGATGATGGTGGCCCGGACCAGAGCCACAGATGTGGTAACTGTGCCCCGTGCCATGGTGTGGGTCTTACGCCGACCCTTGCTGCAGTCAACAGTCACAGCCCACCACAGGCTGAGCTCGTAGAGCCTCTCTATCCGCCGGCGTCCGTTACGCCGAGCGTTCCCCACAAACCACCTCGCGCGTGATCGTGTCCAGCCCCGGCAGCTTTGCTGCTGGCGTGTGGACGCGCTTGTTTCGTTTTTGATGTTGCTCGCCTTGCGGGGCGATGCCACGCCATTTCGTTCATGAACATCGCGAGGATCACATGTTCACTTTATCGCCGGCCCCTTGGCTGGCTTGCCTGACCACGTTTGTGGCCTTGACCGCAGGAGCGCAGAACTCCCACGGTACAACCCCCGTGCCGAGCCAGACGCCGGCACTACCTTACAACTCCGCCATGGAAGGCTACAAAGCCCTCTCTGACGAAAAGCCGATCCCATGGCGCGCTGCCAATACCACCGTCGAACAACGGGGCGGCTGGCGAGCCTATGCGAAGGAAGCCGCTGGCGAGGATGCCGCTGGGACGCCCAGCGCCGGCCACGGACAGGGTCATGCAATGCCTGCTCCGACGGCCAAGGAGAAGCCATGATCCGGCCGCTTCGTTTGTCGCTCGCTGCCGCAGCCGCAGCCGTCCTGACAGGTTGTGCATCTCTCGGAATTGATGACGCGGTCAAGGAAACCAACGCGTCTGCTGCCGAGTTCACCGGCGGCAAACTGGAACTCAGCACGAGCCGGGATCAGCGCGTCGCCCGCGCATCGTTGTCCGAGGAACTGCTTGGCAAGCCGCTGTCTCAGGACGGTGCGGTTCAATTGGCCCTGGCCAACAGTCCCGCACTCCAGGCGCTCATCGCACAAAGCTGGGCTGACATCGCTGCAGCAAACCAGGCTGGCCGCATCCCGAACCCGGTCTTCAGCTTCGAGCGCGTGCGGCTGGGCGATGAGCTGGAAATCGGTCGACTTCTGTCCTTTGGCTTGGTCGACATCCTGCTGCTGCCCAAGCGCATATCGATTGCACGGAGCCAGGCGGCACAGGCGCAGGTCCAACTCACCAGCACCGTCGTCGACCAGATCACGCAAGTGCGCCAGACCTGGGTGAGGGCCGTTGCGGCTCAGCAGACGCTGCAGTACGCCGAGCAGGTCAAGCAGTCGGCCGAGGCGAGTGCCGAGCTTGCCCGGCGCATGCAGCTCGTGGGCAATTTCAGCAAGCTGCAGCGGGCGCGGCAGCAAGTGTTTTACGCCGACGCGACCACCGAACTGGCTTCTGCGCGGCACACGGCCGTCGCTGCCCGTGAGGAGTTGGTGCGGGCCCTTGGACTGGACAATGCGCAATCGGCCAAGCTCAAGCTGCCCGAACGCTTGCCTGATCTGCCGAAGGCTCCCCGCGAGGCCAAGGCGGTGGCCTCTGCAGCAACCGCGCAGCGCCTGGACGTGCAGCAAGCGCGTGCCCAGCTCGACTTGGCTGGAAAGTCGCAGGGTATCAACCTGCTGTTCACGTACATCGATATCGAGGCCGGGATTCGGCGCGATACCGTGTTCGACAACGCCGAAGGCACGCGGGGCACAGCCCGCGGTTTCGAACTGGACATCCGCTTGCCCTTGTTCGATTGGGGCTCCGCCCAGCGCGAGGCGCTCAACGCCCAGTCTCTCGCCGCGGCCAATCGCTACGACGCCGCTGTACGCGGTGCCACGTCCCAGCTTCGAGAAGGGTACTCCGCCTACCGCACCGCCTACGACATTGCGCGGCACTACCGCGACGAGATCGTCCCGCTGCGCCAGGCCATGGCCGATGAAAACGTGCTGCGCTACAACGGGATGTTGATTGGGGTCTTCGAGTTGCTGGCCGAGGCGCGCGACCAGGTCACCAGCGTAACCCGTGCCATCGAAGCGCAACAGCAATTCTGGCTTGCGGACGCGGCTCTGTCGGCATCCCTTCGAGGGCGCCCCATTGCGGCCGCCGCACCAGCCGCCAGTGGCGGCTCTCAGCCCGCCGCCGCAGCGGCCCATTGAGCCTCATTTCCAAGACACACATGAACAATAGACGCAATTTTCTGAGCGGCGCGGGAGCCATCACTGGCGCCATCGCAGCCGCTTCCGTGAGCAAGGTTGCCATGGCCGCGTTGCCGGAACCGGTCCTGCAAACCCGGCCTGACACCATGCCGCCCCTGACACCATCCACAGGCCGGCCCTACAACCCGGTGGTCACCTTGAACGGCTGGACGCTGCCATGGCGGATGAACAACGGCGTGAAGGAATTCCACCTGGTGGCCGAATCCGTCGTGCGGGAGATGGCCCCGGGCTTCAAGGCCCACCTGTGGGGCTACAACGGCCAGTCGCCAGGTCCGACCATCGAGGTGGTCGAAGGGGACCGGGTGCGAATTTTCGTCACCAACAAGCTGCCCGAACACACCTCCATCCACTGGCACGGGCAACGTCTGCCCAATGGCATGGACGGCGTGTCGGGCCTGACCCAGCCGCCGATCCAGCCGGGCAAGACCTTCGTCTACGAGTTTGTCGCGCGCCGCCCGGGGACCTTCATGTACCACCCGCACGCCGATGAAATGACGCAGATGGCGATGGGAATGATGGGCTTCTGGGTCACCCATCCCAAGGGGAAGCACCCGCTCATCGACGAGGTCGACCGCGATTTCGTGTTCCTGCTCAACGCCTACGACATCGAGCCGGGCAGCGCGACGCCGAAGATCATGACCATGCTGGACTTCAACCTCTGGTCGTGGAACAGCCGCGTTTTCCCGGGCATCGATTCGCTCAACGTGCGGCTCAACGACAAGGTGCGCATTCGCTTCGGCAACCTGACCATGACCAACCACCCGATGCACCTGCACGGGCACGAGTTCCTGGTGACGGGTACCGACGGTGGGCCCACGCCCAAGAGTACGCGCTGGCATGAAGTGACGACCGACGTGGCCGTGGGCCAGATGCGCCAGGTGGAGTTCCTGGCCGACGAAGAAGGCGATTGGGCCTTCCACTGCCACAAGAGCCATCACACGATGAACGCTATGGGGCACGACGTGCCCACGATGATCGGTGTCGATCACAAGGACGTGGTCAAGCAGATCACCAAGCTCGTGCCCGACTACATGGTCATGGGCGAGCGTGGCATGGCCGACATGGGCGAGATGGAGATGCCGCTGCCCGACAACACCGCTCGGATGATGAGCGGCGAAGGGCCGTTCGGCTCCGTCGAGATGGGCGGCATGTTCAGCATGGTGAAGGTGCGCAAGGACCAAAAGCCAGGGGATTACTCCAACCCCGGTTGGTTCAAACACCCCAAGGGCACGGTCGCGTACGAATACGGCGCACCCATGGCAGAGCCTGCCAGATCCAGCGGAGCCGGCCCATCGGCCATGCCGGCGCAAAACATGCCCGCGAAGAACATCGAAGTGCAAGTCCGCAAGCCAGCCAATGGTGGCCACGCAGGCCACTGATCTTTTTTAACCGAGGAACCCCCCATGAAGACACAAACCATCCGTAACGTACTCGCCGCAACCTTGTTCGCTGTTGCCACAAGCGCCGCATTTGCATCTGGCACCCACGCGGGTGGCCATGGCGAGCCAGGCGCGGCCGTTGGCAAACCCGGCGTGGCCGCCAAGGTCACGCGCACGATCAAGGTCGATATGACCGATGCCATGCGCTTCAACCCCGCCACCATCGATGTCCAGCAGAACGAAACCGTCCGCTTCCTCATCACGAACTCGGGCAAGGTTAAGCACGAGCTGGTCCTTGGCACCGAGCAAGAACTCAAGGAGCACTACGAGGTGATGAAGAAGAACCCGGAGATGGAACACGACGATCCCAACATGGTCACCTTGGCCCCGGGCAAGAGCGGCGAAGTCATCTGGCAGTTCACCAAGGCTGGCAAGGTGGACTTCGCGTGCCTGCAGCCCGGCCATTACGACGCGGGCATGAAGGGCGCAGTCACCGTCGCCAAGGCCAAGGGCAAGGCGTCCGCCAAGTAATGGCACCGGACGCGGTGTGTGTCGCACCGTGCCACTCACTCAACATTAGGAAACAAGCCATGACATCCTCTCGAAACACCTGGTTTGCAGCGGCCGTCGCAGCAGCCCTGATATCCATTTCCGGCCTGGCCGGTGCACAACCGACCACCGACCCGGCGAGCGCATCCGCGTCTGCAGGCACGCCGTTTGCCGAGGGAGAGATCAGGAAAGTCGACAAGGAAAACCAGAAGCTCACCATCAAGCACGGTCCGCTCAAGAACCTGGACATGCCCGGCATGACGATGGTGTTTCAGGTTCAGGACCCGGCGGTGCTGGAGAAGGTCCAAGTTGGCGACAAGGTGCAGTTCGTCGCTGACAAGATAGACGGGAAGTTCACCGTCACCAAGCTTGAGGCGGCGCGCTGAAGATTGTCTCTCTGTCCCGGGGCGGCTCTCGGGTCGCCCGTTCCGCCGGTCCTCCGGCTTTTTCGCGTAGGAGAAAACGATGTCACATGAAACTTATGCCGCATGTATCGAAACTTGCAACGCTTGCGCGGCGGCATGCAACCACTGCGCTGCTTCCTGCCTGGCTGAGCAGGACGTGAAGATGATGGCCAAGTGCATCGCGTTGGACATCGACTGTGCGGCGGTCTGCCAGCTTGCCTCGGCGGCGATGGCCCGAGGCAGCGACCATGCGGTTGCCATCTGCCGCCTTTGCGCCGAAATCTGCAAGGCCTGTGGCGATGAGTGTGCCCGGCACGAGGCGCAGCACTGCAAGGACTGCGCCGAGGCCTGCCACCGCTGCGCCGAAGCTTGCCTGGCAATGGTGCATTGATCCGCCCGGCCGCTAACGCGCCTGCGCATCTAACTCGGTACGAAGACAGCAGTCCTCGTGCGTACATGCTGTGTTTGCAAGATCCCTGGTAACCCCGCATGGCCGCCGTTTGCCCTTTGATGTTCTTACGAGGCGATGCTCACGATCACCTTTACCCAGGAGAGCGAAATGGAGGACGGTAGCGATATGAGAATGGGATATGGCCGCTTCGCCGCGATGGTGGCGACATCGACGGTCGTTATGTACGGGCTGATGTATTTGAACACCTACGTCCTAAGCCACGTAGAGTTCAGCCAGACGCGCGCGTGGATGGCCATCGTGATGGGCGCGGCCATGGCGTTCATCATGCTCGGCTTCATGACGAGCATGTACAAAAGCAAGAGAGCCAACATGGCGATCTTTCTCGGCAGCGTAGTAGTTTTCGCCATAGCTCTCTGGCTCGTTCGCAGTCAGGAAACCGTCGATGACGTGAGCTACATGAAGGCGATGGTCCCGCACCATTCAATCGCGATCATGACCAGCGAGAGAGCGCACATCAAAGATCCTGAAGTGCGCAAGCTGGCTGATGGGATCATCGATGCGCAAATTCGTGAGATCACGCAAATGAAGCGACACATCGCCCGGCTGGAGGCTCAGCGCGTGCCCAATGGCGCACCTGATCTTCCGTCCTACAGGGATCGGCACGTGCCGCCGCCGCCTCCAGAAACAGATGAAAGCACCGGCATCGACACGCTTCAGCCGATCCGCTGAGGAGCTCAAGGCCGATTGGCCGAACAAAAGTGCCTAAGAGGTAGCCTCATGGGAGGTTCAGAGGGCGGGCCGCCAACTATGCGGAAGCCGCCCATGCATTGAACTGATGGCCTTATCGGGGGCCGGCTGAGCATCAGTGTCGCCAGCCGGTGGGCCCGATTGCATGGTCCACGGCTTGACCTTCCAACCGTTGGAGGGCTTACCTTGTGAAGCAAGGAGATTTTCCAATGACGCGGACCACAAGCTCGCACGAGCACAACCATTGCTCCATGGAGAAGCCTGACGTGGAGCATCAACACCCGGCCCAAGGCGCGGCTGCGGGTGGGACCATGCACGGTGCGCACCACCACGACGGTCATCACAGCCACAAGCGCACCGCGCCCGTTGCACAAGGTGGTATGGACGCTGAATACACCTGCCCGATGCACCCTCAGATTCGGCAGGTAGGGCCGGGCACTTGCCCCATCTGCGGGATGGCATTGGAGCCCGTCCTGGCTACGGCTGGAGCACAGGAAAGCCCAGAGCTTCGGGACATGACCCGCCGCTTCTGGATCGCATTGGCTCTCACGGCGCCCGTCTTCGTCCTGGAAATGGGCTCGCACCTCGTCAACCTGCATCACTTGGTCGGCCAGCAGACCTCGAACTGGACTCAACTGCTGTTGGCCACGCCGGTCGTGTTGTGGGCGGGCTGGCCGTTCTTCACCCGTGGCTGGGCTTCATTGCGAAGCCGCCATCTCAACATGTTCACCCTGATTGCGCTCGGCACAGGTGCGGCGTGGACCTACAGCCTTGTCGGGACCGTGGCCCCCGGGGTGTTCCCGCCTTCGTTTAGGTCGGGCGACGGCGCAGTACCGATCTACTTCGAGGCGGCCGCCGTCATCACCGTACTTGTCCTGCTCGGCCAGGTTCTTGAGCTACGCGCCCGGGAGAAGACCTCGGGGGCCATCCGCGCCTTGCTCGACCTGGCACCCAAGACGGCGTTGCGGGTCAATGCCGGTGGGCACGACGAAACAGTTCCCTTGGACGCCATCGAAACCGGTGAACTCCTTCGCGTTCGGCCCGGCGACAAGGTGCCAGTCGATGGTGAGTTGGTAGAAGGCAAAGGCACGGTAGACGAGTCGATGGTGACCGGCGAGCCGATGCCAGTTGCGAAGGCGCCAGGTTCCAAGGTCACCGCAGGCACCATGAACCAGACGGGCGGCTTCGTGATGCGCGCGGAGAAGGTAGGCGCAGACACGCTGCTCTCGCAGATCGTCCACATGGTGGCGACCGCGCAGAGAAGCCGCGCGCCGATTCAGCGCATGGCCGACCAGGTCGCAGGCTGGTTCGTTCCCGCCGTGCTTGTAGCCACTGTCCTCACCTTCGTTGCCTGGATGGCCTGGGGGCCGGCGCCCGCCTTCTCGCATGCACTGATCGCGGCTGTTGCGGTGCTCATCATCGCCTGCCCGTGCGCTTTGGGCCTTGCAACGCCCATGTCGATCATGGTGGGGGTCGGGCGTGGCGCGCAAAGCGGTGTTCTCGTCCGGGATGCCGAGGCACTGGAGCGCATGCAGAAGGTGGACACCTTGGTCGTGGACAAGACCGGGACCCTCACCGAGGGCCGCCCCAAAGTGACCCGGATCGTCACGCTCCCAGGCTTCGACGAATCGGATGTTCTCCAAAAGTTGGCCAGCGTCGAACGAGCGAGCGAACACCCATTGGCGGCCGCCATCGTCGCGAAGGCTCAAGAACGCAGCCTCTCCCTGCTGCCTGTGGTGGACTTTGACTCACCGGTTGGCAAGGGCGTTCTCGGCACCATCGAAGGGACGGCCGTCATCTGCGGCAGCGCGAAATTTCTCGCGGAGCATGGGATTGATACGACCGAACTGAACACCCGGGCAGAACAGGCACGCGCCGAGGCTGCAACAGTCATCTTTGTGGCCGTTGGGGGCCGCCTGGCGGGCTTCGTGGGGATCGCCGACCCCATCAAACTGACCGCAAAGCAGGCCATCCAGGAACTGCGCAGCGCTGGCATGCGGATCGTGATGCTCACCGGTGATGGGCGCACAACCGCCGAAGCTGTGGCACGGGATCTCGGCATCGACGAGGTCATCCCCGAAGTGTTCCCAGAGGACAAGGCGGCGGTCGTGCAACGATTGAAGGGCGAAGGCAGGGTTGTCGCCATGGCCGGCGATGGTGTGAACGACGCCCCAGCCCTGGCCGCCGCCGATGTTGGTATCGCGATGGGCACGGGTACCGATGTGGCCATGGAGAGTTCAGGAATCACCTTGCTCACAGGGGACCTGATGGGCATCGTGCGTGCGCGCGCCCTGTCTAAGGCGACCATGCGCAACATCCGCCAGAACCTCTTCCTCTCGTTTGCTTACAACGTAGCGGGGATTCCGCTCGCTGCCGGCGTTCTTTATCCCGCTTTCGGGCTCCTGCTGTCGCCGGTGGTCGCGGCAGCAGCGATGGCTCTTTCGTCAGTGAGCGTCATCGCGAACTCGCTTCGACTGCGTTCCCAGCAGTTCGGCGGCGAAAGCCAGAAATAGCTTGTTGCGATCAAAATTGCCCGAAGAGCCGCTGCACTACTTGACCGTCTTCAACTCGGTCACGGTCGCCTTGCCCTTGATCATCTCGGCCTGAAACCGCACCTTGTCCCCCACCTTCAGGCCATTCAGCATCTTCTTGTCCGCGACGTCGAAGCCCATCGTCATACCGGGCATGGCCAGGTTCGGGATGTCGCCGTGCTGCAGCACGACGAGGCCTGCCGCAGGATCGAGCTTGCGGACCTCGCCGTCGACCAGTGGCATCGCCGGAGCAGAGGCGGCCGCTGGTTTCGCAGGCATTGACATGCCTTGCGCCGAAGCCTGGGCAGCGGCCGCCTCCAGGATGGCAGCGATCAGGATGTGGTGTACTTTCATCATGGGTCCTTCGTCAGTTGGTTGATGGGTTTTCAGGGCGTTGAGGCCGTGGTGGCCGGGTTCCCCGCAGAGGAGCGGTGATACCTCGCGTCGCGCTTGCGGTGCACCAAATACCACACGGCCGGTATTACCAGCATGCTCAGCAGCGGTGCCGTGACCATGCCTCCGACCATCGGCGCGGCGATGCGGGTCATGATCTCCGAGCCGGTGCCGGTCCCCAGCAGGATGGGCACCAGGCCCGCCATCACGACGGCGACTGTCATCGCCTTGGGCCGTACCCGATGCACTGCGCCCTCGCGGATGGCCGCCAGCAGCGTCTCGTCCGAGTCCGGTTGCCCTTCGGCAAGGCGACGTGCATGGGCGTTCTTCAGGTAGACGAGCATCACCACGCCGAACTCCGCCGCGAGACCTGCGAGCGCGATGAAACCGACCGCCGTCGCGACCGAGATCGAATGCCCCAGCGCCCAGACCAGCCAGAAGCCTCCGACCAGCGAGAACGGCACCGCGGCCATCACGATCGCCGCATCGCTGAACGAGCGGAACAGCAGGTACAGCAGAACGAAGATGACCGCCACCGTCACGGGCACGACCACCTTCAGTCGCTCGGTGGCGCGCTCCAGGTATTCGAACTGGCCGGACCAGGAAACGGCGTAGCCGGCTGGCAATGCCACTTGCTTAGTCACCGCTGCCTGCATATCGGTCACGACCGAACGCAGGTCCCGGCCGCGAACATCGACGTAAACCCAGCCCGACAGGCGAGCGTTCTCGCTGCGCAGCATCGGCGGCCCTTCCTCGATGGAGATGCGCGCCACGTCCTGCAGCAGCACCGTCGCCCCCCTCTCTGTGACGAACGGCAGCTCCCGCAGGCGCTGCAGCGAGTCGCGAATCTCACGCGGGTAGCGCACATTGATGGGGTAGCGCTCGCGGCCCTGGATCACTTCCCCGACGTTGTCGCCGCCGATGGCCGTCGAGACGATGCTCTGTACATCGGCCACGGACAAACCATGGCGCGCTGCGGCAGGCCGGTCCACGTCCACGTCGATATAGCGGCCACCGGTCAGCCGTTCGGCGAGGGCCGAAGACACGCCGGGCACGCTCCTCACCGCCGCCTCGACCTGTGCGGTCAGGCGGTCAATCGTCGCAAGGTCCGCCCCGGCGACTTTGATGCCCACCGGACTCTTGATGCCCGTGGCCAGCATGTCGATGCGGTTGCGGATGGGCGGCACCCATACGTTGGACAGGCCGGGCACCTTGACGACGCGGTCCAGTTCCTCGACCAGCTTGTCCGGCGTCATGCCCGCTCGCCACTGGTCGCGCGGCTTGAACTGGATGGTCGTCTCGAACATCTCCAGCGGTGCGGGGTCCGTCGCCGTGTCCGCGCGTCCGGCCTTGCCGAACACGCGCTCGACCTCTGGCACCGTCTTGATGAGCCTGTCGGTCTGCTGCAGCAATTCCGACGCCTTGGAGATCGACAGGCCCGGCAGCGCCGAGGGCATGTACAGCAGGTCGCCCTCGTCGAGCGCCGGCATGAACTCACCGCCCAGGCGCATGACCGGCACCGCGGTGATCGCCAGCACCAGGGCCGCGATCGCCAGGGTGAGCTTCGGGAACCGGAGCACCAGCTCCAGCGCGGGACGGTAGACAGCGATGAGGAAACGATTGAGCGGGTTCGCCGTCTCCCTCGGAATGCGGCCTCGGACCAGGTAGCCCATCAGGACCGGTACCAGCGTCACCGACAGCCCGGCTGCTGCCGCCATGGCATAGGTCTTCGTGAAGGCCAGTGGCGCAAACAGCCGGCCTTCCTGCGCTTCGAGCGTGAACACCGGCAGGAACGACAGCGTGATGACCAGCAGCGAGAAGAACAGCGCCGGTCCGACCTCGACCGAGGCCTGCGCGATCAGCGCCCAGCGCTCGGACACCGTCGGTTGCCGCTGGTGCTGGTCTTCGAAGTGCTCCAGGTGCTTGTGCGCCGCCTCGACCAGCACCACTGACGCGTCCACCATCGCCCCCAGCGCGATGGCCACGCCCGACAAGCTCAGGATGTTCGCGCTGACACCTTGCCAGTGCATCACGATGAACGCCGTCAGCACACCCACCGGCAGCGTGACGACGGCGACCAGTGCCGAGCGCAGGTGGAACAGGAACACCGCGCAGACGAGCGCTACCACGATGAACTCTTCGGCGAGCTTGTCGCGCAGGTTCAGGACGGCGCGGTCGATGAGCTTGGAGCGGTCGTAGGTCTCGACCACCTCGACGCCCTGCGGCAGGCTCGGCTTCAAGGCAGCCAGCTTGGCCTTGACCGCCTCGATGGTGGTCCTGGCGTTCTTTCCCGAGCGCATGACCACGACACCGCCCACGACTTCGCCTTCACCGTCCAGTTCGGCGATGCCGCGGCGCATCTCCGGGCCGATCTGCACGGTCGCCACATCGCGCAGGAGCACCGGCGTCGTGCCCGAGACGGGCAGCGCAATGGTGCGGAAGTCGTCGAGCGACTTCAGGAAGCCGCGCGAACGGACCATGTACTCCGCCTCAGCCAGCTCGACGACAGAGCCTCCAGCGGCCTGGTTGGCCTTGCCCAGGGCGTCGATCACCGCGCCCTGCGTGACGCCCAGCGCCCGCATGCGGTCGGGGTCCAGAACCACCTGGTACTGCCGCACCATCCCGCCGATGCTGGCGACTTCGGCCACGTCCGGCACCGTCTTCAGCTCGAACTTCAAGAACCAGTCATTGAGCGCACGCAGCTGTCCAAGGTCGTTCTTACCCGTGCGATCGACAAGCGCGTACTCATAGACCCAGCCCACGCCGGTGGCGTCCGGGCCGAGCGCGGCCGTTGCCCCGGTGGGCAACCTGCTTTGCACCTGGCTCAGGTATTCCACGACACGCGACCTGGCCCAGTACGGGTCGGTCTTGTCGTCGAACAGAACGTAGACGAAGGAGTCACCGAAGAACGAGTAGCCACGAACCGTCTTCGCCCCGGGCACGCTGAGCATGGTGGTGGTGAGCGGATAGGTGACCAGGTCCTCGACCACCTGGGGCGGCTTGCCGGGATACGTCGTGCGCACGATGACCTGGGTGTCCGACAGGTCCGGCAACGCGTCGACAGGCGTGTGCCTGACCGACCAGATCCCCGCAGCCACGAGGAACGCCGTGGCGATGAGCACGAGGAACCGGTTGCCGATCGACCAGCGGATGAGGGCAGCGATCACTTGGCAGCTCCAAGGCGCTGCACGGACACCAGCTCATAGTCCATCGAGCCGCCTTGCCTGAACTCGAAGCGAACCATGTCACCCGGCTTGATGTCGGCAAAGGCCTTGCCGGTGGGCTTGCTGAAGCCCATGGTCATTGCGGGCCACTTCAACGAAGCAATAGGGCCGTGGGAGATGGTGATGCCGTCCGCGTCGATGCTTTCGACCTTGCCGTCGCCGGTGTGCACGTTCGCCGGCATCGGTGCCGGCGCGGAGGGGGGGCCTGCAGGTACCGCGGTGACTGCGGTCATCGCGCCCAGCACGGAGCGCAGCCGCGCCTCGGAATCGATGAGGAACTGGCCACTGGCAACGACCCGGTCGCCATCGGCGAGCCCGGTAACCACCTCGACGGTGTCGCCGAGGTCAGCGCCCAACTGGATGTCGCGAGGCTCGAACGCGCCGTTGTCCTTGCGAACGATGGCGACGGTGCGTGTGCCGGTGCGGATCACCGCTTCGGCGGGTACGACCAGGCGAGAAGCCGAAGGCCCGGTGACCTGCAGGCGCAGCAGCATCCCGGGCATCAGCCTGCCCCCCGCGTTGTCGACTTCAAAGCGCGCCTGCAGTGTCCGGGTGCTCGCGCTGACCTGCGGCAGGATCTCTTTGAGCTCGCCGCCAAAGGCTTGGCTGGCATCGGCTTGGAGGACGGCCCGGACCTTCTGGCCGCGCGTCAGGCGTACCGCTTGCGCCTCGGGCACCTCCGCCACCGCCCATACCTTCTCCAGGCCCGCGATGCGAAACAACGTCATGCCCGGAGAGACCGCCACGCCCTCGCGCACACCGAGTTCCGCGATCACGCCGCTGACCGGCGCACTGAGCGTGAAACGCGCCTGCGCCGTGCCGGCTGCTTCGCTCTGGTGGATGAGGGCCTCAGGGATGGACAAGGCGCGCATGCGCTCACGTGCGGCCGCCACCAGGTCTTCCGATGCGCCCGCACGCTGGAGCGCAAGCAGTTCATTCTGCGCTCCCAGCCAGTCCGGCGCGAACAGGGTTGCGAGCGGCTGGCCTTTGCGGACCCGCTCCATGGGCGCGCGCACGGCCAGGCGCTCGACGTAGCCGGCCACACGGGTCTGGACCGCGACACTGAGGCGCTCATCGAATTGCACGGTGCCGACCGCGTCGAAGGACGACGACACGTCCACCCGGCTGACCACCGTGGTACGGATGCCCAGGTTCTGCTGCACCGTCGGGCTGATCTTCACGCCCGAGTCGCTCGCTTCGTCGGCATAGACGGGAACGAGCTGCATGTCCATGAACGGCGATTTGCCGGGCTTGTCGAAGCGCTGGCCCGGCACCATCGGGTCGTGCCAGTACAGCACCTTGCGCTCTGCGGTACCTGATGCCGCCACCCCCGGCGTGGCCGCCATCGGTGCCTCGGTGGCGGTGCCGGTCTGGCGTCCGGCGTAGAAGCTGCCAACGGCCAGCACGGCGGCACCGAGGAGCGAGAGGGCAATTGGCAGAGCGCGCTTCATGGGGCACCTCCCGCCAGGAGAGGCTTGAAGGCCAGTTGGGCCTGCACCTTCGCCAGGTCTCGCTTCAGCGAAAGCAGCTTCCTTTGCGTTTCGACCTCCGCACGACGCGCCTCGAACAGCGTCACCAGGCTGACCTGGTTCGAGCGGTAGCCGGCCAAGGTGACAACAGTGCGCTGCCGGGCGGGAGCCACAACGGCTGCCTGATACCGCTCGACGCGATCGGTTAGCCGTTGGGCGTCGCTGGCCAGCGTGCGAAACTCCGCCGTCGCCGCGCGCGAGGCCTCCGCCAGATTGGCTTCGGCCTTGTCGACCAGCGCCAACTTGGCCGCCGTGTCGCGGTCCTGTCGTTGGGCCGGCGCAACCGGCAAGGGAATGCTCACGCCAACCGACACCATGTCCGAGTAGCCGGTGCGCTGGCCATAGGATACTTCCCACGACCAGTTCGGCTTGCGGTTGGCGGCGGCAACGGCGGCCTCCTGCCTTGCGACCTCGATGTCGCGCTGCGCGGCCAGGACTGCGGGATGGTTGGCGACGTAGGACTCCTCACCCACGTTCGGCAGGCCAACCGGCGCCGCGAGATCATCTGCGGGGACGCCGACCCAACGCTCCAGCGCCACGCGCGCGCCGCGCTCCTGCTGCAACACATCGGCTGAATCGTCCTCTGCGACGCCGCGGGCACTGGTCAGCGCCAGCACTTCCTGGCTGTTGGTGGCGGCCGACCACAGCCGGCCCTTGGCCGCTTCCAGCTCTTCGTGCACATGGTGCTCGGTCTGGGTTGCCAGCTTGAGTGCCTCGCCTGCGAAATACACGTCCAGGTAAGCCAGCGCCGTTTGCGTGCGCACCTGCGCAGCCGTTGCCTGGACCGAGACGCTCTCCCGGTTGACCATCGCGTCTGCGGTGGCCTGGCGCGCTGCGCGCTTGTCGGCCGATACCCATTCCTGGGCGATGCCGATGCGTTTCATCGTCATCGATTCGCGGGTCGTGCTGAAACGGTCCCCGCCGGTGATGGGCAGGTTTTCGACGCCCACACGCAGCATTGGATCGGGCAACTGGCCCGCTGCGCGTGCGGTTTCGGTCGCGCTGGCGACGCCGGCACGTGCGGCATGCGCAGCTTCGGAGCGCTGCACGGCGAGGTCGAGTGCCTGGTCGAGCGTGAGCGGTGCAGCAGCCGCCAGGGCCGGCAGCATGGCGACGGCCAAAAGGGCCGCACGCGGATAGTGGGTGAACATGGGAACTCCGAGAACAAACGGGGTGTTTGCCGGCGAGCGGACGTGCCGCGCCGGCGCCTGTCAGTCGATCGGAGGCGTCAGACTCGAAGTCGGAGCGTGGAGAGAAAGAGGGGGTCTGGAGGCGGGCGGGCCTGCGTATCGGCCGCCAGAGGGGCGGCGAGGGCTTCAGTTGCTTGCAGCACTGGTGGCACCACCAGTACCTGCACGATCGCTGGTAGCGACGGCGCAGGGACTTTGACGGCCTCGAAAGACTGGGCTGCGCCAGCCGAATGCTGATGGCAAAAGACCGGCTGCACCTGGTCCATGCCGTTGCACGGCTCGCCAGCGGCCATCATGGCGGCCATCGCAGCAGTGTCGGCGTCTGCCGGGCAAACGTAGCTCGCCAGTGCCAGCTGCGAGAACAGCAGGGACAGCACCACGAAGAACGTGGTCAGCAAGCGATTGCGGCGGCGCGACATGGGGTAGTACAAGTGTAATCGGGGGGCTCATCTCAAGGAGGTCTCGTGGCCCAAGACAGTAAGGTGCCCCTTTACTCCGCGTAGAAGTGTCCCTTCGAAGCCGGAAACTGGGAGTGACAAGCTTCACCAAGCTCATCAAGCACGGTCGGCAATCGTCCTTTGTCTCGACGAGCGCCAGGCATCGAGCACGAGCACCGCCACTCCCGCACTGATGCCCACGTCGGCGGCATTGAAAGCCGGCCAGTGGTACCCGCCCCAGTGCATATCGATCCAATCCACCACTGCACCGCGCAGCACGCGGTCGATCGCGTTGCCCAGGGCTCCGCCGAGGATCAGGCCGAAAGCCGCGCGCTCCAGCGGCCGCGTCTGCGGCCGCAAGATCATCACGAGAAGGAACAACGAGGCGATGAGTGCGATGGCGAGGAAGAACCAGCGCTGCCACCCGCCGGCCTGGCTCAGGAAGCTGAATGCGGCACCTGGATTCAGCAGATGGACAATGTTGAGGATGGGCAGCCATGGGTGCTGCGCACCGTACGCGACCCACGCGACGATAGCCTGCTTGGTCAGAACGTCCGCAAGCATCACGAACGCGGCCAAGCCGAGCGCGCCCCACGAACTGCGATCAACGCGCATCCTGCGCCTCCGCCGGCTTGTCCCTCAACAGCCGCAACCCGTTGAACACCACCGCCAAGCTCGCACCCATGTCGGCGAGGATCGCCAGCCACAGGCTGGCATGGCCCGTGAAGGCCAGCACCATGAAGACTGCCTTCGTTCCGATCGCGAAAGCGATGTTCGCCTTCAACACGCCAGCGACCCGGCGCGACAGCGCAATGAACTCAGGGAGTTTGCGCAGGTCGTCCTGCATCAACGCCACGTCGGCGGTCTCGATGGCTGTGTCGGTACCGGCCGCCCCCATGGCAAAGCCGATGTCCGACTTCGCAAGCGCCGGCGCGTCATTGACGCCGTCACCGACCATGCCCACCGGCCCTTGCTCTGCGAGCTTTGTGATCGCCTCTAGCTTGTCTTGAGGCAGCAGCTCGCCGCGAGCGTCGGTGATGCCAACCTGTGCAGCAACAGCTTGCGCCGTCTTGCGGTTGTCGCCGGTAAGCATCACTGGCTCGACGCCGAGTCGCTTCAATTCGGCGATCGCCTGCTTGCTGCTCTCTCGCACGGTGTCAGCCACGGCGAGAACGGCCAGCGCCTGGTCGGCCGTGGCCAGCACGACCGCCGTCTTCGCCTGGGCTTCGAGCTGGTCGAGCAGCGCACTTGCACGGTCCGTCATCACACCCAGTTCGGTGGCCAAGCGCTGGTTGCCGATGTAGTAGGTGTGGCCATCGATGTCGCCCTTGACGCCGCGTCCAGCCAAGGCCTCAAAGCCTTGCACGGTTGCGAGCGGGTTGTCGCCGTAGCCATTGACGATGGCCGTGGCCACAGGGTGTTCAGACAAGGCATCGAGGCTCGCAGCGAGCCGCAATACATCCGATTGCGACAGTGAGGTGAGAGGAACCGTGTCGGTCAATGCGGGACGGCCATGGGTCAGTGTGCCGGTCTTGTCGAGTGCCACTGCACGCAGCAACCGGCCCTGTTCGAGGTACAGCCCACCTTTGACCAGGATGCCGCGGCGGGCGGCGGTCGCCAAGCCGCTGACGACGGTGACAGGGGTCGAGATCACCAGGGCACAGGGACAGGCGATGACCAGCATGACGAGCGCCTTGTAGGCCCAGTCGAACCATGCACCGCCAAAGAAGAGCGGCGGGATCACAGCAATGGCGAGGGCCAGCGCGAACACGGCCGGGGTGTAGACGCTGGCAAAGCGGTCGACAAAGCGCTGTGTGGGCGCACGCTGGCCTTGCGCTTCCTGCACCGAACGGGCAATTCGGTCGAGGGTGGTTTCGCCCTTGCGCGAGCGGACCTCGAACTCCAAGGTGCCACGGTCGTTGATCGTTCCGGCAAACACCGTATCGCCCGGGTTTTTTTCCACCGGCATGCTCTCGCCGGTGATAGGCGCCTGGTTAACTGCCGATGCACCCGAGACCACGACGCCATCCAGCGCGATCCGCTCGCCGGGTCGGACGCGAATCTGAGCGCCGAGCACGACTGTTTCGGCCTTGACTTCCTCCCAGCGCCCATCGGGCTGTTTGACCAACGCCGTCTCCGGCGCCAGGTCCATCAGTTTGCGGATGGCGTTGCGCGCCCGATCCAAACTCAGCGCCTCGATCATTTCCGCGATGCCGAACAGCCAAATCACGACCGCCGCCTCGGGCCACTGGCCGATGAGTGCGGCGCCGATGACGGCGATGGTCATCAGCAAGTTCATGTTCAACGACATCGTGCGCAGCGCGATCCAGCCCTTCTTGAGGGTCTCGATGCCGCCCAGCGCGATGGCGACCAACGAAGCGGCCACAACGGGTACCGATGATTCGCCCCAGCCTGAGAAAGCCATCACTTCCGCACCAATCGCAAGCGCTCCAGCAGCCGCCATGCGCAACCATTGGCTCTTAGAGATCCCGCTACCGAACTCTCGGGTCACTGCCGGGGCTGGCTGGCTGCTGTCCTGCAGAACCGGTGACATCCCCACCCGCTCGATGGCCGCAGTGACCGATGCCAAGTCCTGCAGCGAATGGCTCACGGTCAGTTTTCTGCTCATCAGGTCGAACTGCAGCCCGTCCACGCCTGGCATGCCCTCCAGCGCCTTGCGCAGCAGTGCCTCCTCGGTCGGACAGTCCATCTTCTCGATGAGGTAAGTGGCCAGTCCGTTCGGGCTCGGGCCTGCTTCACGCTCCACTGTGGCGTTCATGCCGATATCGCGCAGCGCGGCAAGCACCGGCGCAGGGCCTGCCAGGCGGTGCAGAACTGCCAGGCGCCGGTTCATCAGATCGAAGTCAAGCCTGTCGATCCCGGCCACGTTGCCCAGGCGCTTGCGAATCAGCGCTTCCTCGGTAGGGCAGTCCATGTTGGTGATCAAGAACTGCGTGGCATTGCCAGTGGCGGGCGGCGCAGGCGAAGCTGCGGGCTTGCCGCATGGGCTGCAACCGGCCGTCTCGCGTCTCGGCGATGCCTCTCGTGGCAGATCGCCGAGGTGGGCCTGCATCCCGATCGCCTGAAGCTGCTCCAGCAGCGCATCCGCGGAGGGCAGACTGTGGACGACAGCCAACCGGCGTGCTTTCAGGTCGAACTCGAGCGACATGACGTCGGGGAGCGGTTGCAGGCGGGTTCGAATCGCCGCTTCTTCGTTGCGGCAATCCATGTTCGGGATCGTGAACACGTCGGTCTTTGGTGCACTCTTGCTGCTGCAACCCGACAAACAGGTCGATGCGCAGCGATCTTCAGGTGCTCCAGCGGGTTCGGGTGCTACCGAGGCTTTCATGCCGATCTCGCCCAATGCCTGCAGCAGGTGTTGTGGCGTCTCCGATGTGTGCACCACGGTCAGACGGCGCTGTGGGAGATCGAATGACAGGGACCGGACCACTGAAAGCGCCGCCAACCGCGCGCGGATGGCAGCCTCTTCGTTGCGGCAGTCCATATTGGGGATGTCGAATACTGTGGTGTTGCCGTTGGAACTGCGCACGGCTTCGTCGGCGGCTTCGGAATTGAGGTCGATCTTCATTCATATGCCTTTGGATGTACCGCCATTGAACACCCTGTAGCAGGTGCAGAGTCAAGTGGCATCGGACGGAGACTTTTCGGCGGCCTCGGCCGCTTCGGAGAGGATCTCCCTGCCACCGTTGGCTGCGATCGCCGACACCACGAGGCCAAGAATCAAGTCCGGCAGGTTCGAGCCCCACCACATCACCAAGGCCCCGGACAGCACGATGCCGAGGTTCACGATCGAGTCGTTGCTGGTGAAGATGGCCGACGCCTTGAAGTTGACGTCCTCCCCACGGTGACGCTTCAGCAGGCGCAGGCAGACGATGTTCAACGCTGCATTGACGAAAGCCATAGCCATCATGGCTGGCCCTACGGGCGGTTCGCCGCCAAAAAACCGGCGCAGCACTTCAATCAGCAGCATCACGGCCAAGCCGATCAACAGCCAGCCTGACAGCCTCGCGGCGCGGACTTTGATCGCCGACGCGCGACCAACTGCATAAAGGCTCACGCCATACACCGACGCGTCGGCCAGGTTGTCCAGGGCGGCGCCGATCAGTGCGGTAGAAGAAGCCCACACGCCAACGCCAACCCCGGCCACGCATTGCCCCAGATTAATCAGCAGGACCAGCAACAAGATGCTGCGGTCCTGGGCTTGGCTAGCGTCGAGATGTTGTGCTTCGTCGTCGGCGCAGTTCTCTCCCATCGGCACTCCTTGTTTGATCGACCCGCTCAGCAGCGAGCCTTAACAGCCGAATTACAAACCCTGTACTGGGTAGAGAGTCAAGCGGTGGCCTCTTTGCTCGCTCATTGCATGGGGGAATTGAGCGCGTTGCGTGCGCGAAGGCTTCCAGCGCGCCTGTCTGAGCCCAAATAGACGTTGGCTCTGCTCCATATCACGACTCTGAAGCCGGTTTAGAGTCAAGGCTTTCCCTTTCTTGGAGGCCCCATGAAGATCGGCGAGTTGGCCAAGTCCACAGGGACAAGCATTGAGAGCATCCGTTTCTACGAGCGGGAAGCGCTGTTGCCAGCGCCGCAGCGGTCTGAAAACAACTACCGGGTCTATGCAGAAGAGCACGTTGAACGGCTCACCTTCATCCGGCATTGCCGATCGCTCGATATGGCCCTGGGCGAGATTCGTTCCCTACTGCGCTTCAAAGAAACGCCACAGGAAAACTGTGAGGGGGTCAACGAACTCTTAGATGAGCACATTGGGCACGTCGCCGAACGCATCCGGGAACTGAGACAGCTTGAGAAGCAACTCAAGGTGCTCCGCGCACAGTGCGCCGAATCGAGCGCTGCAGGTTGCTGCGGAATCTTGAACGAACTTTCGACCGAGATGCCTGTGTTCCCCAAGCATGCCGTGCGCAAACATGTCCACGGTACGCATTGACTGCCCGTCAAGGCACCAGGCGGTCGTCTGAGTTGCCCTGAGCATGCACAGGTGGACCGGCCGTCTCTGTCGTCGGCCGGGAGTTGTTCAGCGTCGCAGATCTATCGCCAGCCGCGTCAGCGCAAGGCACGCGACCAAGCCCAGGACCGCCGAGATCCACAGCGCGCCCACGCCCAGCCGCTCCACCGCCAAGCCGAACAGGAACGGTGCGCCGGCCTGCACGATGCGGGCCGGCACCATTAGGAAGCCTTGCCGCTGGCCGTAGCCCTTCGCGCCGAAGAACAGCAGCGGCAGCGTCCCGATGGCGATGGTCAGGATGCCATTGCCCAGGCCGTGCAGCAAGGCGAAGGCCATCGCGGCCGAGCTGCCGAACAGGCCGATGCACAGGGCGCCTAGGGGATGGCCCAGCGTGGCCAGGCGCGCCGACAGCAGCGGGTGCGCACGGCTCAGAAACGCGAACTCGATTAGCCGGCCCGCGACCTGGGCCGGCCCTACCAGCGCCGCGATGCCCACGGCCGCCGCCAGGCTGGCCCCCACGCCCAGCAACAACTTGGGCAGGTGCGCGGCCATGGCCGTGCTGGTGAACCAGGCCACGGCGAAGACGAAGGCCAGCAGGACGGCGGCGCCGCGCTGCTTGTCCGGCGACAGGGCCGCCTGCTGCTCGGGCTTGCCGATGGCATCGCTCGGTGCGTGCGCGGCGCGCTCGGCCGCCGGCAACATGGCATTGAGCGGCAGGCCAATGACCAGGTGCAGACCGGCCCACACGAGGCAGGCCCCACGCCACCCCATGGTGCTCTCCAGCCAGGCCGTCAGCGGCCAGCCAACCGTGCTGGCAAAGCCGGCGAACAGCGTGATGCCGGTGATGGTGCGCCGCGCCTGCTGGCCGTGCAGCCGCACTGCCGTGGCAAACGCGGCTTCGTAGAGGCCGCTGCCCATCGCGAGACCCATGACGGCCCAGGCCGCGAGGACGTGCAGCGGCTGCTGTGCCTGGCTGAGTGCGGCCAGGCCGGCCGCGAACACCACATTGCTGGCGATCAGCACCGGCCGGCCGCCTCGCCGGTCGATCAGGCGGCCGGCGAACGGCCCGATGGCCGCAGACATCAGCAAGGCCACCGAGAAGGCCCCGAACACGGCCGAGCTGGAGGTACCCACGTCCCGGGCGATGGCGTCGGCCAGGATGGCCGGCAGGTAGTACGACGAGGCCCACGCCAGCGTCTGTGCCACGCCCAGCAGCACGGTGGTCGTGGTTCGGCCTTGCACCTGATGCTGGCGGTCAGATGCTGCGCAGGTTGACGCGTTTGGACAGCGCCTCGGCGCTCTCGCGCCGCTCGCTGTAGCGGTCCACCAGGTAGCCGGAGCAATCGCGCGTCAGCAGCGTGAACTTCACCAGTTCCTCCATCACGTCCACCACGCGCTCGTAGTAAGGCGAGGGCTTCATGCGGCCGTCTTCCTCAAACTCGGCGAAGGCCTTGGCCACCGACGACTGGTTGGGGATGGTCAGCATGCGCATCCAGCGGCCCAGCACGCGCAGTTGGTTCACTGCGTTGAAGGATTGCGAGCCGCCCGACACCTCCATGACGGCCAGCGTCTTGCCCTGTGTGGGCCGCACCGATCCGACCGCCAGCGGAATCCAGTCGATCTGCGACTTCATGATGCCGGTCATGGCCCCGTGCCGCTCGGGCGAGCACCAGACCATGCCCTCCGACCACTGCGCCAGCTCGCGCAGCTCCTGCACCTTGGGGTGGTCTTCGGGCGCGCCATCGGGCTGGGGCAGGCCGCGCGGATCGAAGATGCGCGGCTCGGCGCCCATGGCCTGCAGCAGCCGAGCCGCTTCCTCGGTCACGAGCCGGCTGTAAGAGCGCTCACGCACTGAACCGTAGAGCAGCAGGATGCGCGGCGGATGGGTCGCGCGCTCGGCCGGCAGCAGCCGCGCCACGTCGGGCCGGCGGAAGCTGGAGCCATCGATGTTCGGCAGCTCAGGGCTTGGCAATGCGCGCTCCCTTCTCGTCGATGACGGCCTCGCCGTCTTCCTTCGTGAAGGCGCCTTGCTGCGGTTGCGGCAGCAGATCCAGCACGGCTTCGGAAGGCCGGCACAGCCGCGTGCCCAGCAGCGTGACGACGATGGGCCGGTTGATCAGGATAGGTTCCTGCAGCATGAACTCGATCAACTGCGCATCGGTCCATGAAGCGCTGTCCAGGCCCAGCGCGTCGTAGGGCGTGCCCTTCCTGCGCAGCAGCTCGCGCGGCGTGATGCCCATGGCGGCGATGAGCCGTTCCAGCGTGGCCCGGTCGGGCGGCGTCTTCAGGTACTCGATGACCTGTGGTTCCTCGCCGCTGTTGCAGATCATCGCCAGCGTGTTGCGCGACGTGCCGCAGGCGGGGTTGTGGTAGATCGTGATGTTGGGCATGGTCGGTTCCTTGTTGGGCGGTGGACGCGCTCAGGCCAGGCACAAGCGCAGCGCCAAAGCCGCCAGCGTCACCAGCAGCACGGGCAGCGTGAGCACGATGCCCACGCGGAAGTAGTAGCCCCAGGCGATGGTGGTCCCCTTCTTCTGGAGCACGTGCAGCCAGAGTAGCGTGGCCAGACTGCCAATGGGTGTGATCTTGGGACCGAGGTCGCAGCCGATGACGTTGGCGTAAATCATGGCTTCCTTCACCACACCACTTGCCTGCGATGCGTCGATGGACAGTGCGCCGATGAGCACCGTGGGCATGTTGTTCATGACCGAGGACAGCAAGGCCGTGAGCACGCCTGTGCCGATGGCTGCACCCCAGATGCCGCCCTGCGCGAACACATCGAGCAGCCCGGCAATGCGGTCGGTCAGCCCGGCATTGCGCAGGCCGTAGACCACCAGGTACATACCCAGCGAGAACACCACGATCTGCCAGGGCGCCCCGTGCAGCACCTTGCGCGTGCTGATGACGTGGCCGCGGGCCGCGACGGCCAGCAGCACCACGGCGGCCACGGCCGCGACCGCGCTGACCGGCACGCCCAGCGGCTCCAGGCCGAAGAAGCCGACCACCAGCAGGACCAGCACTACCCAGCCGGCCCGGAAGGTGGCCGGATCGCGGATGGCCTGGGCCGGCGCCTTGAGCTGCGCCAGATCGTAGCGCGCCGGCACGCTCCTGCCGAAGTACAGCAGCAGGACCAGCAGGCTGGCCAGCACGGCGGCGATGTTGACCGGCATCATCACGGCCGCGTACTGGTTGAAGCCGATGCCGAAGAAGTCGGCCGAGACGATGTTGACCAGGTTGGACACGACCAGCGGCAGGCTGGCCGTGTCGGCGATGAAGCCGGCTGCCATCACGAAGGCCAGCGTCGCGGCCGGCGAAAAGCCCAGCGCGACCAGCATGGCCATGACGATGGGTGTCAGGATCAGTGCGGCGCCGTCGTTGGCGAACAGCGCGGCCACCGCCGCGCCCAGCAGCACGATGAAGGCGAACAACCGGCGGCCGTTCCCGCCGCCCCAGCGCGCCACGTGCAGCGCGGCCCACTCGAAGAAGCCGGCTTCGTCCAGCAGCAGGCTGATGATGATGACGGCCACGAATGTGGCGGTCGCGTTCCAGACGATGCCCCACACCACGGCGATGTCGGCCAGGTGCACCACGCCGAACACCAGCGCCAGCACAGCGCCGAACGATGCGCTCCAGCCAATGCCCAGACCCCGGGGTTGCCAGATGACCAGCACGAGCGTGAACAGAAAAATCAGGATGGCCGCGAGCATGGCGGAGGCCTTCTATGAGGGAGAACGGGGATGCGGCCCGGCTGGGCCGCGAGAGAGGTCAGACGCGCGAGGGATCAGCGCTTGGCCAGATCGCGTGCGGACTGCTGGATCGTCAGCTTGTCGATGGCTGCGGCGGGCAGGTTGATGAACAGCTCGACGCGCTGCCGGATGGCGTGCAGCGTCTTGCGGAACGCGGCCTGCTTCTCTTCAAGACTGCTATCCACTTCCGACGGGTCCGGGTAGCCCCAATGCGCCGTGGCGGGGTGGCCTGGCCAGACGGGGCACATCTCGCCGGCCGCGTTGTCGCACACGGTGATGATGAGGTCCATGTTCGGTGCGTCGGGCTTGGCGAACTCGTCCCAGTTCTTGCTGCGCAGCCCTTCGGTGGAAATGCCCACGCGCTGCAGCGCTTCCAGCGCGAGCGGGTTGGGCTGCTGGTTCTCGCGCGGGCTGCTGCCAGCGGAGAAGCCGCGGAATCGGTCGCCCGCCATGCCGTTCAGCAAGGCTTCGGCCAGGATGCTGCGGGCCGAGTTATGGGTGCAGAGGAACAGGACGTTCAGCGGCTTGGATGTCGAGGTCATGGGGTAGTCGTGATGAAAGAGAAAAGGGATCAGCAGCAGGCCTTGGCAGGCCCGCAGCACGATGCGGATGCCGGTACGGCCACAGGGGCGCAGCACGCCGCCGCAGCGGCCTTTGCCGGGCCTGGCTTGCCGAACACGGGCACGTTGCCCAGCGTCTGGAAGTGCTCCCAGGCCACGCCCTGCGGGTCCGTGATCCAGTGCTTGTCACTGCGGGCGTAGCAGCAGGTCGTCTGGCCTTCATCGAGCAGCGCCAGGTTGGCCGCCTCGGCCCGGTCTTTGAGGTTCACCAGCTCGGTGGCCTCGTCCGCCTGAAAGCCTAGGTGGTCCACGCCCGGCGTAGCGCCGCGCGTGGAGATGGCGAAGTTCAGGCGCGGGTCTTCCAGCATCCACTTCGCATAGTCGCCCTCGATGCGCGCGGGCTCGGCGGCGAACAGCTTGGAATAGAAGGCGATGCTCTGGCCCAGATCGGTGACGTGCAGGTGAACGTGGAAGCGCTTCATCGTGGTCCTTTCAGCAACGGCAATCCGCCGCCGCGTCGGTGGTCGAGCACGCTGCGCCCTCGCAGCAGTTCTCGGTGAGGTAGCCCAGCAGCTCGTTCATCGTGGTGAACGAAGCCCGATAGATGAGGTTGCGGCCCTGCCGCTCCTGCGTCACCAGGCCGGCATGCGTCAGTTCCTTGAGGTGGAACGACAGCGTGTTGCCGGCCACGTCCAGTTGCTCGGCCAGCGCTCCGGGGGTCAGGCCCTCGGGGCCGGCGACGACCAGGGCGCGGAACAGGCGCAGGCGCAATGCTTGCGCTAGCGCAGCGAGGGATCGGACGGCGTTGGCTTCTTCCATAAATCAATAATACAACAACTGTAGAAATAAAGTCTAAGTTGCAGCTATCAACCGTCAAGTAGGTAGCGGTGAGGATGCTCGCGGGGCTTGGTCCAAAACCGTGATGTGTTGATCGTGTGACCGCACGAGTCCGTGTGTCACCGAGTTCTGGGCAGAAGCTCCAGGGCCCTGAAAGACATGAATATGGCCAAAGGCTGTATGCTGGAGAGGGCTCAGAAGTACCCGTAGCGTGCCGTTGCTCAGCGCTTCATTGCGAAGGACTGACTGACGGTAAAAGCGACGGTATAGAGCTCATCCGACTCCGCCAGATCCCTTTAACCATGCGGGTTAGCGAGGCCTATTGATGATGGAGTGGGAGTGAGTTCCCGCCCTTGCAGGCGCGGCGGTTGAACAGGCTGCGCATCGCCTTCAAGGGTGTGCCGCGCCGGCAGCGCTGACGCCAAAGTGCCGGCAGGTATGCGGCCGGCAGACGCTGACTTTGCGGTAGCGCCCGGGCAGGCTGCTTCGGCTGAGCCGGCGGGCAATAATCCGTCCCTCCAAGGCTTTTTCAAGGCGCAGAACTCCCGTGGACGCTGATGTGAAGCACGCAAACTCCCAGCCGGACGCCGCCGCTCCCGCCTGCCTGTCCGCAGGCGGAGAACTGGCCGCGCTGATGCGCGAGCGCGACTGGTCTGACACCCCGCTGGGGCCGGCGCACGCCTGGTCGCAGAGCCTGAAGACGGCGGTCGGCATCATGCTCACGTCGCGCCAGCCGATCTGGATCGGCTGGGGCAGGGAGCTGACCTACCTCTACAACGACGCCTACAAGTCGATCATCGGCGCCCGCCACCCCTGGGCGCTGGGGCGGCCGGTCTCGCAGGTGTGGCGCGAGATCTGGAGCGAGATCGGTCCCATGCTGGAAACCGCGATGGGCGGCGTGAGCGGCATCTATGTCGAAGAGCAGCTGCTCATCATGGAGCGCAACGGCTACCCCGAGGAGACCTACTACACCTTCTCCTACAGCCCGATTCCCGACGACGACGGCAGTCCGGGCGGCATCATCTGCGCCAACACCGATGACACGCGGCGCGTGATCACCGAGCGTCAGCTGGCGCTGCTGCATGAGCTGTCCTCGCGCATCGTGGACGCGCGCACGCGCGAGCAGGTGTGCGAGCGCAGCGCTGCAGCGCTGGCAACCAACGGGCACGACCTGCCGTTTGCCTTGCTGTACATGGCGGACGCGCAAGGCGGGGCGATGACGCTGGCAGCAGCGGCCGGCATCGCCGCGGGGCACGCGGCTGCGCCAGCGTCCATCGCGCTGGACGGCCCGTCCCCCTGGCCGCTGGCCGAGGTGCTGCAGGCGCAAGAGCTGCGCATCGCCGACGACCTGCCGGCGCAGTTTGCCGACCTGCCCACGGGCGCCTGGCACCTGCCGCCCACCCGCGCCGTGGTGCTGCCGATCGCGCATTCGGGCGAAGGCCGGCAGGCAGGGGCGCTGGTCGTCGGGCTGAGCCCGTTTCGCCAGTTCGACCCGGACTACCAGGGCTTTGTGACGCTTCTGACCGGCCAGATCGCAGCGGCCATAGCCAATGCCGAGGTCTATGAGGAAGAGCGCAAGCGGGCCGAGGCGCTGGCCGCCATCGACCAGGCCAAGACGCTGTTCTTTTCCAACGTCAGCCACGAGTTCCGCACGCCGCTGACCCTGCTGCTGGGCCCGCTGGAAGACTCGATGGCGCAGGCCGACCGCCTGCCCGAGGACGAGCGCGAGCGCGTGCAGATCGCCCACCGCAACGGCCTGCGCCTGCTCAAGCTGGTCAACACGCTGCTGGAGTTCTCGCGCATCGAGGCGGGCCGGGCCAGGGCGCACTTCGAGCCCACCGACCTGGCTGCGCTCACGGCCGAGCTGGCCAGCAACTTCCGCTCGGCCACTGAAAAGGCCGGGCTGCAGCTCATCGTGCAGTGCCCGGCGCTGCCCGAGCCGGTCTTCGTCGATCGGGAGATGTGGGAAAAGGTGGTCCTCAACCTGCTGTCCAACGCCTTCAAGTTCACCTTCGAAGGGGAGATCGCGGTCAGCGTGACAGCGGGCCAGGGGGTGGCCACGCTCACGGTGCGCGACACCGGCACGGGCATCCCCGCGCAGGAGCTGCCGCGCATGTTCGAGCGCTTTCACCGCATCGACGGCGCGCGCGGGCGCAGCTTTGAAGGCAGCGGCATCGGCCTGGCGCTGGTGCATGAGCTGGTCAAGCTGCACGGCGGCACCATCGATGTGGCCAGCGAGGAGGGGCGCGGCACCACGTTCACGGTCAGCCTCCCGCTGGGCAGCCGGCACCTGCCGGCCGAGCATGTGCGCGAAGAGCGCGCGCTGGCCTCCAGCGCCGGCCGCGCGCAGATGTATGTGGATGAGGCGCTGCGCTGGCTGCCCGGGGCCGAGCCGCAGAGCAGCGCCCTGCAAGACATCGCGGCCGATCTGCCGGGCGATGCGCTGGCCTGCCAGCCTGCGCACATCCTGCTGGCCGATGACAACGCCGACATGCGCGACTACGTGCGCCGGCTGCTGTCCGGGCGCCACCACGTACAGGCCGTGGCCGACGGCCAGGCGGCGCTGGAGGCCATCCATGCGCGCCGGCCCGACCTGGTGCTGACCGACATCATGATGCCGCGCCTGGATGGCTTTGGCCTGATGCGCGCCATTCGCAGCGACCCGGCACTGCAGGGTCTGCCGGTGATCGCGCTGTCGGCGCGCGCCGGCGAAGAGGCCAGCGTCGAAGGGCTGCAGGCAGGCGCCGACGACTATCTCGTCAAGCCGTTCTCCCCGCGCGAGCTGCTGGCGCGGGTGGAGGCCAACCTGAAGCTGGCGCGGCTGCGGCGCGAGGCCACGGCCGAGCTGGAAGCCAGCGAGCGGCGCTTTCGCGCCCTGGTCAGTGCCAGCTCGGACGCCATCTACCGCATGAGCCCGGACTGGAGCGAGCTGCGCCAGCTGGTGGGCCGCGACTTTCTTGCCGATGCGGCCCAGCCCACCCACCGCTGGCTGCAGGAGTACGGCGACCCGGCCGAGCGGGAGAAGATCCTGGCCGTCATCGGGCAGGCCATCCGCAGCAAGCGCCCGTTCGAGCTGGAGCACCGCGTGCGCCGCAGCGACGGCACGCTGGGGTGGGCGTGCTCGCGGGCGGTGCCGCTGTTGGACGCCAGCGATGAGATCGTCGAGTGGTTCGGCACGGTGAGCGACATCACCCAGCGCAAGCAGGCAGAGCAGGCCCTGCGCGAGCTGAACGCGACGCTGGAGCAGCGCGTGGAGGCGCGCACGCAGGAGCGCGACCGCATCTGGCGCCTGGGCAGCGACTTGCTCGGCGTGGCCGACACCCACGGCGTGTGGCAAAGCGTCAACCCGGCCTGGACCCAGGTGCTGGGCTGGCGCGAGGACGAGATCGTCGGCAAGACCTCCGAGTGGCTGGAGCACCCTCAGGACTGCGCCAGGACGCGCACCGAAGTGGCGCGGCTGGCCGACGGCGCCACGACCATCGACTTTGAAAACCGCTTTCGCGCGCGCGACGGCTCCTACCGCTGGCTGTCCTGGACGGCCGTGCCCGAGAGCGGGCTGCTGTACTGCACCGCGCGCGACGTGACAGCCGCCAAGAGCCAGGCCGAGGCCCTGCGCCATGCCGAAGACCAGCTGCGCCAGGCGCAGAAGATGGAGGCCGTGGGCAAGTTGACGGGCGGCGTGGCGCACGACTTCAACAACCTGCTGCAGGTCATCGGCGGCAACCTGCAGCTGCTGCAAAAGGACCTGGCCGGGCACGAGCGCGCCGAGCTGCGCCTGCGCAACGCGCTCGGCGGCGTGGCACGCGGCTCCAAGCTGGCCTCGCAGCTGCTGGCCTTCGGGCGGCGCCAGCCGCTGGCGCCCAGGGTCGTCAACCTGGGCCGGCTGATCCGCGACATGGATGACATGTTCCGCCGCGCCCTGGGCGAGAGCATCGAGATCGAGACCGTGGTCGCCGGCGGGCTGTGGAATGCCTTCGTCGATACGGCGCAGGTCGAAAACGCGCTGCTCAACCTCGCCATCAACGCCCGCGATGCCATGAAGGGCCAGGGCAAGCTGACCATCGAGGCCGGCAACGCCCTGCTGGACGACGGCTACACCTTGCGCCACACCGACGTGACGCCCGGGCAGTACGTCGTGCTGGCCGTGACCGACACCGGCTCGGGCATTCCCGCGGACGTGCTCGAGCACGTCTTCGAGCCCTTTTTCACGACCAAGCCCGAAGGGCAGGGCACCGGACTGGGCCTGTCCATGGTGTATGGCTTCGTCAAGCAGTCGGGCGGGCACGTCAAGCTCTACAGCGAGGCTGGCCACGGCACCACGGTGCGCATCTATCTGCCGCGCGCCCACCAGCAGGAGGACATCGCCACCGACACCCGCACCGGCCCCGCGGTGGGCGGCACCGAGACGGTGCTGGTCGTGGAGGACGACGAGGGCGTGCGCGCCACCGTGGTCGAGATGCTGGCCGACTTGGGGTACCGCGTGCTCAAGGCCAAGGATGCCGACAGCGCCCTGGTGATCGTCGAGAGCGGCATGCCCATCGACCTGCTGTTCACCGACGTGGTCATGCCCGGCACCTTGCGCAGCCCGGAGCTGGCGCGCAAGGCGCGCGAGCGACTGCCGGGCATCGCGGTGCTGTTCACCTCGGGCTACACGCAAAACGCCATCGTGCATGGCGGGCGGCTGGACGCCGGCGTGGAGCTGCTCAGCAAGCCCTACACGCGCGAAGAACTGGCGCGCAAGGTGCGCCACGTGCTGCGCGGCCAGCAGCAGGTGCAGGCGCTGGTGCAGGCCGCGGCGCAGCAGCCCGCGCCCGCACCCCTGGCCCCCGCGGCGGCGCCGTCGGCGCCCGCGGCCAGCCCGCGCCCGTCCGGCCTGCGTGTGCTGCTGGTCGAGGACGAGGAGATGATCCGCACGCTCACCGCCGACATCCTGGGCGACCTGGGGCATTCGGTGCTGACGGCGGGCGACGCTGCCCAGGCGCTGCGCCTGCTGCACGCGCATCCGGTGGACGTGCTGGTGACCGATATCAGCCTGCCTGGGCGCCCGGGCACCGAGCTGGCGGCCGAGGCGCAGCGGCACTTCGCCGACCTGCGCGTCGTCTTCGCCTCGGGCTACGACCCCACGCCGGGCGCGCCCGGCGAGGGCGCAGCAGGGCGCGAGCCGGTCTATCTGCAAAAGCCATACGATGAACAAGCGCTGGTCCGGGCCCTGGAGCAGGCCCTGCAGTGAGCGCCGGGCCGCCGCTGCACACGCCACAGCGGCCTCTTCTTTGCCAGACAAAAAGGTTTCCAAGATGCGTCTTTCCCTGCTTTCCCTTGCCGCCGCGCTGCTGGTGCTGACCGGCTGCGCCAGCAGCAGCAACGCGCTGCTGCCGCATGTATCGAGCACCGTGACGCAGGAGGGCGACAAGGCCGTGAGCGTGGCGCCCGAGCGGCTGGTCTGCAGCGGCGGGCCGCGCTGCCCCAGCCTGGCCGCCTCCTGGAGCGGTGCCAAGCCCGGCCAGGCGCAACTGGTGGTGAGCCTGCCGCCGCCGCAGCCGGCCGTCACCGGGATCGACGTGCACATCGGCAACTCCGAGGTGGTGCGCCTGCGCGTGCGCAGCGGCGACGCGCAGGACGGAGCGCAGGCCGGGCAGGACAGCCGCTTTGACGTGCCCCTGCGCCTGATCGATCGCCTGGCCCACGCGCCGCGCAGCTGGCTGCGCCTGTATCTGGCGGGCGGCGCCAGCATCGACGAGACCGTGCGCAGCGGCGAAGAGCGCAGCCGCGCCTCCGAGGCCATGGCGCACTTTCTGGCGGCGGTGCAGACCGCAGGCGGCGCGGGCCAGGGGCTGCAAGGGCCCAGCGGCGGCCTGTTCGACCGCCTGGGTGTGCGCGACAAGTAAGTCCGCCAGCCGGGCATTACTGCGATTTTGATAGCTGCCTGCGGTTGCCTGGCGCCGTTTTCACGGTGTTTTGGCTTGCAGACGCCGCAGAACAAGCGCCAGTAGCTATGGTTTTGTGAGCGCCTGGGCGGGCGCGATCAGCGCCAGGTGCTGGGCCAGCGTGGCGGCTGACAGCTCGCCGCTGCGCACGGCCGCCAGCTCGCCCTGGGCGTTGAAAAACAGCGTGGTCGGCAGCGCCCGGTGGCCCAGCAGGGCGCCCAGCTGCGAAGGCGTGTCCAGCAGCACGTCGGCCTGGGGCAGCTGGTGGGCGGCGGCAAAGCCGATGACGGTCTCGGGCGCCTCGCCCTGGTTGACCCACAGAAAGCGCACCTGCGGGTGCTCGGCCTGCGCGCGCAGCAGCACCGGCATCTCGCGCCGGCACGGCGGGCACCAGCTGGCCCACAGGTTGACGACCACGGGCTGCCCCTGCAGCGCCGGCAGCTGCACGGGGCGCGCATCCAGCGCCACGCCCTGCCAGGCAGGCAGGGCGGCCGGCAGGGCCGGCTGCGCCAGCTGCAGCACGCCCGTGCCGGCCAGCCACAGCCCGGCGCCCACGGCGGCGGCCAGCGCCACGGGCCGGCGCCACGGGTGGCGGCGCAGCCACAGGGCCAGCACGTACAGCAGGGCGGCCAAGAGGCCCCAGCCGGCGGCCCAGCCGCCGTCGCGGATGTCCAGCGCCGCCCAGGGCGCGCTGGCGTATTCGCGCCCGTACTGCAGCACGAAGCCCAGGCGCGCAGCAGCCAGCGCCAGCAGCGCCAGCGCCCACGCGTGGGGCCCGGGCGGCAGGCCGGCGCGGCGCCCGGCGCGGTCGTGCACGGTGCTGGCGGCCAGCCAGGCGGCCAGCACGATGACGCCGGCCCACGGCAGCACCAGCGGGCCGAGGACGAGCATGGGCGATGAAGGCATGGTGTGCGGGTGTCTCCTTTGGCGTCGTCAGCCGGCCGGCTGCAGCGGCCAGCGCAGGCGCGCGATCAGGCCGGGGTGGGTGGGCGCCAGCTGCAGCGTGCCGCCGCCGCTTTCGGCAATGCGCCGCGCGATGGTCAGGCCCAGGCCGCTACCGGTGCTGCTGGTGGCGCCCTTGCGCCAAAAGCGCTGCGTGGCCAGCACGCATTCTTCCTCGGTCAGGCCGGGGCCGTGGTCGCGCAGGGTGATCTCGGCACAGCCCGGCGCATCGCCCCCGGCCCCGGGCAGCAGGGCCAGCGTGCACTCCACCGGCCCGTCGCCGGCGTGGTGGCGCAAAGCGTTGTCCAGCAGGTCGCCGATGGCGCTGGCCAGCAGCGCGGCGGGCACGGCGATGTGCCCGCGCTGCCAGGCGGCGTCGTGCGCGGGCGGCTGGCAGCGCACATCGACGGCCGGGGCGCTGCCGCGCTCGTGCTGCGCGCGCTGGCGCGACTGCTGCACGGCCCGCTCCAGCGCCTGGGCGATGGCCGCCGCCGGCGTGGCGTGCGCGCCCTCGGGCGTGGCCGCGCCCTCCACGCGGGCCAGCTGCAGCAGCTGCTCCAGCGTGCCGTGCATGTGGGCGATGCCCTGCAGCGCCGCGCCCAGGGCTTCGTGGGCGATGGCGTCGCGCCCCGGCGTGGCCAGCGCCATCTGCGCCACCTGCACCTGGGTCTTGATGGCGGTGAGCGGCGTGCGTAGCTCGTGCGCGGCGTCGGCCGTCCAGCGGCGCTCGTGCTCGATGGCGCTGCGCGCGCGCGCCAGCAGCGCGTTCAGGCTGGCCACCAGGGGCGCGAGCTCGCGCACGTCCTGGCCGGCGCGCACGGGCTCGGTGGCCTGGGGCTGGCGCTGGCGCAGCTCGTGCTGCAGCTGTGCCAGCGGGCGCAGGCAGCGCGTGACCAGCAGCCACACCAGCAGCCACACGCCGGCCAGCGCCACGGCAAAGGTCAGCATCAGCGAGCGCATGGCCGAGCGCGCCAGCTGCGCGCGCAGGTCCAACCGGTCGGAGGTGGCCACGCGCAGCTCGCCGTCTTGCAGTACATAGGTGCGCCAGGTCTTGCCGCCCTTGGTGATGGTGCCAAAGCCCGGCGCGCCCAGCGTGGAATGCGCGGGCGCGTCGCCAGTGCGGGCAATCGGCAGCACCTCGACCTCGCTGCGCACCAGGCTGACCTCGCAGGCCACGCCGTCGCGGGCGATGACGGAATGCAGCTGCTGCTGCAGGGCCGCCTCGTCAGGGGAGGGGGCCGGCACGGGCGCCGGCTGGAACTGGTGCACGATGCTGGCCACCATGCGGGCCGAGGCCACCAGGCGCTCGTCCAGCATGGCCTCCAGCTCGCCCTGCAGCACGCCCACGCGCCACCAGCCCACGACGGCCCACAGCAGGCAGGTGGCCAGCGCCAGGCCCAGCACCAGGCGGCGGCGCAGGCTTTTCATGCGTGGGGCGGGGCTGTCGTGGCTGCTGCTGCTCATGGGGCGGTGGGGCCGCAGTGCGCGCCCAGGCGAAAGCCCTGGCCGCGCACGGTGTCGATGACTTCGGCGCCCAGCTTGCGGCGCAGGTGGTGCACGTGCACGTTGACGGTGTTGCTGCCCACGTCGCCCTCCAGCCCGTACAGGCTGTCGTGCAGCTGCGCGGTGCTGAGCACGCGCCCGCCGGCCTGCACCAGCGCGGCCAGCAGCGCCCATTCGCGCCGGGGCAGCTCCACCGGTTCGCCGCGCAGGTACACGGCGGCAGCGGCCAGGTCGATCTCGCAGTCGGGGCCGAGCGGCACGCGGTCGCTGGCGCGCCCGCTGGCGCGGCGCACCAGGGCCTGCAGGCGCAAGGCGAGCTCGGGCAGGTCGAAGGGTTTGGTCAGGTAGTCGTCCGTGCCTTGCTCGAAGCCGGCGATCTTGTCCTGCAGCGTGCCGCGGGCGGTGAGGATGAGCACGGGCAGGGCCAGGCCGGCGGCGCGCCAGCGGCGCAGCAGGGCCATGCCGTCGCCGTCGGGCAGGCCGAGGTCGAGCACACAGGCGTCGTAGGCGCGGGCGTCCATGTGGGCCTGGGCGGAGGCGGCGGTGGGGGCGATGTCGGCTTGCATGCCGTGCAGGAGGAGGCCGGTGCGGATGCCGCTGGCGACTAGGGGGTTGTCCTCGACGATCAGGAGGTGCATGGGGGAATCATGCCTTTTTGGGGGGCTGGCTTGGGTTGCGGGCTGGTTTGGTTGTTGGTCTATTGCTGGGTTGGGGAGCCGGGACTCGCCCCGGCGGGCGACCTACTTTCTTGTCGCACGACAAGAAAGTAGGCAAAGAAACGTGCCTCCGCAGTCTGCGACCCCTTCGCTGCGCTACGGGGCAAACCTGTGGCGGGGCGCTTGCGGGGTGGGCCGCATAACTCACTGCGCGCTGACGCGCTCCGTTCAAACAAACGCGGCCAGTCAGATTACGAAGGCATGGGCGCTACGACGCCCATGCCCACCCCGCAAGCGCCCCGCCACAGGCGCAGCCTCAAGGGGGTTGAACAGCCACGATACGGGCCATCGCTGCGCTCGGCCCCGTGCGCGCAGGCGCTGAGCGCCGCGAAGGCCAGGCCGAGCGCAGCGATGGCCCGTGTCGGGGCTTCAACCCCCTATGCCCGTACCGAGAAGCGCAGGGCGCGGGGCGGGCAGGTGTGCCGAAGGACACACCTGCTTCGTGGTCTAGCTTGCTGCGTTTGTTTGAACGGAGCTGCGCAGCAGCGCAGTGAGTTACGCAGCACCGCCCTGCGCCCGAGCATCGCAGGCTGCCCCGTAGCGCAGCGAAGGGGATACGGGCATCGGGGGCGCACTTCTTTTGCCTCCTTTTCTTGTGCGAGCAAGAAAAGGAGGTCGCCCGCCGGGGCGAGTCCCGGCTCCCCAACCCAGCAAAACACCAACAATCAAAGCAGCAGGAAAGCTAAGCCAGACAAGCGCAACCAGCTATCAAACAAAGAGCACCATCACACCCTGCGCACCCGCACAGGCAACCCCTGCCTCACCACCGCCCCCGACACCCAGTCAATCCACACGTTGTCCTTCGCCGGCCGCGTCGGGTCCGCAAACCCCAAATCATTCAAATTCACCCCATTGCCATGCTGCGCCTCATGCGCCGTGGCCCGGCCGTCCACGACATGCGCCACCGCCCCCAGCTGCTTGTGCCCATAGCCATACTCGATGGCCACCGCCCCCGCCGCAATGCCGCTGCGCACCAGCGCCACCCCCCGCACGCTGGCACCAGGCGTGGTGACCTCGATGGCGTCGCCGTTGCCAATGCCCAAACGCGCCGCGTCTTCCTTGTTCAGGCTGATGGGGTTGTGCGGGTGCACCTGGCGCAGGCGCGCGGCGGCGATCGACATGCTGCTCATCAGGTTGGACTTGTACGAGCTCAACGTCAGCGGCCAGTCCTTTTCGGGAAAGTGCTCGCGCATGCTGGAGCCGTCGGCCAGCCGCGTGGGGAACCACGTGGGGCAGCCCGCGTAGCGCTCGCCGGTCATGGAGTGGCGCATCTTCGCCAGCCCCTCGTGCCAGATCTGCACCGGCACCTTGTGCGCGGCCTTGACGTGCTCGCCCTTCCAGGCTTCTTCCACCTGGTCAAACCGCCCGCCGCGGCTCATGACCATGGCGGTGCGGCGCACTTCCTCGGGCTTCAGGCGCTGCTGCAGCTGCGGCATCCAGCGGGCCAGGCCCGTCAGGGCGATGTCGTCGTCGCTGGCCTCGCCCACGGGCTTGCCGGCCTGCCAGGCGATGTTGCACATGCCGCGCAGATAAAAGTCTTCGGCGCATTCCAGGTCGAGCGGCTTGCCGTCCTTGGTCGCCATGGCGTTCTTGCCGAAGCCAGGCAGCTGCAGCTCGCCGGCCACGGCGAACAGAAAGCTCTCCAGGCTCACCGGGCGGCCCTCGGCGGTCTTGGCCGTGGCCGGGGTGACCACGGGCCAGCGCACGGTGGAGCTCTTGGCGATCACGTCGGCCCAGGGCGCGCCGATGCCCCAGCTCTCGTAGGTCACGGTGTCGGGCACGATGTAGTCGGCCAGGGCCGAGGTCTCGTTGATGAACGGGTCCACCGAGACGAACAGCGGCAGCTTCTTCGGGTCCTTCACCGCCGCGGTTAGGGCGTTGTCAAAACCGCAGATGGCATACACCGGGTTGCTCATGTGGTTGATCCACGCCTTGACCGGGTAGGGGTAGCCCAGCAGCCCGGCGGCCAGCATCTCGCTGCTCATGCCGCCGGGCGCGGGGTACCAGGGCGCGCGGGCCGGGTAGGGGTTCTCGCCCGCTTCCTTCTTGCGCTTGAACTCGCTGGTCTTCTCGTACGGAAAGCGCGTGCGCGACAGAGCCACGCCGGTGGGCTTGACCATGCCCTCGAACTGCGCGAAGTTGTAGCGCGGCCCGGGGCCGAAGGGGCCGAAGGGGCCGGCGTCCAGCACCCAGCCGCCCTTGACGTTCAGGTTGCCCACCAGGTTGTTCAGCATGGCGATCGCGTAGGCGGTGTAGAAGCCCGCGCCGCTCATGGTGCCGCCGTGCGAATTGGCCACGGCCTGCTTGCCGTGGCTGGTGAACTCGCGCGCCAGCGCCTCGATCTCGGCCACCGGCACGCCGCACAGGTCGGAATACTCCTGCAGCGTCATGCGCCGGGCCTCGCCCTGCAGCTTCACGAACGCCGTGCACACGGGCAGGGCGGCGGGCTCTTCGGTGGCGCCGGGCGCGCGGGCAGGGGTAAAGCTGCGCTCGACCAGCAGCTCGGCCGGCTGGGCGGTGGTGTGGGGTGCCAGCGTGCCGTCGGCCAGCTGCACCACGTACACGTCCTCGGCGGGCGTCTTGTCGTCCACCGGGGCGGGCAGCGGCAGGCCGAGGTCGGCGCCGCGCAAGAACTGCCCGTGGCGCGGGTGCTGCGGGTCGTTGACCAGCAGGTGGGTGGCGTTGCTCCAGGCGGCCTCGCCGGCGGCGGCCATGGCGGCGGGGCCGGGTTGGGTCAGAAACTTGGCGTCGTAGCGTTCGTTGTCGATGATCCAGCGGATCAGCGCCATGGCCAGCGCCAGGTCGGTGGCGGGCTTGACGGGCAGCCAGCGGTTGTTGTCGCCCGCGGCGTGGCTGGACGAGGTGGGCAGCAGCGGCGAGACGACCACGTACTTGTAGGCGTTGTCCTCGCGCGAGCGCGCCTCGGCCAGCTCGCGGCCCTGGCGCTGGAAGGGGTTGCCGGCCTGCGCCGGCGCCGTGCCCAGGAACAGCCCGAAGCGCGAATTCTTCCAGTCCGGCTTGCCGTGCGGCATGCCGGGGATGTTGCCCAGGGCCGCAGCCGTGCCCACGCGGTAGCTCTGGCCGCAGTAGGCGCCGTGGTTGGACACGTTCACCGTGCCGAAGGCCGGGCCGGCAAAACGCTTGATGAGCGGCGTGCGGCCTTCGTTGGAGGCGTCGGTGAACAGCAGCTGGTTGGACTTCGGCCCGTACTCGGGGTTGTGCTCATCGATCAGCGTCTTCACGTCGCGGATGGCGCGCAGGCCGTCCACGTGGCCTTCGCCAAACAGGTCGCCGCCGTCGCAGATCTCCTGGACCAGCTGCTCCAGCGAGATGGTCTGCCAGCGGCCCGAGCCGCGCGGGCCCACGCGCTTGAGTGGCGCCAGCACCCGGTGCGCCGCCTTCTGGTGCGCGTGCATGGCCGAGCCGCGCGCGCACGAGGTGGCGCGCCCCTCCAGGCCGTTGTCGCCGCCCAGCTGGGCATAGACCTCGCGCACCGGCGCATCCATGGGCGCGGCGTGGGTGGTGGCCAGCGGGTGGTAGGGGTTGCCGGCGATGCGGATGATCTCGTCCTTCTCGGTGTCCACGCGCACGCGCACGCCGCACTGCGTCCAGCAGCCCAGGCAGCTCGATGGGCTGACCACCTGGCCGGGCTGGGTGGACAGCACGCCCGTCACCGGGTCGATGCGGAATTCGGGCGTGAGCGAGGCGCCGCGCGTGGCGCTGGGCATGACCTTGCCGGAGCTGCCCGTCACCAAGCCGCGGGCGCCCTTGGCGACGACTTCGCCGTAGCCGGCGGCAAACGCCGTCAGCCCGCCGGCCACGGCGCCGCCGCGCAGCAGCATGCGGCGGCGGCTGTTGTCGGGCTGCTGGCCCTTGGGGGCGGTGGGGCGGGGGGTCTTGTCAGTCATGGTGTGTGTCCTTGGGAGCCAGGGGGTGGGCAGCGTTGTTATGCTTTTGATAGCTGCCGGCGCTTGCCTGGCGTGGGTTAAAGGCGGGTTTTGCTTGAAATTGAATGAAGGGCGTCAGGCGGCGAGCGGTGCGCGGCCGGGCCAGCGCTCCAGCGCCCAGCCGGCCAGGGCCACCAGCGCCACGCACAGGCCGGCCACGCCCAGCATGCCCATCAGGCCGTCGCTGCCCAGCGGCATCTGGTACAGGTACAGGCCGGCGCCAAACTTGGGCACGCCCTGCACGCCCATGAACAGCGCCCAGCGAAAGGCCCAGGCGCTGGCCGCCAGGCCCAGGCCCAGCACCAGCGTGTAGCCGGGCTGCTGCAGCCGCCACCGGCCGCGCACCAGCGCCGCCACCACGGCCACGCCGCCGATGGCCGAGGCCACGATGCTCAGGCGCCAGACGGGGAAGTCCCACAGGCGCAGCGCCGCCTTGAACGATGGGTTGCCGCCGGCCAGCCCGGTGGCAGCCCAGGCCAGCGCCACGGCCACCAGGGCGGCGGCCAGCAGCAGGCCCAGGCTGCGCAGCAGCTGCAGTGCGGCCGCGCCGGGGCGCTGCGCGGCGGGCAAAAAGCGCTCCAGCACGAAGGCCGTGCCCACGGTCGCCAGCCAGCCGGTCAGCGCCAGGTTCACGGGCACCCACAGCGTGTTCCACAGCGGGCGGGCGCGGATGACCATCATCTCGGCGCCGGTGTAGGCGGTGATGCTCAGCGCCGACAGCACCAGCGCGCCGGCCAGCAGGCGCATCCAGCCCGGGCGGCCGAGCCACCAGGCGGCGCACATGGCCAGCGCCAGCGTGATGAACACCGGCAGCAGCACGGCGCCCACCGACATCCACGACCACGGCGTGAAGTACGCATAGAAGTGCCAAAAGCGCGCCGGCTGGTGCAGGTCGGCCAGCAGCGACACCGGCGCGGCGACGCTGCTGATGGCCAGCGTCAGCACGGCCGTGGGCAGCAGCCGGGCCAGGCGCGAGTGCGGCGCGCCGAAGGCGCACAGGCTGGTCAGCAGCGCGGCGCCCGTGGCCACGCCGGCCAGGAAGAAGTACTGCACCGCCCAGGGCAGCCAGGCCGCCTCGTAGGCGGGGGTGAGCAGTTCGGTGATCTGCATGGGGTTTTCTCCTTGGCGGCTCAGTGGTCGGACACCAGGCGCACGCTGGCCTGGCCGGCCACGCCATGGACGAACTCGTCGGGCAGGCCGATGTAGAACACGCGCGGCTCGGTCTTCATGTCGGGTTTCAGCACCTTCACGCCCTCGGTGTGCGCGGCCATGCGGCGGTTGATCTCGCTGCCCGGGTCGTTCAGGTCGCCGATCACGCGGGCGCCGCCGACGCAGCTTTCCACGCAGGCGGGCAGCAGGCCCACGTCCAGCCGGTGCTCGCAGAAGGTGCACTTGTCGGCCGTCTGCGTCTCGTGGTTGATGAAGCGCGCGTCATACGGGCAGGCCTGCACGCAATAGCCGCAGCCCACGCAGCGCTCGTTGTCCACCAGCACGATGCCGTCGGTGCGCTGGAAGGTGGCCTGCACGGGGCACACGGGCACGCAGGGCGGCTCCTCGCAGTGGTTGCACAGGCGCGGCAGGCTGACCATGGCGGGCATGGAGCCGTCGGGCTTGTCGATTTCGTATTGCAGCACCGTGGTGCGGAACTGGCCGATGGGCGGCAAGTTTTCCACCGAGCAGCTCACCGTGCAGGCCTGGCAGCCGATGCACTTGCGGATGTCCACCAGCATGCCGAAGCGCTTGCCCTCCATGCCGGGGCGGCGCGGCGGCTGGGTGGTGCCGGGCAAGGTCAGGGCAGCGGCGGGGGCCGCGGCCGCCGTCAGGCCGAAGGCGGTGGCCAGGCCGACCAGGTCCTGCAAGAAGGTGCGCTTGCCCTGCTGCACCGCGGGCGGCGCGCTGGGGCGTGCGGGGGAATGGGTTTCAGGCATGGGAGATACTCTTGTTTCTTTATCGCGTGATTCGATTATTCTTATTCGAAGAGTTTTCCAATTGATGCGGATCAAATGAAAAGGCAATATCGACCGCTTAAATGTTGGGGATATTCAAAATAAAAATTCTTCCATTTTATTATTCATTTATTAAGGCAGTATTAAACGAATGAAGCGGCCAGAAAAAGAAAAGGCGCGGCAGAAGAATCTGCCGCGCCTTTCGCGTTGTGCTGCTCAATGGTGCTACATAGAAGATAGCTGCCTGCGCTTGTCCACAGCCGCCTGGCGGCCGGTTTTCCTTTGAATGGCCTTCACGCCATGGTCATCAGGCTGGCATTGCCGCCGGCAGCCGTGGTATTGATGCTCACGGCACGCTCCAATATCAGGCGCAGCAGCGCGGCCACTGCTTCTTCTTCGCTGCGCACGGCCGCCAGGCCGACCAGGGCGCCGGGGCGCTCGGCCAATTGCATTTGAATGGCCCGCAGGCTTTCGGCGTCGCCATCCTGCAATGCGGCGTCGAAATCCGCAGCCAGAGGGTCGGCCGCCAAAATCATCCGCTCCTGCACTGCGGCGGGCAACCGGGCGCGCAGGGCCACCGCGCTGGCCGGCCACAGGACTTGGCTGCCGGCGGCCAGCACGGTGGCCAGCTGCAGCAGGCGGGCATCGTCGTCCTTGCCCAGGCACAGCACGCGCTCGCGCGGCAGCAGGCGGTAGTCGTTGCGCTCGCCGGTGGGGCCGGGCAGGCGCGCCGACAGGCCGGCGCAGCTGGCCTGGGCCAGCGCGGCGCAGCTGCCTGCCAGGGCGCTGCGGCCCTGCTGCAAGGCCCAGGCCTGCAGCGCGTGCAGCGGCGCCAGCAGCGCGGTCTGCAGGGTGTCGTCCGGCGCCTGGGCGGCGGTGTGGGCCAGGGCGGTGCGGGCGGCGCCCGCCGGGTGGCGCGACAGCAGGCGCAGCAGATACAAAGGCCCGCCGGCCTTGGGGCCGGTGCCCGACAGGCCTTCGCCGCCAAAGGGCTGCACGCCCACCACGGCGCCGACCATGTTGCGGTTCACGTACAGGTTGCCGGCATGCGCCTGGGCGGCCACGCGGGCCACGGTCTCGTCGATGCGCGTGTGCACGCCCTGCGTCAGGCCGTAGCCGGTGGCGTTGATCTGGGCCAGCAGCTGGGGCAGCCCGGCGCGCTCGTAGCGCAGCACGTGCAGCACCGGGCCGAAGACCTCGCGGCCCAGCTGCGACGCGTCCTGCAGCTCGACCAGCGTGGGCGGCACGAAGGTGCCGCGCGCGCGGGCGCCGCTCTCACCCGCCGCCACCTGGTGCACGGCGTGGCCTGCAGCGCGGCGCTCGTCGATGTAGCGGGCGATGCCCTGGCGCGCCTCTTCGTCGATGACCGGGCCGACGTCGGTGGCCAGCACGGTCGGGTCGCCCACGCGCAGCTGCTGCATGGCGCCGCGCAGCATGGCCAGGGTGCGGTCGGCGCAGTCGGCCTGCAGGCACAGCACGCGCAGGGCCGAGCAGCGCTGGCCGGCGCTGTCGAACGCCGAGCTGACCACGTCGGCCACCACCTGCTCGGCCAGGGCGGAGGAGTCCACGATCATGGCGTTTTGCCCGCCTGTCTCGGCGATCAGCGGGATGGGCTGGTCGTGCGGGCCCACGCGCTGCGCCAGCGCACGCTGCAGCAGGCGCGCGACCTCGGTGGAGCCGGTGAACATCACGCCCTGCACGCGCGCGTCGCCCACCAGGCGCGCGCCCACGGTCTCGCCGCGCCCGGGCAGCAGCTGCACGGCGGCGGGCGGCACGCCGGCCTGGTGCAGCAGGCGCACGGCCTCGTGGGCGATGAGCGGCGTCTGCTCGGCCGGCTTGGCCAGCACCACGTTGCCGGCGGCCAGCGCGGCCGCCACCTGGCCCATGAAGATGGCCAGCGGGAAGTTCCAGGGGCTGATGCAGGCCACCGGGCCCAGGGGCTGGTGCGTGGCGTTGTCGAAGGCATCGGCCTGGGCGGCGTAGTAGCGCAGGAAGTCCACGGCCTCGCGCAGCTCGGCCACGGCGTTGGCGGCGGTCTTGCCGGCCTCGCGCATGATGAGCGGCAGCAGGCGCGGCGCGGCGCCCTCCAGCAGATCGGCCGCGCGGCGCAGCAGCTGCGTGCGCGCGGCCGCCGGCGTGGCGGCCCAGGCGGGCTGGAAGGCCTGGGCGGCGGCCAGGGCCGCGTCCACATCGGCGCCCGTGGCCTCGCGCACGGTGCCGACCAGGTCGCCGTGGTCAGCGGGGTTGCGCACGTCCAGAGCTTCGGTCGCTCCTATTTCGATAGCTGCTGGCGCTTGCTGGGCGGGCGCTGGAGGTGCTTTTGACTCGAAATTCTGACTGGACTCGCCCGCCACCAGCGGCGCCGCCAGCACGGGCGCGGCGCGGCTCATCTGCAGCGCCTGCGCCAGGTCTGCCAGCACCGGCGCGCTGGCCAGGTCCAGGCCCGCCGAGTTGGCGCGCGCCGCGCCATACAGGTCGCGCGGCAGGGCGATGCGCGGGTGCGGCAGGCCGGGCGCGCCTTCGGTGCGGGCCAGCGCATCGACCGTGGCAACAGGGTCTTCGATCAGCGACTCGAGCGGCAGCTGCGCGTCGGCCACGCGGTTGACGAACGAGGTGTTGGCGCCGTTTTCCAGCAGCCGGCGCACCAGGTAGGCCAGCAGCGTCTCGTGCGTGCCCACGGGGGCGTAGATGCGGCAGGGGCGCTGGCTCACCACCTGCTCGTACAGCGGCTCGCCCATGCCGTGCAGGCACTGGAACTCGTACTGCCCTGGTGCGTAGCGCTCGGGGCCGGCCAGCTCCCAGATGGTGGCCAGCGTCTGCGCGTTGTGCGTGGCGAACTGGGGATAGACGGCGTCTGGCGCAGCCAGCAGCTTTTGCGCGCAGGCGATGTACGACACGTCGGTGTGCGCCTTGCGCGTGTAGACAGGGTAGTCCGCCAGGCCGTCCACCTGGGCGCGCTTGATCTCGCTGTCCCAGTAAGCGCCCTTGACCAGGCGCACCATCAGCCGGTGGCCGCTCTTGCGCGCCAGATCGACGACGCAGTCGATGACGAACGGGCAGCGCTTTTGGTAGGCCTGGATGACGAAGCCGATGCCGTGAAAGCCTGCGAGCGACGGCTCGTGGCACAGGCGCTCCAGCAGGTCCAGCGACAGCTCCAGCCGGTCGGCCTCTTCGGCGTCGATGTTCAGGCCGATGTCGTACTGCCTGGCCAGCTGCGCCAGCTGCAGCACGCGCGGGTACAGCTCGTCCATCACGCGCTGCCACTGCGCAGTCTGGTAGCGCGGGTGCAGGGCGCTGAGCTTGATGGAGATGCCCGGGCCGGCATACACGCCGCGCCCGCTGCTCGCGCGGCCTATGGCATGCACGGCGTCGATGTAGGACTGCAGGTAGCGCTCGGCGTCCTCGGCCGTGAGTGCCGCCTCGCCCAGCATGTCGTAGGAGTAGCGAAAACCGCGCGATTCCAGCCGGCGCGCGTTGCCCAGGGCCTGCTCAATGGTCTCGCCGGTCACGAACTGCTCGCCCATCATGCGCATGGCGACGTCCACGCCCTTTCGGATCAAAGGCTCGCCGCCGCGCGCCGTCAGGCGGCGCAGCGCGTCCTTCAGGCCCGTCTCGCTGTGCGTGGCCACCAGCCGCCCGGTGATGAGCAGGCCCCAGGTGGCGGCGTTGACGAACAGCGACGGGCTTTGTCCCAGGTGCCGCGTCCAGTCGCTGGCGCCCACCTTGTCGCGGATCAGCGCGTCGCGCGTGGCGGCGTCGGGGATGCGCAAGAGCGCCTCGGCCAGGCACATCAGCGCCACGCCTTCCTGCGACGACAGCGCGAACTGCTGCAGCAGCGCCTGCACCAGGCCGGCGCGCCCGCCCTCGCCCTTGCGCTCGCGCAAGGCCTGCGCCAGCGCCAGGGCGCGGGTCTGTACCGCCTGCTGGAGCGCAGGCGGCAGGCGCGCGGCGGCCAGCAGGGGGGCCAGGGCCTCGGGCTCGGGGCGGCGGGTGGCGGCCGTGATGGCCTGGCGCAGGGCGCTTTCATCCTGCGGACGGGGAAAAAAGGGGGCGGAGGTCATAGCAGCGGATCATCGGGATTTGCCGGATAAATAAATCACCAAAGTGAGCCGCATCCAGCGAATAATTGGCGGATGAAATCCAGTGACGTAGTCAACATTGATCGCACGGACCTGCGAATCCTGCGAATCCTGCAAGGCGACGGCCGCCTGTCCAACCTGAAGCTGGCCGAGGCCGTGGCGCTGTCGCCCACGGCGGTGCTGGCGCGGGTGCAGCGGCTGACGCAAAGCGGCTACATCCTGGGCTACGAGGCGCGGCTGAACCCGCTGCTGCTGGGCGCGGGCATGCTGGTGTTCGTGGAGGTGCTGCTGGACCACACCACCGCCAACGTGTTCGAGCAGTTCAAGGCCGCCGTGCAGGTGCACCCGGAGATCATGGAATGCCACATGGTCGCGGGCGGCTTCGACTACCTGCTCAAGACCCGCTCGGCCGACATGGCGGCCTACCGCCGCTTTGCCGGCGACGTGCTGTGGCAGCTGCCCGGCGTGCGCGAGACGCGCACCTACGCGGTGATGGAGGAAGTCAAGCACACCAGCCAGCTGCACCTGGGCTGACACGGGCCGCACACCGCCAGCGGCAATAATCGCCCCATCATTCCCACGAGAGGACAGGAGGACTCGACATGAACATCCGCAACATCCTTCGCCCGCTGGCCGGGCTGGCGCTGGCCGCTGCCGGCGCCCAGGCCGCCCAGGCCGCCTGCTACATCGTCTATGCCGCCGACAAGCAGGTGGTCTATCGCGCGCAGACCCCGCCGGTGGACATGTCGCGCCAGCTGCACGAGACGCTGCCGCTGCTGGTGCCCGGCGGGGCCATGGTGTTCTCGCTGGACAGCGGCGCCTGCGAGTTCGAGCTCAACCGGCTGCCCGTGGCCGGGTCGGGCCGCGCGTCGCTGATGCCGGCGAGCATGCGCGCGCGCCGTGCCCCGCGCGGCTGAGGTCTCGTCAAGAAATAGGCAAAAGAGGGCTCCAGCCCTTGCGCTGCTTGCGCCAGCAGCTCCTTGATTGATAGCGCAGCGGGCCACGGCACGCCTTCGCTTGCACCCCGGGCTGCGCCCGCCCGGGGCGCTGCCCGGCCCACGGCCGGGCCAGCCACCCGCTCCCTTGTCCTACAAGCCTGCCGGCTGTTTTCCGGTGCGCGCGTGCTGCGTGTGCTTTCAACAATGGGCTCACAGGAAGCCGGGCGGCCGCCGCGCCTTCCTGTCCTGCGGCCCGAGGGCAGCCCAGCGTGGACTGTCGGGTGGTCGCCACCCACAGGAGAGACCATGCCCTTGCAGCCCCCCCCGATGAGCCGCCGCAACCTGCTGTCCATGATCGGCAAGACCGCGGGCGGCGGTCTCATGTATCAGGCGATGGCGTCGCTCGGCCATGCACAGGAATCCAATTACCGCGGCCCGCTCGAGCTGGGCAAGTCCAAACGCGGGGGCACCGTCGTGATCCTCGGCGCCGGGCTGGCGGGCATGACGGCGGCGTACGAGCTGCGAGCGGCGGGCTACGACGTGCAGATCATCGAATACCAGGATCGCGCCGGCGGGCGCAGCTGGTCGCTGCGCGGCGGCGATTCGTTCACCGAGCTGGACGGCACGCGCCAGACCTGCGAGTTCGACAAGGGCCTGTACATCAACCCCGGCCCGTGGCGCGTGCCCTACCACCACTACGCGCTGCTGGACTACTGCAAGCGCTTCGGCGTGCAGCTCGAATCGTTCGTGCAGGTCAACTACAACGCGCTGGTGCATTCCACCAAGGCCTTCGGCGGCAAGCCGCAGCGCTTTCGCCACATCCAGTCCGACGTGCACGGCTATGTGGCCGAACTGCTGTCCAAGGCGACCAACCAGCACGCGCTGGACCAGGCCGTCACGCAGGAAGACCGCGAGCTGCTGCTGGAGGGCCTGAAGGCCTGGGGCGGGCTGGATGCGCAGTACCGCTACCGCGAAGGCACCAACGCCAGCGAGTACCGCGGCTACGACAGCGACCCGGCCGGCGGCCTGATGCCGCTGGCCAAGCCCTCCAAGCCCATCGGCCAGCACGAGCTGCTGCAGTCGCGCCTGTGGTCGCAGATCAACATCGGCCAGCTGTATGAGTTCCAGACCACCATCTTCGAGCCGGTGGGCGGCATGGACATGATCGCCAAGGGCTTCGAGCGCCAGGTGGGCTCGCTGATCCACTTCAACCGCAAGGTCACGAAGATCGAGCAGACCCCGCAGGGCGTGACGGTGAGCTACGTGGACGCGCGCGGCGGCGCCGGCGGCGACGCGGTGCAGCAGGTCAAGGCCGATTGGTGCGTCTGCACCATTCCGCTGTCCATCCTGAGCCAGATCGACATCCAGGTGGGCGATGCCATGAAGGCGGCAATTGCCGCCGTGCCCTATGGCGCCTCGTTCAAGGTGGGCCTGCAGTTCAAGCGGCGCTTCTGGGAAGAAGACGAGCGCATCTTCGGCGGCATCAGCTACACCGACCTGCCGATCGAGCAGATCTCGTATCCGTCCAACAACTTCAACACCCAGGGCCCGGGCGTGCTGTTGGGCGGGTATGCCTTCGACAACACGCACGCCTTCGAATTCACCGCCATGAAGCCCGAGGACCGCATCCGCGCGGCGGTGGAGTTCGGCTCGCAGCTGCACCCGCAGTACAAGAAAGAGTTCCAGAACGGGGTCGCGGTGGGCTGGCACCGCATGCCCTGGATCAACGGCTGCTTCGGCATCTGGTCGGACGAGGCGCGCAAGCAGCACTACCGCAACCTGTGCCAGGTGGACGGGCGCATCGTGCTGGCGGGCGAGCACGCCTCGTACATCCCCGCCTGGCAGGAGGGCGCCGTGCTGTCGGCGCTGGACGCCGTCAAGCGCCTGCACGAACGCGCGCAGGCGGCCTGAAGGGCGCACGCACTCATTCCCGGACACCCCCGAACCGAAGGAACCCGATCATGACGACCCCCCATTTCTGGCTCTCGGCAGGTGCCGCCCTGCTGGTGGCCGCAGCCGCCACCGGCGCAGGCGCGCAGCAGGCCCCGGCCGCCGGCGCATCGGCCGCGGCGCACCCCGCGGGCGAGGCACCCCGCCAGTCGGCCACGCAGCAACCGGGCGCCCGCTCGATGACCAAGCGCGACGCGGCCGACGCCTCCAAGCCCGCGGGCTTCAACCCGCGCTTTTCGCCCAGCAGCGAGCGCTTCGTGCAACAGGGCGGCGAGCGGCTGTACCAATCCATCTGCCAGGGCTGCCACATGCCGCAGGGCGAGGGCGCCAAAGGGGCGGGCTTTTATCCGGCGCTGGCCAAGAACGGGCGCATGGCCTCGGGCGCCTACCCCACCTATGTGGTGCTCAACGGCCTGCACGGCATGCCGCCCTTTGCCCAACGGCTGGATGACCAGCAGGTCGCCGACGTGGTGAATTACGTGCGCACGCATTTCGGTAACAGCTACCAGGATGCGGTCACCCCGCAGGACGTGAAAAAGCAGCGGCCCTGACGCCGCAGCCCGCGCCGGCTGCCGCCCGTCCGCCCGGGCGCGGCGCGCTGGCGTCCCTTCTTCCTGTACTTCCTTTGCTTGGACACGCCATGGCCCCCCTTCTTTCTTCTTCCCGCTCTCGCCTGTGCTGCGCGGCGCTGGCACTGGCCGGCCTGGTCGGCTGCGCCAGCCAGGCACCGGCCACCGAGGTGCTGCGCCACCGCGTGCCCGGTTCGGACTTCCCCATCGCTGCCGCCGTGGAGGTGCCGGCCGGCGCCACCACGGTGTACCTGTCGGGCCAGGTGCCCCCGGTGGTGGACAAGGCGCTGCCCGGCAACGACCCACGCGCCTATGGCGGCGACACGCGCGCGCAGACGCTGGGTGTGCTGCGCAGCATCGAGACGCAGCTCAAGGGCCTGGGCCTCACCATGGGCGACATCGTGAAGATGCAGGTCTTCCTGGTGGCCGACCCGAGAAAGGGCAATGCGATGGACTTCGCCGGTTTCATGGAGGGCTACACCCAGTACTTCGGCACCAGCGCCCAGCCGCGCCTGCCGGTGCGCTCGGCCTTCCAGATCGCCGCGCTGGCCAATCCCGCCTGGCTGGTGGAGATCGAAGTCACTGCGGTGCGCCCGCCCGCACCGGCCGCCCCGCGCTGACCCTGGCGCCCCGGCCGCGGCGGTCGCCAAAAGGGCGCTCTGAGACAATCGCGGGCATGAGCGTCCCCGCAGAAAACCTCCCCGAAACCACCGCATCCCCCGCCTCCGACACGCCCGCGCTGCCGTCCGGCTGGCTGGAGGTCACCTCCATGGACCTGGACGCCCAGGGCGTCGCCCGCCGCCCGGACGGCAAGGTCGTGTTCATCGACGGTGCCTTGCCCACCGAGCTGGTCAGTGCCCGCACCGGCCGCAAGAAAAACAACTGGGAGCAGGCGCAGCTCACCGAAATCCACCGCGAATCCAGCCTGCGCGTGCGCCCGCTGTGTCCGCACTTTGGCCTGCACGAAGGCGCCTGCGGCGGCTGCAAGATGCAGCACCTGGATGCCAGCGCGCAGGTGGCCGTCAAGCAGCGCGTGCTGGAGGACAACCTGTGGCACCTGGGTAAGGTGCGGCCCGAGACCGTGCTGCGTCCTATCGAGGGCCCGGCCTGGGGCTACCGCTGGCGCGCCCGGCTGTCGATGCGCTACGTGGCCAAGAAGGGCTCGGTGCTGGTGGGCTTTCATGAGAGAAAGAGCCGCTACATCGCGGACATGCAGACCTGCAAGATCCTGCCGCCGCACGTGGATGCGCTCTTGATGCCGCTGCGCGGGCTGATCGCCGGCATGGACGCGCAGGGCACCTGCCCACAGATAGAGGTGGCCTGCGGCGACCGCGTCACCGCGCTGGTGCTGCGCCACCTGGAGCCGCTGTCCGAACACGACCTGGCCCGCCTGCGCGCGTTCGCCGCGCTGCACGGCGTGCAGTGGTGGCTGCAGCCCAAGGGGCCGGACACGGTGCATCTGCTGCAGGAGGGCGGCGAGCAGCTGGCCTACGACCTGCCCGACTTCGGCATCACCATGCCGTTCAAGCCGACCGACTTCACGCAGGTCAACCCGCACATCAACCGCGTGCTGGTGGCCCGGGCGCTGCGCCTGCTCGATGTACACAGCGATGAGCGCGTCATCGACTGGTTTTGCGGCCTGGGCAACTTCACGCTGCCGCTGGCCACCCGGGCGCGCGAGGTGCTGGGCATCGAGGGCAGCGAGGCGCTGGTTGCCCGGTCGCGTGAAAATTATGCAAGAAATCAAGCGCAAAGGCCCGCAGGACAAGCGCTGGCAGCTACGAGTTTTGTAGCGCGCAACCTGTTCGAGATGACGCCCCCGCTGCTGATGGCCGACGGCAGCGCCGACAAGTGGCTGGTGGATCCGCCGCGCGAGGGCGCCTTTGCCCTGGCCAAGGCCCTGGCCGATATCCACCAGGCGCGCACCGGCGCCCCAGAGGCGCTGCCGCTGCCGCCGGGCTTCGAGGGCTGGGCGCCGCCGCGGCGCATTGTCTATGTGAGCTGCAGCCCGTCCACCCTGGCGCGCGACGCCGGCCTGCTGGTGCACCAAGCCGGCTACCGCTGCGTGGCTGCGGGGGTGGTGAACATGTTTCCGCACACCGCGCACGTCGAGAGCATGGCCGTGTTCGAACGGCCGTAGCGGCAGCGCGATGGATGCAACAGGCGGAACGGTTGTAAACTTATTTTCTTAAATTTCAATAAGTTACAATCACCTGGAGGCTTCGTCGCGCACGCCGTCTCCGGTGTTTTGTGTCATCCGCGTCATCGCAAGCGGCTGCGGCCTCCTCAAAACCGGCGTTGGCGCGGCCTGTATGGCTTTTGAGTGCGTGTCAGCCGTGGGGGCGGCATGCCTGCAGCGCCGGCCGGCGCACGACCAGGAACTACATAGTGCAGATCGACAACATTCGCGTATTCCACAAGCTTTGGGGCATGTTGTTGGTGCTCATGCTGGCCATGCTGGTCATCTCCGGGTTCCAGCAATACCGCGCCAATTCTTCCATGAGCAAGGCGATCAGCGATGTGATCGCCACCGAGATGCGCATCACCCAGTCCACCCGGTGGCGCGGCGAATCGGAGACCATGGTGAATCTGCTGATGGGTGCGGCGGTCACGTCTGATGCGGTGCTGGCCGAGCAGTTTGACGCCCAGGTCAAGCGCTTCACGGCGTCGGTCACTAGCGCGCAGGATGCCATCGTGGCGCAGACGACCGATGCGCAGGAAAAGGCCGTGCTGGAGCAGGTGCTGGCCGAATACCGCGCGGTGCAGGCGGCCACGACCCGAACCTGGGAGCTCAAGGGTGCTGGCGACGTGGTGGAGACGCAGCGGTTCGCCGACGAGCAGCTCTCGCCGCAGGTGGACAAGTTCTTGCGCGCCCAGGATGCCTTCGTCGCCGCGCTGCAGCAGCGGCGCGACGCGGTAGTGGCCGAAGCGGGAGAGCGCCGTGCGCGCTATGCCGTCGAGGGCCTCATCGCATCAGGCGTGCTGATGGGCGCTTTCTTGCTGCTGGCGGCGCGGCTGGTGCGCTCGATCACGGTACCCCTGGGCCAGGCCGGGGACGTCATCGACGCCATCGCCGCCGGCAAGCTCACCCACGAGCTGCACTCGACACGAAAGGATGAGTTCGGCGCGATGCTGCGTGCCCTGGCGCAGATGAGCCAGCGGCTGCGCAGCGTGGTGAGCGACGTGCGCGCGGGCGTGGAATCGGTCTCCAGCGCCTCCAACCAGATCGCCAGCGGCAACCACGACCTGTCCAGCCGCACGGAGCAAACGGCGGCCAGCCTGCAGCAGGCGGCTGCGAGCATGGAGCAGCTCACCGCCACGGTGTCGCAGTCGGCACAGACGGCGCACCAGGCCAACCAGCTGGCAGCGCAGGCCGCCCAGGCGGCCGAGCAAGGCGGCACGGTGGTCGGCCAGGTCGTCACGAGCATGGAGCAGATCACGGCCTCCAGCCGCAAGATCGGCGACATCATCCAGGTCATCGACGGCATCGCCTTCCAGACCAACATCCTGGCACTGAACGCGGCCGTGGAGGCTGCGCGCGCTGGTGAACAGGGCCGCGGCTTCGCCGTGGTGGCGGGCGAAGTGCGCAACCTCGCGCAGCGCAGTGCCGAGGCCGCCAAGGAGATCAAGGGCCTGATCATGGCGAGCGTGTCCAACGTGGAGACAGGCTCGGTCCAGGTGGAGCAGGCGGGCCGCAGCATGCAGGAGATCGTGCGCAGCGTGCGCCAGGTCAGCGACCTGATCGGCGAGATCACCGCGTCCAGCGCCGAGCAGCGCGACGGCATTGCGCAGATCAACCAGGCGGTCACGAACCTGGACCAGATGACGCAGCAAAACGCGGCATTGGTCGAGCAGTCCAGCGCCGCTGCCGCGGCCATGCGCGACCAGGCGCAGCACCTGGCGCAGGTGGTGTCCGTCTTCGAGGTGGGCGCGGCCAGCGCGGCGCCTGCTGTATCGCAGCCCCTGGCGCCCATGCGTGCGACCACGCCCAGATCTGCTGTGGCAGCGTCCCCACGCCCAAACACCACTGTTGCAGCGCCGCGGCCCCTGCCGGCGTTGACCAGCCGCCCGAGCGGCGCAGCCTCCGAGAGTGACTGGGAGAGCTTCTAAAGGCGTGGCGCCACGCGGCCAACGACGCGAAGCCTCGCCCCAAGCCCTGTGGGGAGGCAAGTCTGAAAAGCGTGACTGCGAGGCGACTGCAAAGCGACTGCAAGGTGCGCGGGGCGCGCCACGGTCGCCGGCCTTGATGCTTTAACTGCGGCCGTTGCGTGTGTTTTTGCTGTCAGCCGTGTCGTCGCTGTCGCCGCGTCCTGCGCGGCTCTTGCGGGCGGGCGCCTCGGCGGGCTTTTCCAGCTGCGTGAGCACCGAGGGGGTGCCCTCGAGCTTGTTTTCGCGCATGTACTGGTCCATGTCCTTCCAGCCGGCGAAGACCTGGGCCTTTTGCGCCTTCGGGTTCAAGGTGTAGCAGTCTTCCAGGCCCCGCAGCGCGTGGCGGCAGGCCCCGCCGATGGCCTTGGCCTCGGCGTCGCGCTGCAGCGCGCGCGGGTCGGGCCCCAGGCCGGGAATGTCGCAGCCGGCCAGCACCAGCAGCGCCGCCGTCGCTGACAGAGCGCGAAGGACGGCCCTTGAGGGACGGGAAAGGGAAGGTGAAGAGCGCTGCTGCATGTCCTCTGTATCGGCCAGTTCGCCCCCAAGTTAAGCAGGGCAAAAAAAAGCCCCGCACGGCGCGCGGGGCTGTCGAGGCGAGAGCAGGGCGCTTTCAGTCGCGCTCGCCGCCCATGATGCCCAGCAGGGCCAGCAGGCTCTGGAACACGTTGAACAGGTCCAGGTACAGGGCCAGCGTGGCGCTGATGTAGTTGGTCTCGCCGCCGTCGATGATGCGCTTGATGTCGTACAGCATGAAGGCGCTGAAGATGCCGATGGCTGCCACCGAGATGGCCATCATGCCGGCCGACGAGGCCACGAAGACGTTGATGATGGCGCCCACCATCAGCACCAGCGCGCCCACGAACAGCCATTTGCCCAGGCCCGACAGGTCGCGCTTGATGACCGTGGCCAGGCTGGCCATGACGAAGAACACGCCTGCCGTGCCGGCAAAGGCGGTCATGATCAGCTCGGCACCGTTCGAAAAGCCCAGGATGGCGGCGATCAGGCGCGACAGCATCAGGCCCATGAAGAAGGTGAAGCCCAGCAGCACGGGCACGCCGGCCGCCGAATTCTTGGTCTTCTCGATGGCGAACATGAAGCCGAAGGCACCGCCCAGGAACACGATCAGCCCCATGCCGCCCTGCAGCGAGCGGGTGATGCCGGTGGCCACGCCCAGCCAGGCGCCGGCCACGGTGGGCAGCAGGCTCAGGGCCAGCAGCCAGTAGGTGTTGCGCAGCACGCGGTGGCGCTGTTCCTGCGACAGGGCATAGCCGCCGCTGGTGTCGATGCGTGTGATGCCATTGTTCATGGGGATGTCTCTCCTGCTGTGTATTCAGAGGGCCTGCAAGGTGCAGGCGTTTGGATTCTAGGTGGGGGGGTCGGCAGGCCTTTGCAATACCCGCGCACCATCCCGTACTTTAATGTCGGCATTGTTTCACCCGAACAGGACGCAGTGCCTGCCGCACGGCTGGCTATGCTGGGCAACGTTTGTGTTCATCCTTTTGACCCGTTTGCATTTGCCATGAAAACCTCCCACGTTCTCGAACTCTCCGACATCAAGCAGATTGCCGCCGCCGCCGAGGCCGAGGCGCAGAAGAACCAGTGGGCCGTCACCATCGCCATCGTGGACGACGGCGGCCACCCGCTGCACCTGGCACGCCTGGACGGCGCGGCGCCCGTGTCGGCCCACATTGCCGCAGCCAAGGCGCGCTCGGCTGCGCTGGGCCGCCGCGAGACCAAGGGCTATGAGGACATGATCAACGGCGGGCGCACGGCCTTCCTGTCGGCCCCGGTCATCGACGGCATGCTCGAAGGCGGCGTGCCGATCATGAAGGACGGCCAGTGCCTGGGCGCCGTGGGCGTGAGCGGCGTGAAGGCCAACGAGGACGCGCAGGTGGCCCGCGCCGGTATTGCAGCCCTGGGCCTGTAATCGACCAGCCGGGCTTTCACCCAAAAGAAAATGCCGGCCCACCGTGGGCCGGCATTTTTTTGGCAACAGGGAACTCGCGGGGAGCTGCGGCTTGAGTCCGCAAAAAAATGCCTGGCTACGCGAAAAAGAACAATCTCTTCGTTGGCTGGCAAAAACGACTGGTCTGGCCGAAATGGCCTTCAAGTCGCCCCACGATGAAACACGGTGCGCAGGTGCGGTTATTTGGTCAGGATGAGCTTGCCCAGACGGGTGGCCTGCAGCTGGTACAAGGCGCCGTTGTGCACGATGGTCACGGCCTTGCAGCCCTGCAGCAAGGCGCTGCTGTGGAGGGCGGGACGCTCGCTGGCGGCGACGCCGGCACTGAGTGCGGGGGGCGTGGCGGGCAGGGCAGGCTGGGCGGCAAGGACGGCGTGCATGGGTGCTGGTGGGCGATGCGTTGAAGTTGTTTAATGATAACCATTCTCAACTGATCGTCAAGCAATTCGGGGCGGCTGGGCAGTAAAAAAGTGTTTTCTCGCCCGGCCGTGCGCCGCCAGCGCTTACTTGGCCGGATCGGTGACGAAGCCGATCTTGCGCACGCCGGCGCGCTGCGCGGCAGCCATGGCCTGGGCCACGCGCTCATAGCGCACGTCCTTGTCGCCGCGGATATGCAGGTCCGGCTGCGGCTCCTTGACCGCCTCGGCGCGCAGGCGCGGCTCCAGCTCCTCGTCGGTGACGGTGGTCTCGTTCCAGTGGTACACACCGTCGGCTGTCACCGACAGGCGGATGGTCTGCGGCTTGACGATCTCTTCCTGGTTGGCCGCGCGTGGCAGGTCCACCGGCACGGCGTGCTTCATGACCGGCACGGTGATGATGAAGATGATGAGCAGCACCAGCATGACGTCCACCAGCGGCGTCATGTTGATCTCGTTCATCACCTCGTCGGCGCTGTCCTGGGTTCCAAAAGCCATGGCGCGTCAGCCCTTCTTCATGGGCACGATGCGGGCGCCGTTCTCGGGCGGCAGGCTGACGCGAGCGCCCGTCACGAAGTAGGCATGCAGGTCGTGCGCGAAGCTGCTGAGGCGGTTGAGGATGTGCTTGTTGCCGCGCACCAGCGCGTTGTAGCCCAGCACCGCAGGGATGGCCACGGCCAGGCCCAGGGCGGTCATGATCAGCGCTTCACCGATGGGACCGGCGACCTTGTCGATGGTGGACTGGCCCGACGAGCCGATGGCTAGCAGCGCGTGGTAGATGCCCCAGACCGTGCCGAACAGCCCGATGAAGGGTGCGGTGGAGCCCACCGAGGCCAGGATGGCCAGCCCGGACTGCAGCCGGGCGGTGAATTCGTCGATGCAATTGCGCAGGCAGCGCGTGACCCAGTCGCTCACATCCAGGCTGTCGTGCAGGTGGGCCTGGGTGTTGCGGTGGTGCTGCGTGGCCTCGCGGCCCTCCAGCGCCAGGTAGCGAAAGGGGTTGGACGCGTCGCCCTGCAGCTTGTCCAGCCCGGCGGCGAAGTCCTGGCTGTGCCAGAAGTCGCGGGCCTCGCGGGCGCGCTTCTTGAACTTCACGATGTCCAGCGCCTTGATGACGATGACGATCCACGAGGCCAGCGACATGGCCAGCAGCAGCACGGCAGTGGCGCGGGTGACGAAGTCGCCCTGGATCCAGACGTTGGCGATGCCGAATTGCGATTGCATGAAAGAAGACTCCTGGGGTCGGATGTGGGGAGGCTGACGCGGCCGCGGCCGCTCACTGCTTGAGCACGAAATGGATGGGCTGCACGAACCACATGGCTTCGGGCACGCCGCTGCGCGTGCCGGGCATGAAGCGCCAGCGCAGCACGGTGTCCACCGCCTGGCGGTCCAGGCGATCGAAGCCGCTGGATTTTTTCACCTCCACCTTCTGCGGCAGCCCGTCGGTGCCGATCAGCACGTTGAGCATGACCACCCCCTGTTCGCCCAGGCGTCGGCTGACGGCGGGGTAGGGCGGCGCGGGGTTGTTCAGGTGGCTGGCGCTGCTGGAGGGCTGCACGACGGCGGGCGGCGCCGGTGGCGCGGGTGGTGCAGGAGGGGCGGGCGGAGCGGGTGGCGCCGGCGCCACCACGGGCGGCGCGGGCGGCTGCGGCTCGGTCGCGCCCACGGGGGCGTTGGGCGCAGGTGTAGGGTCGGCCACAGCCAGGGGCAGGGGGGCGGGCGCAGGCTGCGGCTTCGGGGCCGCCGGCTTGGGCCGGGCGGGCTTTGGGGGCGGCGGCACCGGCGCAGGCTTGGGCGGGGCAGGGGGCGCGGGCGGGGCAGGCGGCGTGGGCGGCTGGGCCACCAAAAATTCGCTGAGCACCTGCACCGGCGTGATGACGACGGGCGGCTCGACGCGCTTGAGCCCCGCCTGCAGCGCCCACAGGACCGCCACGTGCAGCGCCAGCACCGAGCCAGCAATGGCGGCAGTGCGGCCGGTCAACCCCGGCGAAGCACCGTATCGTTCAGGCAAATGCATAAAAATGATAGCTGCCGGCGCTTACCCAGCAAGGGCTCAAGGCCAAAAAGGCTTGAAATCTCTGGTGGCGCTGTGGATCACTTGCGCACGATCCACCACAGCGAACACAGCACGATGATCAGGCTGCCGGCGAGAGGGAAGAGGACTTGCATGCGTTGCCTTCCTGCAGGAGGGGGGCAAGCTGGCTGGGGCTGGGAGCCACTTCGTTGCGCAGCGCGGCCATCGGCTGGCTTGCGCAGCACTGCGCCACGACGTCGCGGGCGCAATCCTCGCAGCGCCCGCACTGGGTGGCGACGCCGAGTTCGAACTGGATCTCGTCAAAGCTCATTCCCGCCCGCGCATGGCGTGCAATCTCACGGTCGGAAACACGGTGGCAGACGCAGACGATCATGGCTTGGGGCGGCAGACGTGGCTGGCTTGGGTTGAAGGGATGCGGAATTATAAATGAGAATCCATCGCATTCCTGCCCATTTCCCTGCAGCCATTTGGGTGAAACGTTCGTGGCCGGCCGCCCCTAGGGCGAAAAAAAACCGGCGCCTGGGCTGCCGGTTCTTTTGGCGCGCATGCCAGTGCGGGGCTGGCCGCGCAGGCTGCTTACGACTTGACGTGCTTGCCGATCAGGCCCGCCATCTCGAACATCGAGACCTGGGGCTTGCCGAACACTTCCTTGAGCTTGGCGTCGGCGTTGATCATGCGCTTGTTGCTTGCATCCTGCAGGTTGTGCTCCTTGATGTACACCCACAGCTTGCTGATGATCTCGGTGCGCGGCAGGGGCGTGGAGCCCACCACGGCCGCCAGCGCCGGGCTGGGGGTCAGCGGCTTCATGAAGGCGGCGTTGGGCGTGCGCTTCTTGGCGGGAGCGGCGGGTGCGTTCTTTGCAGTTGCCATGTCGAAACAGTCCTTATTGATAGTGGAGAAGTCACCAGCGAACGCCTGCTGCTCCACTGGTAGCGGCGATGCTACTGGGAAAAAAACGCCTTTCCAAGGTGCAGCGGCATTTTTCGCCCCCGAAAGACCCGCTTGTGGCGCAAGCGACAATGCCCACGGGCTCCTCATTCCACTTCTTGAAAGGCACCTGCATGACCTCCGCCGCCACCCCCGTTCCCAGCACCTGCGACCTGTGCGACGCGCATCGGCAAAGCGACGGCAGCGACGGCTTTCGCGTGCTGCCGCCGGGCTTTCACAGCTATGGCGGCGTGCCGGCCTTCGGCGGAGAGGTGCGCACGGTGCGCTGCTTTGAAGACAACACCCAGGTCAAGGCCGCCGTGGAGTCGCCCGGCCGCGGCTGCGTGCTGGTGGTGGACGGCGGCGCGTCGCTGCGCCGGGCGCTGGTCGGCGGCAACCTGGCCGCCAGCGCCGCGCGCAACGGCTGGGCCGGCATCGTGGTGAACGGCTGCGTGCGCGACGCGGCCGAGCTGGCCGCCGCGCAGGTCGGCATCCGCGCCCTGGGCCTGGTGCCCATGCCCACCGAGCGGCGCGGCGAAGGCCAGACCGGCGTGGCCGTGCTGGTGCAGGGCGTGTGGGTGCGCCCGGGCGACTGGCTCTATGCCGATGCCGACGGCATCGTGGTGAGCGAGCGGGCGCTGTAACTTCCACCTCGTGGCGCCCGGCGCCTGCGCCCACGACTCATGCCAGTCATCTGCCGAATCACCTACCCGAACGGGAAGATCTATGTCGGTCAGGATCGAACTGACGACATCAACTATTTTGGTAGTGCCAGCAGCGCCCTGATTGCCAAGGATTTCGACAAGCAGGCGCGGCGCAGCTTCACGGTGCGACGTGACATATTGTGGGAAGCCGAATCCGCGGCACAGCAGGAAGTGAACGCCCGTGAGCTTGCTTTCATCCTGCAGCAGCGTGCCAACGATCCAGAGGTGGGCTACAACCAATGGCCGCGCCTGTCAGCGCCGCGGTCATGAGCCTTTCCGCCCCACACGCCAGGCCAGACGCGAAGGCAGGGTGGCCAGCACCACGCTGGCCAGCGCGATGCCGAAGGCCGCCAGCTGCATGCCGGTGAAGCGCTCGCCCAGCACGGCCACGCCCACCAGCGCCGCGCTGATGGGCAGCAGCACCGTGAACACGCCGCCCTGCGCGGCCGGTACGGCTTTCAGGCCGGTCATCCACAGCCACACCGTCCACATGCAGGCGGCCAGCGCGTAAAACAGCAGCAGCAGCCACATGCCGGGCGCGACGGCGCCGAAATCGAAGCGCAGCGCAAACCACAGCCCCAGCGGCGTGGCCAGCGCAAAGCCCCACAGGTTGATGAGCGAGGTGATGCGCCGTGGGCCCAGGGCGCCGGTCAGCTTCTTGCCGATGACGGAATACGCCCCCTCGCAGACCGAAGCCACCACCAACAGCAGGTAACCCAGCCAAGCCAGGTTCGAAGTATTTTCGGCCCCCAGGGCTGATGCAGTCTGCGCTGGAAGCTCTGGTTTTGATAGCGCGAACAGGGCGATGCCGGCGACTGCACAGGCCACGGCCACCCAGGTGCGGGCGGCCACGCGCTCGCGCAGGAACAGCCAGCTCATCACCGCCACGCAGGCCGGGATGGACGCCATGATGACCCCGGCCGAGGTGGCGCTGGTCAGGCTGACGCCGTAGATCATGCAGATGGTGAACAAAAAGTTGCCCAGCAGCGATTGCACAAATAGCAGGCTGCGGGTCTGCCGCGTCATGGGGGGCTCGTCTGCCGGCCGGCGCAGCCAGCCCGCCATGGCCAGCGCGCCAATGCCAAAGCGCAGCCAGGCCAGCAGGAACACCGGAAAGGCGGCCGCCAGCGGCTTGGACAGCGCCACGTAACTGCCCACGAGAGACATGCTCAGGGCCAGGCAAAGGTAGGCGAAGGGGCGGCTGGGTGTGTGCACGGGAAGGGCCTGCAGCGGCTGGAGCGAAGCGCAAATCATGCATGAGCAGCGGGTGTGCCGGCGGCAGCGCGAAATTTCCGCATGGCGAGAACAAATTTTCTCTATGTGGTATCGGCTTGATGCTGCACTGCGGCGATATTTCTCATTACAAGAAAAATATTTCCGTATGGAGAAAAGTGCTGCGCAAGTCAATGTTTTGCAAGGGAGAAATTTATGTCTTATATAAGACATAAGAGGTTGCACAAGTCTTATAGAAGACTTAAAGTTCTCCCAACGGCACAACCGCCGCACCCCTCACACAACCCCCTGTCTGGAGAGCACACATGCCCGATTCCCTGAACGCCCAACTGAGCCGCGAGCAACAAATCGCCGCCCTGGAGAAAGACTGGGCCAACAACCCCCGCTGGAAGGGCGTCAAGCGCGGCTACACCGCTGCCGACGTGGTGCGCCTGCGCGGCAGCTTGCAGCCCGAGCACACGCTGGCCAAGCGCGGCGCCGAAAAGCTGTGGGAGAAGATCAACGGCGGCTCCAAGAAGGGCTATGTGAATGCCTTTGGCGCCATCAGCGCCGGCCAGGCCATGCAGCAGGCCAAGGCGGGCCTGGAGGCGGTGTACCTGTCGGGCTGGCAGGTCGCCGCTGACGGCAACACCTCCGAGACCATGTACCCCGACCAGTCGCTGTATGCGTATGACTCGGTGCCGACCATGGTGCGCCGCATCAACAACACCTTCAAGCGTGCCGACGAGATCCAGTGGAGCCGTGGCGTGAACCCCGGCGACGCCGAGTTCATCGACTACTTCCTGCCCATCGTGGCCGACGCCGAAGCCGGCTTCGGCGGCGTGCTCAACGCCTTCGAACTGATGAAGAACATGATCGCCGCCGGCGCCTCCGGCGTGCACTTCGAAGACCAGCTGGCCGCCGTCAAGAAGTGCGGCCACATGGGCGGCAAGGTGCTGGTGCCCACGCAGGAAGCCTGCGAGAAGCTGATCTCGGCGCGCTTTGCCGCCGACGTGATGGGCGTGTCCACCATCGTGCTGGCCCGCACCGATGCCGAGGCTGCCAACCTGATCACCAGCGACCACGACGCCAACGACAAGCCCTTCCTGACGGGCGAGCGCACGCAAGAAGGCTTCTACCGCGTCAAGAACGGCCTGGAGCAGTCCATCAGCCGCGGCGTGGCCTACGCACCCTACGCCGACTTGGTGTGGTGCGAGACCGGCGTGCCCGACATCGGCTTTGCCCGCGAGTTTGCCCAGGCCGTGCATGCCGCCTGCCCGGGCAAGCTGCTGTCGTACAACTGCTCGCCGTCGTTCAACTGGAAGAAGAACCTGAACGACAGCCAGATCGCCTCGTTCCAGGAGGAGCTGTCTGCGCTGGGCTACAAGTTCCAGTTCATCACGCTGGCCGGCATCCACATCAACTGGTTCAACACCTTCCAGTTTGCCCACGCCTACGCCCGCGGCGAAGGCATGAAGCACTACGTGAACATGGTGCAGGAGCCCGAGTTCGCCGCGCGCGAGAAGGGCTACACCTTCGTGAGCCACCAGCAGGAAGTGGGCGCAGGCTACTTCGACGATGTGACCACCGTGATCCAGGGCGGCTCGTCGTCCGTGAAGGCCCTGACGGGTTCCACCGAAGAAGAGCAGTTCCACTGACAATAATCCCCGGGCAGCCGTCCCGCCGGGATGGCTGCCCGCAGGGTTGCGCAGCCGCGAAAGCCGCCCCTTTGCCGGGCGGCTTTTTTTGTTTTGCTTTCAAAGAACACGGGCGCAGCCGCTGCGCCAGGAGGAGGGCGGGGGTGCAGGGATTGCGCAATGCAGCAGGCCGGTTTGAGCGCGTGGACGCGCTGCGCGGCCTGGCCATCGTCTGGATGACGGCCTACCACTTCTGCTTTGACCTGAGCCACTACGGCTGGTGGCCGCAGGACTTTCGCAGCGACCCGTTCTGGACGCTGCAGCGCACGGCCATCGTCAGCCTGTTTCTGCTGTGCGCGGGACTGGGGCAGGCCGTGGCCTGGCAGCGCAGCGTGGGCCGCGCGCGCTTTGCCCGGCGCTGGGCGCAGGTGGCAGGCTGCGCGCTGCTGGTGACTGCAGGCTCATGGTTCATGTTCCCGCGCAGCTTCATCTACTTCGGCGTGCTGCACGGCATGGCGGTGATGCTGCTGGTGGCGCGGGCCACGGCCGGCTGGCGCAATGCCTGGCTGGTGCTGGCCGGCGCCCTGGCGCTGGCGTTGCCGCCATTGGCGGCCGCGTTGCTGGACGGGCCGCTGGCGCCGCTGGCCGAGGCGTTCAACGCCCGCGGGCTCAACTGGTTGGGCTTCATCACGCGCAAGCCATTCACCGAAGACTATGTGCCGGTCTTTCCCTGGCTGGGGGTGATGTGGTGGGGGCTGGCGCTGGGCAAGTGGCTGCTGGCGCGGCCGTTGCAGCCGCTGGCGCGGGGCGTCGGGCGTGCCGGTGCGCCGCTGGTGCTGCTGGGGCGCTACAGCCTGAGCTGGTACATGCTGCACCAGCCGGTGCTGATCGGCGGCCTGCTGCTGTGGGGTGCGCTCACGCGCTGAAGCGCAGCATGCGGGCAACAAAAAACGCGGCCGGGGCCGCGTTCTTCGTGGGGGCGAAAGCCTGGCTTATTCGACCTTGGCCTTGGCGCGCAGGTCTTCCTGGAACTTCATCAGCTTTTGCTGCTGCAGCTGCTGGGCGACCTGCGGCTTGACCTCGTCCAGCTTGGGCAGCTGCGCCTCGCGCACATCGTCCAGACGGATCACGTGCCAGCCAAACTGGCTCTTGACGGGTGTCTGCGTGGTCTTGCCCTTGTCCAGCTTCACCAGGGCCTCGGTGAACTCGGGCACGTAGCTGCTGGGATTGGCCCAGTCCAGGTCGCCGCCACGGGCGCCGGAGCCTGGGTCCTTGGACTGCTTCTTGGCGATGTCCTCGAACTTGCCGCCCTTCTTGAGCTGCGCAATGATGGCCTTGGCCTCGTCTTCCTTCTCGACCAGGATGTGGCTGGCCTTGTATTCCTTGCCGGCGTTGGCGGCCACGAACTTGTCGTATTCGGCCTGGATCTCGGCGTCGGTGACGGGATTGTTCTTCTGGTAGTCGGCGAACAGCTCGCGGATCAGGATGGTCTGGCGGGCCAGCTCCATCTGCGCCTTGTAGTCTGCAGAGGCTTCCAGGCCGCGCTTTTGTGCTTCCTGCATGAAGACTTCGCGGGCGATCACTTCTTCCTTGATCTGACCCTCCAGCTCCGGCGTGACAGGGCGGCCCGAGCGCTCGACCTGCTGCTTCAGTGCTTCGGCGCGTTCCTTGGGGATGGCCTTGCCATTGACGATGGCGATGTTCTGCGCGCCGGCAGGCAGGGCCATCGTGCCCAGCACGGCTGCGGCCACCAGGGCGGACAGGAGCTTTTGCTTCATTGGAAATCCACGGATGAGGGAAGGTGTGCAGGCGCCTGCGAAAGGGCCTTTTTTAGAGGGTTTCAATAGCGATGGCGTGGGCGCCAGCGTCGATGAAAACCTGCAGCGCATCATACACAAGGCGATGCTGCGCCACGCGGCGCTGGCCGGCAAAAAGGGGCGAGGCCACGCGCACCCGAAAGTGCGTGCCAAAGCCCGTGCCGTTGGCGCCCGGGTGGCCTTCGTGCTGCCAGCTTTCGTCCAGCACCTCAAGGAAGGTGGGCTCCAGTTTGTCCTGCAAGTGGGCCTGCATGGCCGGCGCCGTCACGGCGACGGGCTGCGCGGTGGCGGCGGGGTTGTGGTCGGTCACGGCTGTGCGTCCTCGGGGCGGGGATGGTCCTCGCCCTCCTTGATGAAGCGGCTCAGGTACAGGGCCTGGGCGACCACGAAAGCGATCATGAGCCCGATGCCGCCAAAGAGTTTGAAGTTGACCCAGGTGTCGGTGTCGAAGTGATAGGCCACCCACAGGTTCAGCACGCCCATGGCGCTGAAAAAGCCCGCCCAGCCCCAGTTGAGCTGGCGCCACACGGCGTCGGGCAGCTCGATCTGCGCGCCCATCAGGCTCTTGATGAAGTTCTTGCGAAACAGCAGCTGGCCCAGCAGCAGCGTGCCGCCCATCAGCCAGTACAACACCGTGGGCTTCCACTTGATGAAGGTCTCGCTGTGCGCCAGCAGCGTGGCGCCGCCGAACAGCACGATCACGCCCAAGGAGAGCCACTGCATGGGCTCCACTTTGCCGTGGCGCAGGCGGATGTAGGCGATCTGCGCGATGGTGGCGGCAATGGCCACGCCGGTGGCTGTGTAGATGCCCCACAGCTTGAAGGCCGCGAAGAACAGGATGATGGGGAAGAAGTCGATCAGCAGTTTCATGGGGGCAGTGCCGTCATGGCGCGGGCGGCTCGAAGGCGAGCGAGGCGGAGTTCATGCAATAGCGCAGCCCCGTCGGGGTCGGGCCGTCGGGAAAGACATGGCCCAGGTGCGCGCCGCATTGTGCACACACCGTCTCGGTGCGCACCATGCCGTGGCTGGTGTCCTGGATCTCGCGGATCGCGCCGGGCACGGCCTGCGAGAAGCTCGGCCAGCCGCAGCCGGCGTCGAACTTGGTGCCCGAGTCGAACAATGTGGCGCCGCAGCAGATGCAGTGGTAGCTGCCGTCGGCCCAGTGGGCCTCGTACTTGCCGGTGAAGGGGCGCTCGGTGGCGGCGCGGCGCGTGACGTCAAAGGCACGCGGCTCGGCGCCTTGGGCCTGCAGATGGGCCTGCCACTGGTCGTCGGTTTTCTGGATGGGGTAGGTCATGAGGAGCAGCTGATGGTGATGTGCGAAGCCCAATCGGGCGGAAAGCCGGCGTGGGCCTCAAAGCCCGGATGCTCGTCGAACGGGCGCGCCAGCAGCGTCTGCAGCAGTTGGAGTTCACCGAAGCGGCCCAGTTTCGCCTCGGCGATGGCCTGCTCGGCCAGGTGGTTGCGCAGCACGAACTTGGGGTTGATTTTCAGCATCAAATCGGCCGCCAGCGCCCGTCCGTCCTGCGTGAGCAGCTCCTGATAGGGTAGCAGCCAGGCGTCGAAGCCGGCGCCGTCGATGAAGAGGTCGCGCACCTCGGCGAAGTCGCCGCGGCCTGCGGCGTGCGACAGGCGGCGCCAGAAGATGGTCCAGTCCACCCGGCCGGCGGCCAGCAGCACCAGCAGCTGCTGCACCAGCGCCGCGTCGCCGTCCCGCGGCGTGCGCAGGCCCAGCTTGGCGCGCATCAGGGCCAGGAAGGCGTCGCCGAACACCGCCTCATAGCTCTCCAGCGCCTCTTCGGCCGCCTGCGCGTCGTCGATCAGCGGCATCAGCGCCTCGGCCAGGCAGTGCAGGTTCCACCAGGCCACGGAGGGCTGGCGGTCAAAGGCGTAGCGGCCGCGCGCGTCGCTGTGGTTGCAGATGTGGCCGGGGTCGAACGCATCCATGAATTGGAAGGGCCCGTAGTCCAGCGTCAGGCCCAGGATGCTCATGTTGTCCGTGTTCATCACGCCGTGGCAAAAGCCCACCGCCTGCCAGTGGGCCAGCAGGCGCGCGGTGCGCTCGCTCACGGCCTGCAAAAAGGCGGCGTAGTGCTGGCGGCTGCCGGGCTCGGCGGCGTCCTGGCATTCGGGGTAGTAGCGGGTGATGACGTAGTCGGCCAGCTGGCGCAGCTCGGCCCCCTGGCGGCGGGCGGCGAAGTGCTCGAAGTGGCCGAAGCGCACAAAGCTGGGTGCCAGCCGCATGACCACAGCGGCTGTTTCCAGCTGCTCGCGCTGCACCAGCTGGGGCGAGCCCGTCACGCACAGCGCCCGCGTGGTGGGCACGCCCAGAGCGTGCATGGCTTCGCTGCACAAAAATTCGCGGATGGACGAGCGCAGCACGGCGCGGCCGTCGCCCATGCGCGAGTACGGCGTGAGTCCGCTGCCCTTGAGCTGCAGCTCCTGCCCGGCCGTCTCGCCCAGCAGCAGCGCGCGGCCATCGCCCAGCTGCCCGGCCCACACGCCGAACTGGTGGCCGCTATAGACGCTGGCCATGGGCGTGCTGCCCGGCAGCAGCGCGTTGCCCGTGAAGGCCTGCAGCAGGGCGGGGGATTGCTGCCAGCCGCCTGGCAGGCCGAGCAGCGCGGCGGCGCTGTCGCTGGTGCCTACCCAATAGGGCTCGGGCAGGGGGCGGGGCGGCAGCTCGCGGCCAAAGGCGGGGCCGAGCTGCGCGAAGCCGGGCTGCCACTGGGGCTGCCACGGCGAGCGCAGGGCGTCGCAGGCGGGGGCGGGTCCGGTCATGCGCACGATTGTCGGCGCCGCCACTAATCACCCGCCGCCGGCAAGGCCTTGGAGGCCGCCCGCAAGGCCCCGGAACTCGGGATTTGCCCTGACAGGCGGGCGACAGGTGGCAGATCTTTCACCGCTACGATGCTGCGGTTGTTTTTTCGCTACCGCTTGAATCCCCAAGGAGACTCCCATGCTGGGCCTGATGCAGAGCCAACCATTGCTGATTTCGTCGCTAATCACCTTTGCCGAGAGGCACCACGGCGACGGGGAGATCGTCTCGCGCCGCGTGGAAGGGGACATTCACCGCTATACCTACCGCGACCTGGCGCGCCGCTCGCGCCAGCTGGCCGGTGCGCTGGACGGCGTGGGGCTGGCGCAGGGCGAGCGCGTCGCCTCGCTGGCCTGGAACGGCTACCGCCACATGGAGATGTACTTCGGCGTGTCCGGCTCCGGCCGCGTGCTGCACACCATCAACCCGCGCCTGCACCCCGAGCAGATCGCCTGGATCATCAACCATGCCGAAGACCAGGTGCTGTGCTTTGACACCACCTTCCTGCCGCTGGTGCACGCGGTGCATGCCAAGTGCCCCACGGTGAAGAAGTGGGTGGCGCTGTGCGACGCCGACAAGCTGCCCCAGGACAGCGGCATCCCCGGGCTGCAGAGCTACGAAGCCTGGATCGCCGGCGCCTCCCCCGAGTACGTCTGGCCGCAGTTCGACGAGAACTGTGCGTCCAGCATCTGCTACACCAGCGGCACCACGGGCAACCCCAAGGCCGCGCTGTACAGCCACCGCTCCACCGTGCTGCACGCCTACGCCGCGGCGTTGCCGGACGTGATGTGCCTGTCCGCGCGCGACTCCGTGCTGCCGGTGGTGCCCATGTTCCACGTCAACGCCTGGGGCATTCCGTATTCGGCCGCGCTCACCGGCTGCAAGCTGGTGTTTCCCGGTCCGGCCATGGACGGCAAGTCCATCTACGAGCTGATGGAGGCCGAGGGCGTGACCTACGCCGCCGGCGTGCCCACCGTGTGGCAGATGCTGCTGGGCCACATGCGCCCGGCGGGCCTGAAGTTCTCGACCTTGAAGCGCACCGTGATCGGCGGCTCGGCCTGCCCGCCGGCCATGATCACCGCCTTCCAGGACGAGTTTGGCGTGGAGGTGCTGCACGCCTGGGGCATGACCGAGATGAGCCCCCTGGGCACCCTGTGCACGCTCAAAAACAAGCAGCTGGCGCTGCCCAAGGATGAGCAGATGAAGGTGCTGCAAAAGCAGGGCCGGGCCATCTTCGGCGTGGACATGAAGATCGTGGATGGCGAAGGCCGCGAGCTGCCGTGGGATGGCAAGACCTTCGGCGACCTGCTGGTGCGCGGTCCCTGGATCCTGGACAGCTACTACAAGGGCGCCAATCCGCTGGTCAAGGACGCGCAGGGCCAGGGCTGGTTCCCCACGGGCGACGTGGCCACCATCGACGCCGACGGCTTCATGCACATCACCGACCGCAGCAAGGACGTGATCAAGTCCGGCGGCGAGTGGATCAGCTCCATCGACATCGAGAACATCGCCATGGCCCATCCGGCCGTGGCCATGGCGGCCTGTATCGGCATGCCGCACCCCAAGTGGGACGAGCGGCCCATCGTTGCGGTGACGAAGAAGCCGGGCGCCGAGGTGACGCGCGAGCAGCTGCTGGCCTTCTACGAGGGCAAGACCGCCAAGTGGCAGATCCCGGACGACGTGGTGTTTGTCGATGCCATCCCCCTGGGCGCCACCGGCAAGATGCTCAAGACGCGCCTGCGCGAGCAGCTGGCCGACTACCAGTTGCCCGGCCTGTGACGGGCCGCGCCGGGGCGGCCCAGTCACCTGGGCGATAGCCCCTAGGGGCAATCCCTGAAGGGGGGTGGGGACCAAGCTTGTAGGCTGGACCCATTCCCCTGACTGCCGAACATACAAGGAGACGAGTTCATGAATTTCACTATGAAAATGGTAGCTGCCGGCACTTTGCTGGCTTGCGCTGGCGGTGCTTTTGCCCAAAAGGGCGAAACCGTGAAGATCGCCTGGCTCGACCCGCTGTCGGGCCTGATGGCGGCGGTGGGCACCAACCAGCTCAAGACGTGGCAGTTCCTGGCCGAGGAGTTCAGCAAGAAGAACACCTCGGGCGTGAAGTTCGAGATCATCGGCATCGACAACAAGCTCAGCCCGCAAGAGACGACCAGCGCCCTGCGCTCGGCCATGGACCAGGGCGCGCGCTACGTCGTGCAGGGCAACGGCTCAGGTCCCGCCCTGGCCATCATGGATGCCCTGGAAAAGCACAACTCGCGCAATCCCGGCAAGGAAGTGGTGTACCTGAACTACGCCGCCGTGGACCCCGACCTCACCAACAGCAAGTGCAGCTACTGGCACTTCCGCCTGGACGCCGACACCTCCATGAAGATGGAGGCGATCACCACCTTCATGAAGGACCATCCCGAGGTCAAGAAGGTCTACCTGATCAACCAGAACTATTCGCACGGCCAGCAGGTCTCCAAGTACGCCAAGGAGATGCTCAAGCAAAAGCGCCCGGACGTGGAGATCGTGGGCGACGACTTCGCCCCGCTGGCGCAGGTGCGCGACTTCGCGCCCTACATCGCCAAGATCAAGCAGTCGGGCGCCGACACCGTGATCACCGGCAACTGGGGCTCGGACCTGGCGCTCCTGATCAAGGCCGCCAACGACGCGGGCCTGAACAACGTCAGCTTCTACACCTACTACGGCGGCGTCACGGGCAGCCCCACGGCCATGGGCGCCGCGGCCGACAAGCGCGTGTACATGGTCTCTTACGGCCACCTGAACATGCCTGGCAACATCCAGCAGCTGGTGGCCGACTACAAGAAGAAGTTCAACGACGATATGTACACGGCGGCCGTGTACCACGGCTTCTCGATGCTGGACGCCGCTTTCACCAAGGCCGGCTCCACCGACCCCGCCAAGGTGGCCAAGGTCATGGAAGGCATGAAGTTCAACAGCTTCAATGGCGAGGTGGAGATGCGCAAGAGCGACCACCAGCTGCAGCAGGGCCTGTTCATCACCCGCTGGGAAAAGGCCGGTGGCAAGAACCCGTACGACGCGGAAAACACCGGCTACACGTTCGTGCCGGTCAAGTACTACGAGCCCTACGTGTCCAGCACGCCGACCTCCTGCCAGATGAAGCGCCCGTCCTGACCGGTTCCAGGACGACCTTCAGGGGCCCGAGCGCGCTCGGGCCTTTTTTTCACTGCGGCTTTCTTACTCCCTTCGGTGCGGGTCTTCGATGAATCTTGAGTTTTTCGTGATCTCCCTGCTCAACGGCATCAGCTACGGGCTGCTGCTGTTCATGCTGAGTTCGGGGCTCACCCTGATCTTCAGCATGATGGGCGTGCTCAACTTCGCTCATACGAGCTTCTACATGCTGGGCGCCTACTTCGCCTACACCCTGTCGGGCGTGCTGGGCTTTTGGCCGGCGCTCGTGCTGGCGCCGCTGCTGGTAGGTGCCCTGGGCGCGGCGTTCGAGCGCTACAGCCTGCGGCGGGTACACAAGTTCGGCCACGTGCCGGAGCTGCTGGTCACCTTCGGGCTGTCCTACCTGATCCTGGAGATGGTGCAGCTGGTCTGGGGCCGCTCGACCGTGCCCTACGGGTTGCCGTCCGCGCTGCAGGGGCCGCTGTTCACGCTGTACGGCACGCAGTTCCCGAAATCGCGCTCGTTCATCATGCTGGTGGCCGTGCTGATGCTGCTGTCGGTGTGGCTGCTGCTCACGCGCACCCGCATCGGGCTGGTCATCCAGGCGGCGCTCAAGCATCCGCAGATGGTGGAGGCCCTGGGCCACAACGTGCCGCGGGTGTTCATGCTGGTCTTCGGCGGCGGCTGCGCGCTGGCCGGGCTGGCCGGCGTCATCGGCGGCAACACCTACATCACCGAGCCGGCCATGGCCGCCTCGGTGGGCTCGATCATCTTCGTGGTGGTGGTGGTGGGCGGCATGGGCTCGCTGGCCGGGGCGTTCCTCGCCTCGCTGCTCATCGGCATCGTGCAGACCTTCGCCGTGGCGCTGGACTGGTCGGCCGCCAGCGCGCTGGCGGGCATGGGCATCCGCGTGGGCGAAGAGACCTTTGGCTGGCCGCTGCTCAAGCTCACCATCTCGCAGGTCGCGCCCATCCTGCCCTACCTGTTTCTTGTCCTGATCCTGATCTTCCGCCCCCGCGGGCTGCTGGGCACGCGGGAGGACTGATGCCATGAGTGCTGCCGTGTCTTCACCTACCACTACCGCCGCCAGCCACGCTGGCAGCCACCGCCGCACCGGGCCGCTGAACGCGGGGCGCATCACCGTCTGGGCGCTGTTCGCGCTGGCGCTGATCGTTGCGCCCTACGTGTTCACCAGCAGCCTGGCGCTGACCATGCTCAGCCAGATCGGGTACCTGATCGTCATCTGCCTGTCCTACAACATCCTGCTGGGGCAGGGCGGCATGCTGAGCTTCGGCCACGCTGTGTACACCGGCCTGGGCTCGTTCATCACCATCCACGCCATGAACATGGCAGGCAAGGGCGAGCTGCCCATCCCGCTGGTACTGATGCCCGTCATCGGCGGGCTGGCCGGGGCGTTCTTCGCGGTGCTGCTGGGCTTCGTGACGACCAAGAAGTCGGGCACGACGTTTGCGATGATCACCCTGGGCATCGGCGAGCTGGTGGCCTCCATGGCGCTGATGTTCCCCGAGTTCTTCGGCGGCGAGGGCGGCATCACCACCGACCGCGTCTATGGCCAGGGCTTCATGGGCATCACCTTCGGGCCGGCCATCCAGGTGTACTACCTGATCGCGGCGTACTGCTTTGCCTGCACGGCGCTGATGTTCGCCTTCACTGGCACGCCCCTGGGGCGCATCCTGAACGCCGTGCGCGACAACCCCGAGCGCGTGGAGTTCATCGGCTACAACACCCAGCGGGTGCGCTGGTTCGCCTTCATCATTTCGGGCTTTTTTGCCGGAGTGGGCGGGGCGCTGGCGGCCATCAACTTCGAGATCGTCACCGGCGCCGACAGCGTGAGCATCATGCGCTCGGGCTCGTACCTGCTGTTCACCTTTCTGGGCGGGGCGGGCTTTTTCTTCGGGCCCATCATCGGCGCGGTGCTGCTGGTGTTTGCCTCGGTACTGCTGTCCGAGCTGTCCAAGGCCTGGCTGCTGTACCTGGGCCTGGCCTTCTTGCTGATGGTCATGTATGCGCCCGGCGGCATCGCCAGCCTGATCATGATGAACGTGCGCGTGGCCCGCTTCAAGCGGCTGGGCCAGCTGGGCTGGCTGTACCTGGGGCTGGCCGTGTTCGGGCTGGTGGCGGTGCTGGGCGCGGCCGCCATGGTGGAGATGACCTACCACCTGCAGCTGAACACCGCCATGGGCGACGAGCTGCCCTTCCTGGGCCTGCAGCTGAACGTGCGCAGCGCCGCCCACTGGGCGGGTGCGGCCGCGCTGGGCGGCGTCGGGCTGGTGGGCCTGGAGTGGCTGCGCCGCCAGTTCGCCCGGCGCTGGGGCGCCATCCAGGAGCAGATCGAGCAGCAGACCAAGCATCAGGCGGAGGCCGCATGACGACGACAACCACCGCCCAGGGCGGCACCCCGGCCTGCGCCCTGGAACTGCGCGAGCTGCGCAAGAGCTTCGGCAAGACCGAGATCATCCGCGGCGCCAACCTGGCCGTGCAGGCCGGCGAGCGCGTGGCCATCATCGGCCCCAACGGCGCGGGCAAGTCCACCTTGTTCAACCTGATCAGCGGGCGCTTCGCCCCCACCAGCGGCGAGGTGCTGCTGCACGGCGCGCGCATCGACGGCAAGCAGCCGTTTGAGATCAACCGCATGGGGCTGTCGCGCAGCTTCCAGATCACCAACATCTTTCCCCGGCTGTCGGTGTTCGAGAACCTGCGCTGCGGCGTGCTATGGAGCCTGGGCTACCGCTACGCCTTCTGGCGTTTCCTGTCGCGCCTGCAGGACGCCAACGAGCGTGCCACGCAGCTGCTCGAGCAGATCCGCCTGGCGGACAAGCGCGACGTGCTGGCCATGAACCTGACGTATGCCGAGCAGCGCGCGCTGGAGATCGGCATCACCATTGCCGGTGGCGCCAGCGTCATCTTGCTGGACGAGCCCACGGCGGGCATGAGCACCAGCGAGACCACCCGCTTCATCAACCTGATCCGCGAGGTGACGCAGGGGCGCACCCTGCTGACCGTGGAGCACGACATGGGCGTGGTCTTCGGCCTGGCCGACCGCATCGCCGTGGTCGTCTATGGTGAGGTCATCGCTTTCGATACCCCCGAGAAGGTGCGCGCCAACCCGCGCGTGCAGGAGGCCTACCTGGGCTCCGTCATCGCCGCCCAGCAGGCCGAGGGACACTGAAATGGAACGCCCCCTGAGCCGCTTCGCGCCTTCCCCCTCCGGGGACGTCGCCATTGGCCTGGCCAAGCCAGTTCCACGGCGCCTGCTGAGCCTGGCTGGCGCCAGTGCCATGACCCGCAGGTAATGCGCACCGCGATGGAATACCGAAATGCTGAAGATTGAAAATTTGCACGCCTACTACGGCAAGAGCCACGTGCTGCACGGCGTCAACTTCGACGTGCGGCCGGGCGAGATCGTCGCGCTGCTGGGGCGCAACGGCTCCGGCCGCTCCACCGCCGCGAAGGCCGTCATGGGCCTGGTGGACTGGGAGGGCGGCATCGAGTGGAAGGGCGCCCCCCTGAAGGGCCGCAAGGCCTACGAGATCGCCCACCTGGGGCTGGGCTACGTGCCCGAGAGCCGCGACGTCTTTCCCAACCTGACGGTGCACCAGAACCTGCTGCTGGGCCAGAAGGGCAACGGCCGCGGCAGCCGCTGGTCGTTCGACGACATGTACGACATGTTCCCCCGCCTGAAGGAGCGGCGCAACATCGAGGCCGGCGTCATGTCTGGCGGCGAGCAGCAGATGCTGACCCTGTGCCGCACGCTGATGGGCGACCCCGACCTGATCATCATCGACGAGCCCACGGAGGGCCTGGCGCCCAAGATCGTGGAGCTGGTGGGCGAGTACCTCATCCGCCTCAAGGACAAGGGCATTTCGGTGCTGCTGATCGAGCAGAAGCTGACGATTGCCATGACCATTTCCGACCGAGCACTGGTCATGGGGCACGGCAGCATCGTGTTCTCGGGCACGCCCGACGCGCTGCGGGCCGACAGCCACGTGCGCAAGGAGTGGCTGGAGGTCTAGGTCTTTTTTATATAAAAAAGGCCTGCAACCCGCGCCAGACAAGCGCGGGAAGCTATTGAAGGATGAGCGTCAGCGGAACGCCTCGGGCTGCTGCAGGCGCTCATGCAGGAAGTCCAGGAACTTCTGCGCCGCCGGCGACAGCGAGCGCCCGCGGCGCGTGAAGGCCCAGAAGCTGCGCTCCACCACCGGCGTGCCGATGGGCCGCATGACCAGGCCATGCTGCTCCACCAGTGCCCGCGCGTAGGGCACGCACAGGGTGATGCCCAGGCCGGCGCGTACCAGCGCCAGGGCCGTGGTCATGAAGGTGACCTGGGTGAAGGCCTCCTTGTTCAGCCCGCGCGCGGCCTCGCCCACGTCGCTCACCAGCAGCTCCGTGAACTGGCCCTGCAGGGTGATCAGGGGCTGGCCGCTCAGGTCGTCCCAGCGCAGCCGCCGGCGCCGCGCCAGCGCGTGGCCGGGCGGCAGCACCACCATGAAGGGCAGGCGAAACAGCTGCGCCGCGGCGATGTCGGAATTGGCCTCGCGCTCCGGGCCCACGCCAATGTCCACCTCACCGGAGAAGACGCGCGCCGTCACGCTCTCCACGCCGCAGTCCACCAGGCGCAGATGCACGCCGGGGTGCAGCTGGCGAAACTGCGCCATCAGGCCCGGCAGCAGCGTGCAGGCCAGCAGCTGCGGCACGGCCACGCGCACGCTGCCGCGCTGCAGCTCTTTGAGGTTGCCCACCTCGCTGATCACGCCGCCCAGGTCGTGCAGGATCTTGTCGATCTGCGGGTACAGCTCGGCGCCCGTGGTCGACAGGCGCAGGCGGCGCGTGCTGCGGTCAAACAGGCGCAGGCCCAGGGACAGCTCCAGCTCCTTGATGAGGGCGCTCAGCGCCGACTGGGTGACGAACAGGCGCTCGGCCGCCAGCGTGAAGCTGCCGGTGTCGGCCACCGCCACGAAGGCCTGGAGCTGGCGCAGCGTCACATTCATGAGATGGTCTGATAAATGGATTATGAAAATTCGTTTGCCATGATAAATGGCCGGGGCTGTAATAGGCCTTCCACCTGACCCAGGAGACCGATCGCCATGAGCCTGATCCAGCGCATCCACCACGTCGCCTACCGCTGCAAGGACGCCAAGCAAACCGTGCAGTGGTACCAGAAGTACCTCGACATGAAGTTCATCCTGGCGATCGCCGAGGACCAGGTGCCCTCCACCAAGGAGCCCGACCCCTACATGCACGTCTTCATGGACGCGGGCGGCGGCAACGTGCTGGCGTTCTTCGAGCTGCCCACCAAGGCCGAGATGCTCAGCCCCGCCGACGCCAACACCCCCGCCTGGACGCAGCACCTGGCGCTGAAAGTGCAGTCCGAGGAGGTCATGATGCAGGTGAAGGCCAGGCTGGAGGCCGACGGCATCCACGTCGTGGGCCCGACCGAGCACACCATCTTCCGCTCCATCTACTTTCGCGACCCCAGCGGCCACCGGCTGGAGCTGGCGGTGGACACGGCCACCGACGAGATGAACCGCAAACTCGACGAGGTGAAGTGGGACATGCTCAACGAATGGGCCGCCACCAAGAAGGCGCCCAAGCACGCCGCCTGGATGCACGACGGCAGCCAGCACGGCTGACGCACGCCGGCGCACACTACTTTTTCTATAGCTGCCAGCGCTTGACAGGCGCGGGCTGCAGCCCTTTTTGACTATTAAAGAGCCACGGACGGACAGCCCCATGAAACTTGCCACCCTGCAACAAGGCGGCCGCGACGGCACGCTGGTCGTCGTCAGCCGCGACCTGGCGCGCTGCCGCGCCGTACCCGCCATCGCCCCCACGCTGCTCGCCGCCATGGACGGCTGGGAGCGCGCCGAGCCGCAGCTGCGCCAGGTCTATGACGCGCTCAATAGCGGCGCCGACCAGGGCGAGGCGTTCGACGAGGCCGCCTGCCACTCGCCGCTGCCGCGCACGTGGCAGTGGGCCGATGGCTCGGCCTACATCAACCACGTCGAGCTGGTGCGCCGCGCCCGCGGCGCCGAGGTGCCGGCCAGCTTCTACACCGACCCGCTGATGTACCAGGGCGGCAGCGACGGCTTCATCCCGCCGCGTGGCACGGTGGTGGCGCGCGAGGAATGGGGCATCGACTTCGAGGCCGAGGTGACGGTCGTCACCGGCGACGTGCCCATGGGCGCCAGCGCTGAGCAGGCGGCCCGCGCCATCCGCCTGGTCATGCTGGTCAACGACGTGTCGCTGCGCAGCCTGATCCCGGGCGAGCTGGCCAAGGGCTTCGGCTTTCTGCAGAGCAAGCCCGCCAGCGCCTTCAGCCCCGTGGCCGTCACGCCCGACGAGCTGGGCGCTGCCTGGCAGGGCGCCAAGGTGCATCTGCCGCTGCAGGTGCACCTGAACGGCGAGCTGTTCGGCAAGCCCAACGCCGGGGTGGACATGACGTTCGACTTCGGCCAGCTGGTGGCCCACGTGGCCAAGACGCGCGCGCTGTGCGCCGGCTCCATCGTCGGCTCGGGCACGGTGTCGAACAAGCAGGGCAACCTGTGGGGCTCGTCGATCGCCAACGGCGGCGTGGGCTACTGCTGCCTGGCGGAAGTGCGCACCTACGAGACCATCGAGCAGGGCAAGCCCGCCACGCCCTTCATGCAGCACGGCGACGTGGTGCGCATCGACATGCGGGACGGCGCTGGCCGCAGCATCTTCGGCACCATCGAAAACCGGGTGGACACCGCCAGCGCGGCCTGAAGCCCTGAGAAAGGCCAGCGCCATGACCGCCAAGCTGTACTCCTACTTTCGCAGCTCCGCCGCCTACCGCGTGCGCATCGCCCTGGGCCTGAAGGGCCTGGACTGGCAGACCGTCCCTGTGCACCTGCTGCAGGGCGGCGGCCAGCAGCACAGCGCCGGCTACCGCGCCACCAACCCCCAGGCGCTGGTGCCGGCGCTGCAGCTGGATGAGGGCGAGGGCGCTGCCGTGCTGACCCAGTCGCTGGCCATCATCGAATACCTGGAGGAAACCCGCGGCGGCGCACCCCTGCTGCCGCCGGACGCCCTGGGCCGCGCCCGCGTGCGCGCGCTGGCCCAGTCCATCGCCTGCGACCTGCACCCGCTGAACAACCTGCGTGTGCTGGCCTACCTCAAGCACACGCTGGGCGTGGACGACGAGGCCAAGAACGCCTGGTACGCCCACTGGGTGGCCCTGGGCCTGTCGGCGCTGGAGCAGTCGCTGGCCACCAGCAGCGCCACCGGCCGCTACTGCCATGGCGACACGCCCGGCCTGGCCGACTGCTGCCTGGTGCCCCAGGTGTACAACGCCCGGCGCTTCAACTGCCCTTTGGACGGCTACCCCACCATCGCCCGCATCGTGGCCGCCTGCGACGAGCTGCCCGCCTTTGAAGCGGCAGCGCCCGAGCGCCAGCCGGACGCGGCCTGAGCGCAGGCCCGCGGGGCCGCTGGCCCCGCTTGTCCCACCGGGGACAAAGCCCATGCGGCGAAACGTCGGTCTCTGCCTACAATGAAAAACGCACGACCGTACTTTTCCCCTCCCTCTATCGCGAAGGAAAGCCCGCATGAGCGCTGAATACCAGGTCCACGGCGACGTGGCCGTCATCACACTGAACAACCCGCCGGTCAACGGACTGGGCCTGGCCACGCGGCAGGGCATCGTTGACGGGCTGGGCAAGGCCCAGGCCGATGCCGGCGTGAAGGCCATCGTCATCACCGGCGCCGGCGCTGCCTTCTCCGGCGGTGCCGACATCAAGGAGTTCGGCACCGACAAATCGCTGGCCGAGCCCAACCTGCACACCGTCATTGCCGCCATCGAGCAGTGTGCCAAGCCGGTGGTGGCTGCTATCCACACCGTGTGCATGGGCGGCGGGCTGGAGTTGGCGCTGGGCTGCCACTACCGCGTGGCCGCACCCGGCTGCAGCGTGGCGCTGCCCGAGGTCAAGCTGGGCCTGCTGCCCGGCGCTGGCGGCACGCAGCGCCTGCCGCGCGTGATCGGTGTGGAGGCCGCGCTGAACATGATCGTCAGTGGCGAGCCGGTCAAGAGCGAATTCATCGCCTCCGTGCCCGGCCAGAAGCTGTTCGACAAGCTGGCCGCCTCGCCCGAGAGCCTGGCCGAGGAAGCCCTGGCCTTCGCCCAGAGCGTGGCCGACACCCGCCCGCTGCCGCTGGTGCGCAACCTGCCGTGCAAGCACCCGCAGGGCGAGGCGTACTTCCAGTTCGCCCGCAACATGGTCAAGGGCATGGCCAAGAATTTCCCCGCGCCGGCCAAGTGCGTGGACGCCGTGGAAGCCGCCACCAAGCACAAGAAGTTCGACGACGGCCTGGCCGCCGAGCGCGAGCTGTTCATCCACCTGATGTGGACACCCGAGTCGCGCGCGCTGCGCCACCTGTTCTTTGCCGAGCGCGCGGCCAGCAAGATCCCCGACGTGCCGGCCGACACCCCGAAGCGCGAGGTGAAGAAGGTCGCCGTCATCGGCGCCGGCACCATGGGCGGCGGCATTGCCATGAACTTCCTGAACGCCGGCATCCCCGTGGTGATGCTGGAGATGAAGCAGGAGGCGCTGGACCGCGGCCTGGGCACTATCCGTAAGAACTACGAGTCGCAGGTCGCCAAGAAGAAGCTGAAAGCAGACAAGTACGAGCAGCGCATGGCCCTGCTGTCCACCACGCTCGCCTACGAAGACCTGGCCGACGCCGACCTGGTCATCGAGGCCGTGTTCGAGGACATGGGCGTGAAGGAGCAGGTCTTCAAGAAGCTCGACGAGGTCATGAAGAGCGGTGCCATCCTGGCGTCCAATACCTCCACGCTGGACCTGAACCAGATCGCCAGCTTCACCAAGCGCCCGCAGGACGTGGTGGGCCTGCATTTCTTCAGCCCCGCCAACGTGATGAAGCTGCTGGAAGTGGTGCGCGGGGACGCGACGGCCCACGACGTGCTGGCCACCGTGATGGCCGTGGCCAAGAAGATCCGCAAGACGGCCGTGGTCTCGGGCGTGTGCGACGGCTTCATCGGCAACCGCATGATCGAGCAGTACGGCCGGCAGGCGGGTTTCCTGCTGGACGAGGGCTGCACGCCGCACCAGGTGGACAAGGCCATCGAGAAGTTCGGCTTCGCCATGGGCCCGTTCCGCATGGGCGACCTGGCCGGCAACGACATCGGCTGGGCGATTCGCAAGCGCCGCGCCGTCGAAAAGCCCGGCATGAAGTACAGCAAGACGGCCGACCTGCTGTGCGAGATGGGCCGCTTCGGCCAGAAGGTGGGCAAGGGCTGGTACGACTACGCACCGGGCAAGCGCGACGCCATCCCCAACGCCGAGGTGGAAAAGATGGTGGCCGAGCACCGCCAGTCCCTGGGCCTTGCGCCGCGCAAGATCTCGGATGAGGAAATCGTGCAGCGCCTGGTGTATTCGCTGGTCAACGAGGCCGCGCACATCCTGGAAGAAGGCATTGCCAACAAGGCCAGCGACATCGACGTGGTCTATATCTTCGGCTACGGCTTCCCGGTGCACCGCGGCGGCCCTTTGAGCTACGCCAACGAGGTCGGCCTGTTCAACGTGGCCCAGGCCATGAAGCGCTTCGCGCAGAACCCGCAGGACGACGCCGCCTTCTGGCAGCCCGCGCCGCTGCTCGAGCGCCTGGTGGCCGAGGGCAGGCAGTTCTGAGGTTGTGCGTCTGGCGTTGAGCGCCCAGCGCTCGATGCCATCCCGCCCAACGCACAACGTACAACGCACAACAGGAATCCGCACATGACATCCGCAGTGATCGTTTCCACCGCCCGCACGCCGCTCGCCAAGAGCTGGAAGGGCTCGTTCAACATGACCCACGGCGCCACGCTGGGCGGGCACGCCGTGCGCGCCGCCGTGCAGCGCGCCGGCATCGATGGCGCGCTGGTCGATGACGTCATCATGGGCTGCGCCAACCCCGAGGGCGCCACCGGCATGAACATCGCGCGCCAGATCGCGCTGATGGCCGACCTGCCCGTGACCACTTCGGGCATGACCATCAACCGCTTTTGCTCCTCTGGCCTGCAGACCATCGCCACCGCCGCGCAGCGCATCATCGCCGGCGAGGGCGACGTGTACGTGGCCGGCGGCGTTGAGAGCATCTCCTGCGTGCAGCAGGAGATGAACCTGCACATGATCCAGGACCTGCAGCTGGCCAAGAAGAAGCCCGAGATCTACTGGAGCATGCTGCAGACCGCCGAGCAGGTCGCCAAGCGCTACGGCATTGGCCGCGACGCCATGGACGAGTACGGCGCCGCCAGCCAGCAAAAGGCCTGCGCCGCCCAGGCCGCCGGCCTGTTCGACGAGGAGATCGCGCCCATCGAAGTGACCATGGGCGTGGCCGACAAGGTGATGGGCCTGACGACCAGGAAAGTGACCGTTTCCAAGGACGAAGGCACGCGCGAGGGCACCACGTTCGAGGCCATCCACGGCCTGCGCTCGGCCCTGCCGGGCGGCCTGGTCTCGGCGGGCAATGCCAGCCAGTTCTCGGACGGCGCCGGCGCCTGCGTGGTCGTCAGCGAGGCGTTCGCGCAGAAAAATGGCCTCCAGCCCCTGGGCCGCTTCCTGGGCTTTGCCGTGGCCGGGTGCGAGCCCGACGAGATGGGCATCGGCCCGGTCTTCGCGGTGCCGAAGGTGCTGAAGAAACTGGGCCTGACGGTGCAGGACATCGACCTGTGGGAGCTCAACGAAGCCTTTGCCGTGCAGGTGCTGTACTGCCGCGACAAGCTGGGCATCCCCGCCGACCGTCTGAACGTCAACGGCGGCGCCATCGCCCTGGGCCACCCCTACGGCGTATCCGGCCAGCGCCTGACGGGCCACGCGCTCATCGAAGGCAAGCGCCGGGCTGCCCGCCGCGTGTGCGTGACCATGTGCATCGGCGGCGGCATGGGCGCCGCCGGCGTGTTCGAGGTGCTGTAAGCGCCGGCCGAGCCGCCTGCCGGCTCCCAGCGCCAACGCCCCGTGCAGGCTGCCCTGCACGGGGCGTTTGCTATTTTTTTGATAGCTGCTTGCGCTTGCTGGGCGGGCGCCAGCGCCTGTTTTTGCGCAAAACCGTTCAGGCCCCGGTGCGCGGGTGCGCCTGGTAGCGCCAGGCCGCCACGCAGCCCATCACCACCACGGCGCTGCAAAAGCACCCCAGCGCCACGTTCATGCCCCAGCGGTCGGCGATCCAGCCGATGCCCAGCATGGGCGCCATGGAGCCGATGTAGCCCACCACCAGGTAGGTGGACAGCAGGCCGGAGCGGTTGTTCGCCGTGGCGATCTTGTTGATCATGGTCATGCCCGCCAGCATGCTCAGCGCATGGCCCAGGGCGGTGAGCAGCACGCCCGCGAAGAACAGCACGGTGGAGCCCGCCAGCAGGTTGGCCAGCAGCACGGCATTGCTGGCAGCCGTAGCCAGCAGCCCGGCGACGCCCGTCCAGCGCACCGGCGCGTGGCGCGCCATCAGCTGAAAGCCCGAGGAGGCGAACAGGATCAGCGCCAACGCCGTGCCGCTCACCACCGGCCCGTGCCAGGGGACCATCTTGTCCAGGAACAGCGGCAGCATCGACGCGTACAGCCCGAACACCCCGAAGGCCACGAAGGGCAGGGTGCAAGTCAGCACGAAGGCGCCCGAGTCCTGCGCGGCGGGCCAGGTCAGCCGGGGCACGATGTCGGCCCAGGTCGCGCGCCGGCGCGGCGCGGCGGCCCTGTCATGGGGGTGCACCTGTACCTGGCGCAGCCCGGCGATGCCCAGCAGCGCCAGCACCAGCGTGGGCACGTAGGTGGTGACCAGCGGCGCGGGCGCCCACTGCCCCAGGATGCCGCCCATCAGCGGGCCGACCCCAAAGCCGAAGGCGATCAGGATGCTGCTGAGCATGGCCATGCGGTGGCGCTTCTCCGGTGGCGCCACGTGCACAAAGCCCAGCGACGCGCTGGTGGTCACCATGCTGGACGCCGCGCCCACGATGAACCGGCCCACGGTAAGCGACACCGCATCCCAGGCCAGCATGGACACCAGCGTGCCCACCCAGATGGCCGCAAGGGCCCACGTCATCGTCGTCTTGAAGCCCAGCACGTCCGGCAGCCGGCCAAACAGCAGCAGCGCGCACAGCGCGCCGCCCATGTAGATCACGTAGATCAGCGACACCTGCACGGTCTGCAGGTGCCAGGCCTGCTGGTACAGGCCATACAAGGGGCTGATCAGCGCAGTGCCCATCACCCCCACCACCATCGCGAAGCTCAACAGGGACAGGGAACGCAGACGAGGCGACATGGCGGGTCAAACAGGGCAGGAAAAACGGGGCAACGCGGCAGGCCGCGGGAGGGCGGCGGCCGAGTGCCATGGCCGGCAGCGCGCGGCGCATCCTCCAACCCGTCCACTAGTGCGGTGGTGCGGGTGGTGGGTGCGAAGGCCGGGGCCGCCGTGCGCATGGGGCCGCCGGCAGGCGCGCATTGTCTCCCGCGCGCGGGCCTGCGCGCCGTACCTGCGCGACGCGGCGGCGTTCGGGGGGCCGGCCGCTCGCGTGTACGCCACCGCGCGGCCCTGAGGGCGGGCGGCCTACACGCAGTGCGCCCGCCGCCTTGGTACGCTGGCGCCACCATGCGCAACCTGATCGACTTCACCTCCTGGCACGGCGCCGTGACCACGCTGCTCGGGCTGGTGGTCTTCACTCTCGTGGCCGTGGGCCTGCGGCTGTTGGTGATGCAGCGCGTGCAGCAGCGGCGCGAGCGGCAGAACCGGCAGATCAACGAGCGGCTCAAGACGCTCATCGCGGCCTACAAGACGCTGGGCAGCTCGTTCACCGGCGACCTGGCGGTGGACCCGCGCCACCTGCGCGACGTACGAAGGGGCGCGGCCCAGCCGCGCGAGGGCGACGCGGACGCCGCGCCGCCCGACAGCTCCGAGCGCCGGCGCCGCACGCGCGACGCGGTCGAGGCGGCGCTGTCGGACGTGATCCTGCTGGGCACGGCCGAGCAGGTGCGCCTGGCCGTGCAGGCCGCCAGCGACATGGTCGCCGGCCGGCCCGTGCACACCGCCGCGCTGGTGGTGTCGCTGCGCAGCTTCATCCGCGCGGTGCTGGAACTGGAGGCGGTGCCGGCGGACCTGCGCATCCCCAGCCAGGGGCCCGTGCGCAGCGGCGGCGCGGGAGGTGGGCGCGGCGGTGGTGGGGGCGGCGCTGGTGGCGGCGGCAGGGCAGGGGGTGGCGGCGCGGGCGCAGGCGGCGGCGGTGGCATGACCGCCGGCGGCGCCGCCCTGCTGGGCGCGGGCAGCCGGGCCCAGCAGGGCGCAGGCGCCCCTTCCCTGGACGACGCAGACCCTCGCGCCTGAGCTGCGCGCCGCCCGCCGGGGCGTCGCGCATCGGACATCCGCCAGCGCCCCGGCCTGCCCATAATTTGCGGCATGACCTCACCCCTGCGCTCCACCCTCGACTTCCTCGTACACGACTGGCTGCAAGCGGACTCGCTCACCGCGCGCGAGCGTTTCGCCGACCACTCGCGCGAGACCTTCGGCGCGGTGCTGGACACCTGCGAGCGCATCGCGCGCGAGAAGTACGCGCCGTTCAACCGCACGGTGGACACGCAGGAGCCGCAGTTCGACGGCGAAAAGGTCATCCTGCCCCAATGCACCCACGACGCGCGCCTGGCCTATGCCGAAAGCGGCATGCTCAGCGCCGCGCAGGACTACGCGCTGGGCGGCATGCAGCTGCCGTACCTGGTGGAGTCGGCGGCCAACAGCTTCTTTGCCTGCGCGTCCATCAGCATCGGCTCCAACTTGCTGACCACGGGCAACGCCAACGCCATCCTGGTGCACGGCACGCCGCTGCAGCAGCAGGTCTTTGCCGCCAACGAATTCAACGGCCGCTGGGCCGGCACCATGTGCCTGTCCGAGCCGCAGGCGGGCTCGTCGCTGTCGGACATCGCCACGCGCGCCACGGGCGATGGCGAGGGCTTCGAAGCCGACCCGCTGGGCCCGCGCTACCGCCTGCGCGGCAACAAAATGTGGATCAGCAGCGGCGACCACGAACTGACCGAGAACATCGTCCACCTGGTGCTGGCCAAGATCCCCGGGCCGGATGGCAAGCTGGTGCCGGGCGTGAAGGGCATCTCGCTGTTCATCTGCCCGAAGCATCTGGTGGACACCGAAGGCCGGCTGACCGGCGAGCGCAACGACGTCGCCCTGGCCGGGCTGAACCACAAGCTGGGCTGGCGCGGCACGACCAACACGCTGCTGAACTTCGGCGAGGGCAGGCACCCGGTGCGCGGCAGCGCAGGCGCCATCGGTTACCTGGTGGGCCAGCCGGGCGAGGGCCTCAAGTGCATGTTCCACATGATGAACGAGGCCCGCATCTCCATCGGCATGGCCGCCACCATGCTGGGCCTGGCCGGCTACTACGCCAGCCTGGACTATGCGAAGACGCGCCTGCAGGGCCGCCCCGTCGGCAGCGGCGGCAAGGACGCCAGCGCGCCCCAGGTGCGCCTGATCGAGCACGCCGACGTCAAGCGCATGCTGCTGGCGCAAAAGAGCTATTGCGAGGGCGCGCTGGCGCTCAACCTGTATTGCGCGCGCCTGGTGGATGAGGGCCGCACGGGCCAGGGGCAGGCGGCGGCCGACGCCCGCCTGCTGCTGGAGGTGCTGACGCCCATCGCCAAGAGCTGGCCCAGCGAGTTCTGCCTGGAGGCCAACAGCCTGGCCATCCAGATCCACGGCGGCTATGGCTATACGCGCGACTTCCCCGTGGAGCAGTACTGGCGCGACAACCGGCTGAACATGATCCACGAGGGCACGCACGGCATCCAGGCCGCCGACCTGCTGGGCCGCAAGGTGGTCATGCAGGGCGGCGCCGGGCTGCAGCTGCTGGCGCGCACCGTGGGCGCCACCATCGCCCAGGCACGGCAGACGCCCGAGCTGGCGCCCTACGCGCAGCAGCTCGAACAGGCGCTGCAGGAGGTGGGCGCGGCCACCCAGGCCGCGTGGGCCACGGGCAACCCAGGCGAGGCGCTGGCCAATGCTGTGCCCTACATGCAGGCCTTCGGGCACGTGGTGCTGGCCTGGGTGTGGCTGGACGTGGCGCACGTCGTACTGTCCCAGGATGCTTCGCTTTCGATAGCTGCCAACGCAGGCCGGATGGGCGCTTGCCGCTACTTCTTCCATTACGAGCTGCCGCGCATCGGCGCCTGGCTGCAGGTGGTGCGCCAGCGCGACGCCACCTGCGCCGCCCTGGCCGAAGACGCCTTCTGAGCGGCCGCCTGGCCACAATGCAGGCATGGCTGGCACCAAGACCCTGCTCATCGTCTATCACTCGCTGACCGGCGGCACGGCCCAGATGGCCGAGGCCGCGCGGGGCGGCGCAGCGGGCGAGCCGGCCGTGCAGGCGCGGCTGCTGCACGCCGCGCAGGCGGGTCCGGCCGAGATGCTGGCCGCCGACGGCTATCTGTTTGCCACACCGGAGAACCTGGCCGCCGTCAGCGGGCAGCTCAAGGATTTCTTCGACCGCTGCTACTACCCGGTGCTGGAGCGCATCAACGGCCGGCCCTACGCCAGCCTGATTTGCGCCGGCAGCGACGGGCACAACGCGGCGCGGCAGATCGCGCGCATCGCTACCGGCTGGCGCCTGAGGGCCGTGGCCGAGCCGCTCATCGTCTGCACCCACGCGCAGACGCCCGAGGCCATCGCCGCGCCCAAACGCATTGCAGCGCACGAGCTGCAGCGCTGCAGCGCGCTGGGTGAAGCACTGGCTGCGGGGCTGGCGCTGGGCGTGTTCTAGGCCGGCGCGCGCACCACCCGCGCCCAGGCGGCGCAGCACGGCGGGCGCGGGTGGTGCGGGCGTAGGCGGGGCAGCTTCCAGGCGGCGCCGCGCAACCCTGGCGGGCGCCGAATTGCTATTATTTATGTAGCTGCGACCGCTTGACTGGCGGGCGCTGGATGCCGATTGGGCGTCAAGGCCCGCCACGCCACCTACCGCAGGAACTGCCCGCTGCCGTCGATGATGGACAGCTCCACGAACGACAGCCCCGTGCGGTCGCCGGGGCCGTAGCCCAGCTCCAGGCCGCCCAGGTCGTAGTGGCCCATGCCCGACAGCGCGGCCACGATCTTCTCGCGCGTGGGCTTGGGGCCGGCGCGGCGCAGGCCCTCCACCAGCACCTTGGCCGAGGCAAACCCTTCCATCACCGATGGCGACAGCGTGGCGCCGGCGGCCTTGGCCAGGGCCGTGGCCTCGCGGTTGATGGCGTAGCTCATGGCCCGCTCGCTGGGAAAGACCTGCGTCACGATCACGCCGCGCACCGCGTCGCCCAGCTGCTTGGTGAAGCCCGCCGAGGCGTTGTTGGACACGGTGATCACCTGCATGGACGAGCCCTGCTGGCGCAGCGCCTTCACGCCACCGCTCACGGCCACGCTGGAGCCGATCCAGATGACGGCCTGGGCGTCGGCCTTGACCAGCTGCGGCACGATGGCTGCGAAGTCGGGCTTGGCGCGGTCGGCGCGGATGACGGCCACGGGCTTGAGCCCGGTCTTCGCAAAGCCCTTTTCGGCACCGGCCAGGCAGTCCTCGCCAAAGCTGTCGTCCACATGCACCACGGCGATGCGGCGCACGTTCAGCGTGTGCAGGTGCTCCACGGCCTTTTCCGTCTCGGCCTGGTAGCTCGAGCGCACGTTGAACACCAGCGGATTGGGCGGCTGGTGGAACACCATGGCGCCGGTGGAGGGCGCCACCAGCGCGATGTTGTTCTTGGCCAGGTGCGGCAAGATGGCTTCGGTGTGCGGCGTGGCGCGGCTCATGAACAGGGCCAGCACGTTGTCCTGCTCGATCAGCCGCCGGGCGTTCTCGCCGGCCAGCGCGGGCTCGAACTTGTCGTCCAGCGTGATCAGCTTGATCTGCTCGCCATGCACGCCTCCCTTGGCGTTGACGCTGTCCAGGTACAGCCGCACGCCCACCAGCGTCTCGCCCACGCTGGCGGCCACGGGACCGGTGACGGAGGTGGTCTGGCCGATCAGCAGTTCGGCCTGGGCAGCGGGCAGGGCGGCCAGCACGGCGGCGCTCGCGGCGGCGGCGCCCAGCAGTTGGCGGATGGTCATCGGGTGGTGTCTCCTTCGTTGTGATGGCCGCCGGCGGGGGGCCGGGGCCAGGCGGGCCAGTCTAGCCACCACGGCTTTCAATGCAGGCGTGAGGGACTCGCCTGCGCGACAAGGCGCCGGCCGCTGCGGCAATCGCGCACGCGACAGCGCGGCGCGCGGGGCGGCATACACAATAGTCGCTGCCGGGCCGCAGTGGGCGGCCCCTTGCCTTTTACTGCCACAACACCCAGCGGAGACTCCATGGCGCGCACGATGCAACAACTCTTTGACCTTTCGGGCAAGACCGCCCTGGTGACTGGCGGCTCGCGCGGCCTGGGCCTGCAGATGGCACATGCCCTGGGCGAGGCCGGTGCGCGCGTGCTGATCACCTCGCGCAAGGCGCAAGACCTGCAGCAGGCTGCCGCCGAGCTCAAAGCCGCCGGCATCGACGCGCAGTGGATCGCTGCCGACTGCGCAAGCGAGGACGACATCCAGCGCCTGGCCGCCGAGGCCCTGCAGCAGCTGGGCCGGGTGGACATCCTGGTCAACAACGCCGGCGCCAGCTGGGGCGCGCCGGCCGAGGACCACCCCACCGCCGCCTGGGACAAGGTGATGAACCTGAACGTGCGCGGCTACTTTCTGCTGTCGCAGGCGATTGCGCGCGCCGACATGATCCCGCGCAAGGGCGGGCGCATCATCAACGTGGCCTCCATCGCCGGGCTGGGCGGCAATCCTGTCGAGATGAAGACCATCGCCTACAACACCTCCAAGGGCGCGGTGCTGAACTTCACGCGCGCGCTGGCAGCCGAGTGGGGCATGCACGGCATCAACGTGAACGCCATCTGCCCTGGTTTTTTCAAGACCAAGATGGCCAGCGTGCTGATCGAGACCCTGGGCGAGGAGCGCATGGCGGCCCAGGCGCCGCTGCGCCGCCTGGGTGACGACGAAGACCTGAAGGGCCTCACGCTGCTGTACGCCAGCGACGCCGGCAAGCACATCACCGGCCAGTGGATGGCGGTGGACGGCGGCGTGAGCGCCCTGGTCGGCTGACGCGCGCAGCAGGAGCCGCGAACGTGCTGGACTTCGGCCCCGAGGTGCCCTTCGTGCGGGAGCTGGGCTTCACCCTGCACCACATGGAAGGCGGCGCCTCCGAGCTGCGCTACGCGCCGCGCGCGCAGCACCTGAACTCGTTCGGCGTGGTGCACGGCGGCGCCTCCATGACGCTGCTGGACGTGGCCATGGCCGTGGCCGCCCGCAGCCTGCAGCCGGACATGGGCGTGGTCACTATCGAGATGAAGACCAGCTTCCTGCAGCCCGCGCGCGGCGCCCTGGTGGCGCGCGGCCGGCTGCTGCACCGCACGCGCACCACGGCCTTCGTCGAGGGCACGGTGCACGACGCCGAGGGCCGGGTGTGCAGCCACGCCACCGGCACCTTCCGCTACCTGCACCGCCCCGAAGGCGCCGCCGACGTACCCGCGGACTGACCGCCGTTTTTCAATGAAATCGGGCTCTGGCGCTTGACTGGCAAGCGCTGGCAGCTATCAAAACCATAGCCAGAAACCCTCCATGAGGGGAAAGGACCACCATGCCACGCAATCAGCAAATGCTGCTCGACAGCCGCCCCCAGGGCGAGGCCACGGCCAGCAACTTCAAGCTCGTCACCACCGACACCCCGCCGCTGCAAGACGGCCAGGTGCTGGTGCACCACCACTACCTGAGCCTGGACCCGTACATGCGCGGACGCATGAACGACAGCAAGAGCTACGCCGCCAGCCAGGGGCTGGGCGAAGTGATGATCGGCGGCACCGTGGGCGAGGTGGCGGAGAGCCGCCACCCCGGTTTTGCCCCTGGCGACAAGGTCGTCGGCATGGGCGGCTGGCAGGAGTGGAGCGTGGTGGACGCGGGCCAGCCCGGCGCGCTGCGCAAGGTGGACACCACGCACGTGCCGCTGTCCTACTACCTGGGCGCCGTGGGCATGCCCGGCGTGACGGCCTGGTACGGCCTGGTGAAGATCATCAACCCCAAGGAAGGCGAGACCCTGGTGGTGAGCGCCGCCACCGGCGCCGTGGGCAGCGCCTTTGCGGCCCTGGCCAAGGCGCGCGGCTGCCGCGTGGTGGGCATTGCCGGCGGGCCGGACAAGTGCCGCTACGCCACCGAGGAGCTGGGCTTTGACGAGTGCATCGACCACCGCCAGCATCCGGACCTGCGCTCCATGTCCGCCGCGCTGAAGGCCGCTTGCCCGAACGGCATCGACGGCTACTTCGAGAACGTCGGCGGCCACATCCTGGACGCCGTGCTGCTGCGCTCCAACGCGTTTGCCCGCGTGGCCGTGTGCGGCATGATCGCCGGCTACGACGGCCAGCCGCTGCCGCTGCAAAACCCGGCCCTGATCCTGGTCAACCGCATGCGGGTGGAGGGCTTCATCGTCAGCGAGCACATGGAGGTGTGGGGCGAGGCGCTGAAGGAGCTGGGCGGCCTGGTGGCTGCCGGCAAGCTGCGCCCGCGCGAGAGCGTGGCCGAGGGCCTGGCCGCCGCGCCCGAGGCCTTCCTGGGCATGCTCAAGGGCAAGAACTTCGGCAAGCAGCTCGTCAAGCTGGTCTGATGGCCGCCGCCCGGCACTGGCACTGGACCTGGGCGCGCCTGGACGAGCTGCCGGCGCGGGCGCTGCATGAGGCGCTGGCGCTGCGCTGCCGCGTGTTCGTGGTGGAGCAGCGCTGCGCCTACCAGGAGGTGGACGATGCCGACACCCGGGCCTGGCACCTGCTGGGCCGCGGCGCGCCCGGCGGGCCGCTGCTGGCCACGCTGCGGGTGGTGGACCGGGGCGTGCAGGGGGCCGAGCCCGCCATCGGCCGCGTCGTCATCGCGCCCGAGGCACGCGGCGCGGGCGCCGGCCAGGCCCTCATGCGCGAGGGCATGGCGCGCTGCCAGGCCGTGTGGCCGGGGCAGGCCATCCGCCTCAGCGCCCAGGCGCACCTGCAGGGCTTTTACGGCGCGCTGGGCTTTCAGGCCGTGTCGCCGCAGTACGTGGAGGACGGCATCCCCCACATCGACATGCTCTGCCACCCGACAACAATGACACGACAGGAGACTCCATGATCGACGACTTTCAAGGCAAGACCGCGGTGCTGACCGGCGCCGGCTCGGGCTTCGGGCTGGAATGCGCGCGCATCGGTGCGCAGCGCGGCATGCGCCTGGTGCTGGTGGACGTGCAGCGGGACGCGCTGGACGCGGCCGCCGCCGAGGCGCAGGCCGCCGGCTGCGAGGTGCTGGCGCGGCGCGTGGACGTGTCCGACGCCGCCCAGATGGAGCAGCTGGCGCGCGACGTGCACGAGCGCTTCGGCGCGCCGCACTTCGTCTTCAACAACGCCGGCGTGGGCTCGGGCGGCCTGGTGTGGGAAAACACCGTGGCCGACTGGCAGTGGGTGCTGGGCGTGAACCTGTGGGGCGTGATCCACGGCGTGCGCCTGTTCACCCCCATGATGCTGGCGGCCGCCCGAAGCGACCCCGCCTGGCGCGGCCACATCGTCAACACGGCCAGCATGGCCGGCCTGCTCAACCCGCCCAACATGGGTGTGTACAACGTGACCAAGCACGCCGTCGTCTCCCTGAGCGAGACGCTGTACCACGACCTGTCGCTGGTCACGGATCAGCTGGGCGCCAGCGTGCTGTGCCCGTACTTCGTGCCCACCGGCATCACGATGAGCGAGCGCAACCGGCCCCAGGGCATGCACGGCGAGCAGCCGTCCCCCAGCCAGCGCATCAGCGCCGCCATGACGGCCAAGGCCGTGGCCAGCGGCAAGGTCAGCGCGCAGGACGTGGCGCACAAGGTCTTTGGCGCCGTGGCCGCCGGGCAGTTCTACATCTACAGCCATCCGCAGGCCCTGGGCAACGTGCAAAGCCGCATGGAGGACATCGTGCACGCCCGCAACCCGGCCGACCCCTTCGCCGAGCGCCCGCAGGTGGGCGAGCAGCTGCGGGCGGCGCTGCGCGGGGGCTGAAAGGCACGCCCGGGGCGCTTATCCTTGGCGGCTTCACCCGTCATTTATTGAAAGCTACGCCCCATGTCCATCCAGTGGTTTCCCGGTCACATGAACCTGACGCGCAAGGCGATCGCCGAGCGCATCAAGGACATCGACGTGGTGATCGAGCTGCTGGACGCGCGCCTGCCCGCCTCCAGCGCCAACCCGCTGCTGGCCGAGCTGACCGGCCACCGGCCCACGCTGAAGGTGCTGAACAAGCAGGATGCGGCCGACCCGGCGCGCACGCTGGTCTGGCTGGACTGGTTCAACGCCCGCAAGGACACGCGCGCCATCGCGCTGGACGCCTCCGACCCCGCGCCGGCGCGCCGCCTGATCGATGGCTGCCGCCAGCTGGCGCCCACGCGCCGGGGCATGGCGCGGCCCATGCGGGTGCTGATCGTGGGCGTGCCCAACGTGGGCAAGTCCACCCTCATCAATACCCTGTCGGCCAAGCGCCAGGCCAAGACGGGCGACGAGGCCGGCGTCACCCGCCAGGAGCAGCGCATCGTGCTGGAGGACGACTTCTACCTGTGGGACACGCCCGGCATGCTGTGGCCGCGCATCACCGTGGTCGAAAGCGGCGAGCGCCTGGCCGCCAGCGGCGCCGTGGGCCGCAATGCCTATGACGAGCAAGAGGTGACCCTGGCGCTGCTGGGCTACCTGAAACACCACTACGCCGCGCTGCTGGACGGGCGCTACAAGCTGGCGCTGGAGGCGGGCGCCATCGCCGCGCTGCACGACGATGAGCTGCTCGAGCGCATCGCCCGCAAGCGCGGCGCCGTGATGAGCGGCGGCCGGCTGAACCTGCAAAAGGCCGCCGAGATCGTGCTGACCGACCTGCGCGGCGGCGCCTTCGGCCGCGTGACGCTGGAGACGCCGCAGGAGTACGCCGCCTGGCAGGCCGCGGCTGACGAGCGCGAGAAGGAGCGCGCCGCGCGCAAGGCCGAGCAGAAAAAGCGCGACGAGCGCCGGGCGCGCAACACCTAGGCCCGGGCAAACGGGCTGTTTGCTATTGTTTGGATAGCTGCCGGCGCTTGCCCAGTAAGCGCTGGGAGGCAAAAACACTCATATTTCACCGCGGCGCCGGCCGGTGCCGCCCCAGCGCCGCGCGTCCTCATCGGGGACATGCAGCGGGTGGTCCGCCAGCTCGGCCAGCGGCGCCAGCAGGGCGTGCAGGTCGGCCTCGCTGAACTTGAGGGCACCCGCGCCGTCGTGCCCCAGCACGCTGTGCGCCAGCGCCGCCTTGCGCGCCTGCAGCTCCAGCATGCGCTCTTCGATGCTGCCCTGCACCACCAGCTGATAGACGAACACCGGCAGGTGCTGCCCGATGCGGTGGGCGCGCGCCGTGGCCTGCTCCTGCACGGCCGGGTTCCACCAGGGGTCGAGGTGGATCACCGTGTCGGCGGCGGTCAGGTTCAGGCCCGTGCCGCCGGCCTTCAGGCTGACCAGCAGCACCGGCGCCTCCAGCGCCTGGAAGCGCCGCACCACCGCGCCGCGCTCGCGCGGCGGCGTGCGGCCCGTCAGGCTCAGGCAGGGCAGGGCCAGCGCGTCCAGCTGCTCCTCGACCAGCGCCAGCAGGGCGGCGAACTGCGAGAACACCAGCACGCGCCGCCCCTCGGCCACCAGGGCCGGCAGGGCGCCCGCCAGCCATTCGAGCTTGGCACGCTCGGTGCCCGGATGCACGCCGGCCCGCTTGACCAGGCGCGGGTCGCAGCACACCTGGCGCAGCTTGAGCAGCGCGTCCAGCACGGCCACCTGCGCGCCGGCAAAGCCCTGGCGCTGCAGCGCGCGGCGCACCTCCTTGTCGGCGGCCGTGCGCACGGCCTCGTACAGCGCGCGCTGGCGGCCCTGCAGCTGCACGCGCTGGATGACCTCGGTGCGCGGCGGCAGCTCGGCGGCCACGTCCTGCTTGCGCCGGCGCAGGATGAAGGGGCGCACGCGCCGGGCCAGCAGCTGCGCGCGCAGGGTCTCGCCGTTCTCCTCGATAGGCTTGCGCCAGCGGACGTTGAAGCTGCGCAAGTCGCCCAGAAAGCCCGGCATCAGAAAGTCGAACTGCGCCCACAGCTCGCCCAGGTGGTTTTCCAGCGGCGTGCCGGTCAGGCACAGCAGGTGGCGCGCCTGCAGCCGGCGCAGCGCGCGGGCGCTGCGGCTGCCGGCGTTCTTCACCATCTGCGCCTCGTCCAGGATCAGCAGGTGAAAGGGCTGGGCGGCCAGCGCCTGCACATCGCGCCACAGCAGCGGGTAGGTGGTCAGCACCACGTCGTGCTCGCTGACGTGTGCATGGGCCTGCGCGCGGCCCGGTCCGTGCAGCGCCAGCACGCGCAGGCCGGGCGCCATGCGCGCGGCCTCGGCCTGCCAGTTGAACAGCAGCGAGGTGGGCAGCACCACC